>CAYFUR010000067.1:0-19799 GCA_964346275.1 uncultured Candidatus Sumerlaeota bacterium
GTACTTCCACACTTTTGCGGCTGCTTCCCGGCGTCCAGGCGCCGACCCCGATTTTTCGCACTCCCTCGCTGTCGCGTCCCGGCGCCGTGAAATGGTAATAAAAGCGCCCGCGATATTCCAAGGGTTCGGCGGCCCAGGGAAAGCCCGTGACCCAGCGGTTTTGCCATGGCAGGCCGGGCATTTCCCGTTGGTTCTCGCTCTTACAATTCTCTGTCAGATTCAATTTCCTTGTCACTGGAAAGGATTTTGGGGTTGTGTGCGCGTCACTGGATTGGCAATCTGATCTGTTTGCCAATCCAGAAGATTCAACGGAGAGTGGTCGTGAAGAAGACATTTTGGAACAAGGGATTCACCCTCATCGAACTTCTCATCGTGGTTGCCATCATTGCGATTCTGGCCGCCATCGCCGTCCCTAACTTCCTCGAAGCGCAGGTGCGCTCGAAGGTTAGCCGTGCAAAAGCCGACATGCGTACTCTTGCGACCGGCCTCGAAGCCTACCGCGTCGACAACAACGCCTACATCAAGGGCAATTTCTTCGGCCTCGGTGTTTATTATCAGCCTGCCGCCGGAGGCGTGCCCCAGGAAGAAGGCCGGATTCTCTCGCGCCTGAGCAGCCCCATTGCTTACGTGACCTCCGGTCTCCTGCCTGATCCGTTCTTTTCAAAGCAGCGCACCGGAACCATCAACGAGACAAACGGCTCCATCAGCGGCCCCTTTGAACTGCCCGCCGACCAGGCGGAAGCGGCCAAATACTACAAGTATTACGCCGGCGATCCAACCTCGGGCCAGTTCGGCGCTCTCGCCACTTGGGACCGCACCAACACGAAGGCTGCCTATTGGTGGATTCTCAACTCGCCCGGCCCCGACAGCATTTACCCGAACATGAGTGGCCTGCTCCGTGGCGATACCACGGAAGAAGCCATTTCGAACCACGTCTACGATCCGACCAACGGAACCATTTCCTTTGGTTCCATCTTCCGCGTTGGCGGCACAGTTGGCGGGCCGGAAAAATATGGCGGCCCGTTTACGTCCAAGATCAACTCGATCCAGGGCGACTAAGCCCTTCTTTCTTCTCCTGTCCGAAAAATCGAATCGCCCGTCCGGCTTGCCGGGCGGGCGATTTTGCGTTCTCAGGCGCGTTCAGGAAAAAGCGGAAAATCAGGAGTTTTCTTTTGTGGCCTCGCTGATGATGGCCTCCGCCTCTTTGGCATCGATGTCCAGTTTCCCCGCGATTTTCAGATAGAATTCCTTTTCGCTCTCGCGCACGACGCCGTCGGCAAAAATCCCGCGGGCGACAAGCTGCAATCCTTGGCGGGGGAGGTCCGGCTGTTCCAGCAAATCCGAGGCATTGCGCAGCGTCCGCGTGATGTAATCCACGCCCCGCTCGCCGCGCATCTCGTCCAGGTGGTCCCGCGCCGAATGGCAGATGTGGGCGTATTCCTCTGTGGAAACACCGCTGAACGCGGGAAGCCTCAGGGCAAAGGGAATCATTTTTTCGAATTCCTGGGAATGGACCTGTCCGTCGGAAAGCGCGGTCAGATAAACAAGATAGACAATCATGAATCGAACGAGCCGCCGCTGGACCGTTAAAATCGCGTCCTCGAAGTCCTCCTCACTCAATTCCAGGTTTTCCGCCAGCTTGCGCAGCAGGTCGCGCTGGCCCCGGCTGACGATTCCATCGGCGGTCACCACGCGAGCGGCGAATTCGATCCCCCGGCGGCGGGCCGCGGGTTTGTCCAGAAGCTCGGCAACCCTCTTCATCAAGTCGTCGGGGGAACTGTGGAGCCGGTTTTGCGCCTCCGCCAGGATCTGGTCGAACTCGTCAAGCCGCCCA
The DNA here is from genome assembly GCA_964346275.1 of uncultured Candidatus Sumerlaeota bacterium. Taxonomy (GTDB): domain Bacteria; phylum Sumerlaeota; class Sumerlaeia; order SLMS01; family SLMS01; genus CAYFUR01. The sequence goes on from CAYFUR010000067.1 coordinate 1,835, forward strand.
CTGAACTCCGGCTCTTCGCTGGCGATGCGGGCGATCTCCCGGGTCAACTCCGGGTGCTCTTGTTCATCCACCAGCGCGGAGATGAGCATGAGGAGGAGCAACCCAGTCCGCGTATCGCGCGAGGCGATATTCTCTTGGCGATAGGCTTCTGCTAATCTGTCCACGGCATGGCTCCTCCTTGAGTTTTCAGACCAGGAGCAATGTGGTCCCGGTGGTCCAAATCCGCAAGGGATTTCGGGCGAGACAGGCCTCCCGGCCTTGAAAGCGAAAGGCGGCCGTTCCCCCAAAACCGGCCGCCTTTCGACTCCCCTCACTCGGAGGGAAGGCTTTCCTGGAAATCTCTATTCGCTCTCCCCTTCGTCATGGGGTTTGTTTATCTTCTGGCCGGACTCCCAGCGCTCTTCCAACTTTTCTTTCAGCGCGTCACGCTCCTTGCGGAGCATCTTGACTTCCCGCTCCAGCCGTTGCACTTCGAGTTCCATCTCGTGAGCCTTTGCCGGGGAATTTCGGCGCACTTCCTTTTCCACGGTGTCGAGCTGGCGTTCAAGGTTCTCGAGGTTCGATTCCAACCGGTCGAAATTGGAGTCCATCGCCTCGTCCTTCAGCCCCCGGTTGCCCAGGGCGAAGACACATCCCGAGAGAAAAATCGCACACAGCAATACAGCCGCCATGGCGCCAGCCTGTTTGGCCGTTTTCGGCATCACGGAAACCCCCTCCTGTCAGAGATCGATTCCTGCGGGCACTTGCCTCTTCTCTCAAGGTAGACCACGCAAGCGAGGAAAAGGTTTCATTCAAAAGATGATTTTTCGAAAAATCAGATATCCCGCACGTAGTAACTCAGGCTTTCCAGCTCCAGCGACAGGTCCACATAGCGCACATGAACGTGTTCCGGCGTCGTGAGGCGCGTTGGCACGAAATTCAGGATGGCGTGTATCCCCAGCTCCACCAGGCGTTCGGCGGTTTCCTGCGCGGCGGAAGCGGGCACGGCGAGCACCGCGATATCGATATGGCGGCTCGCCAGCCGCTGTTCCAATTCGTCCATGGAATAGATCGGCACCTTCGTGCGCGATCGCCTGCGCGCTGCGACTGGGTCGATGTCAAAACCCCAGAGCATCGTGAAGCCTTCTTTAATGAAACCATGGTATGACATCAGGGCCGAGCCAAGGTTGCCGACCCCGATCAGCACAACGTTGACCTCGCGGTCCTTGCCGAGGATCCGGCGCAATTCGCGGCGCAACTCGGTCACGTAATAACCAAATCCGGGAACGCCAAACTGGCCAAAAAGGGCGAGGTCTTTGCGCACCTGGGCCGAATTCAGGCCGAGCCGCTGGGCCAGGCCCGCCGAGCTGATCTTCTCCACACTTTCCATCTCCAGCGTTTGAAGAATTCGCGCATAGAGGGAAAGGCGTTTGATCACGGCACCGGGAATCTTGCGCTCTTCGGCCTCGGAGGTGTCCTGATTGTCGGATGAAGAAAAGAATTTTTCAGACATTGCGTTGGCCGATGGGCTCGGCAGAGCCGAAGGCAAGAATATTTCAGGTCGATGAAACCAGAATCGAAGAGAGTTCGGGGAGGTTCAAGCAGGGAAATCAGAAATGAGAAAGAAAGCCGGCAGGAGCAAGGTGCCTCCCGCCGGCGGGAATTTCTCGTCAGGGAATCACCGAGACGATGTCGGCGCTGTCGATCAACTGGTCGCTGTTGGAATCGGGGGGAATCGAAGCCCCTTCGCGGTCCAGGAGCCAATTCAGCACCTCTCCGACGCGGGGAATCACCGTGGGCGAAGGCGTGGGGCTGGGCGTTGGGCTGCCGATGGGTGTTGGCGTCGCCGTGGGCGAGATCGACGGCGTCGGTGAAATCGAAGGGGATGGCGAGGGGGTGGGCGAGGGGCTCGCCGTGGGACTTGGCGAGGGCGTGGGCGAAGGAGTGGGGGTCGGGCTGGGTGTTGGCGTCGGAGCGCCCTGCATGCGGAAAAGACGAATTTCCGAGGGAAATGATCCCCGCAAATTCGTGCCGCGCACCTGCCATTTATAGACCTTGCCCAGTTCCACCACGTCGTCCGGGACGTCGAAGGAGCGCACCCGGCCCGGGCGGCCGAAGTCCGTCAAATCACCGGAGGCCAGAGGCTCGTTGGGAGTCAGCTCGTTCTCTTCCCAAACAAAGATTTCCCAGCCGCGGTTAAACAGTGCTTCTTCCCATTCCAGCTCTGGCCCGCTGGTCAGGCCCTGGATGTTGTTTTCCGGCCCCACGATTTTCGGGGACTGAGGAAACGGGATCAGCGTGCTTCCGGCAAAGTTATGATCGATGGCGTTGCTGTTTGCCGTGATGATCGCCTCATCCACGCCCTCGGTGTCGAAGACCTGGAGTGGGTTCGGGGTGAAAAGGCCGATATCGCCGATCAGGCGAAACGATACCTCGAACATGAAGCCTTCGGTGATGATGTTCTGAAAGGCCTGCCCCGTGACCACCTTCTTGTTCGGGGGAAAGTCATCGGGCGTGAAATTATCATTGGGAGTGATTTGGATCCGGGGCACCAGCTCTGACGAGGGAGAAGACAGATCATAGTCTGTCAGCACGCTGTCGTCCCACGAGAGGGTGAAGGAGTAGCTTTGGGGAAAGGCGCCGTCGGGGTTGTTGCGAAGCTCCACGGAGTAGGTGACAATGCGCTCGCCGTTGATCTCCTCGTCCCGATCGATGTGATAATAGATCGTGACCGGTTCCGCGGTGGCCTCGGTGATAAAGCGAAGCGGCGTCGAGTTGATGGAGAGTCCGGCGCTGTTTTCCGCATTCAGGCGAAAGAAGTAGGTGGTGTCGTTTTCCAGCTCCGAGGACAGCATGAAGGAGCGCTCGGTGCCGGGAACACGCCCGATTTCCTGCAGGGAGGAACTGTCCTCTCCGAGATAGATGATGTACTCATCGACCGGCGGGCTGTCCGGGGGCGGATCGGCCCAGGTAATGGTCAGATCGATAAAGGGAACACCGTTCTGGCCGTTCTGGGGGAAAGTCACCTGCGGTGGCGCGGGTGGGTCGCTCTGGGCGGAGAGATTTCCGGTCAACCCAAACAGAAACAGCGCCATCGCGGCCAGGATTGTGAGTCGCACGGGATTGTTTTTTCTAACCATTCTGTCTTCCTTGCGTCGGGATCGGAAGGGAAAAGCCCCATGGCAACATGGGCCAAGACTCCTTGATGCGGCAATTCTCGATGAAGAGTGCTCCTATTGCAGAGTAAGACGAAAGCACAAGGGAGAATGTTTGCGCAGGGGGCCTGGAACCCCAAATTGGGAAAATCGGGGATTGCTTCTCGCGGTTTCTCCGCTGGAATATCGGGTTTGTCCATCGAAAGAGAAATTGATCCCGAATTCTTCCCTGCCCGGAGTGACGTCTCTTGACCGCGAAAACCACGACGGCGGATTTCTTTCAAAACCAGGCCCGGGCTCTGCGCAAGACCGGGCTTCTCGTCCTGCTGTTCTGCATCGCCGTTTTGCTGATCATCCTGGCGGTCTATTTTGTCGTCACCACGATGGCCTATTTCTTCCTCACGGGCGATTTGGGCGCGAAGCAGGGCACCCTGATGGATTTCTACTTTCAGCCCAAGGTTTTCGCCGCCGTCGCCGGGGCAACGATCCTTGTCATCGGCGGCGGGACGCTTTTCAAGATTCTCAGTCTCCGCAAAGGCGGCAGCGCCGTCGCCGGGATGCTGGGCGCCGTGCCCGTTGCCATCGACACCAAAGACCAGGACGAACGCAAACTCCTCAATGTCATCGAAGAGATGTCGATCGCTTCCGGCTGTCCCCATCCCTCCGTCTATCTCCTCAAGCAAGAGAGGGGAATCAACGCCTTCGCCGCGGGCTTTACGCAAAGCGACGCCGCCATCACCGTGACCGAAGGCGCCATCAAGCATCTCTCCCGGCCCGAGCTGCAGGGAGTCATCGCCCACGAATTCAGTCATATCGTAAACGGAGATATGCGGCTGAATATCAACCTGATGGGCGTGGTTCACGGCATCCAGCAAATCGGCCTGGTCGGCAAGGGGATCATGTTCGCCTCGCTGGGCGCGGATTCCAGCCACCGCGGGCGTGGCCGCCGGGGGGCCGACCCCCGGCTTCTCGCGGCCGGGGCCGTGATTTTCCTCGTGGGGTTGATCGGCCTCCTCTTTGCCCGGATCATCAAGGCCGCCGTCTCCCGCCAGCGCGAATACCTCGCTGATGCGGCCGCCGTCCAATATACGCGCTATCCGGAGGGGATCGCCGGGGCTCTGAAGAAGATCGGCGGCCTCGAGAGCGGATCGCGCGTCTATCTCGCCCAGGCCGAGCAGGCCAGCCACTTCTTCTTCGGCAACGCCCTGAAGGCGGGCCAGCGAGCCAACGCCTCGAACGTCCTCTCAACCCATCCCCCTCTGCCGAAACGCATTCGTAATATTCTTCCCTCCTGGGATGGCACGTTCCCGGCGATCAAGGACATCGAATTCCCCAGCCTGAAGGAAGCGCAGGGCCGGGCGCGGACCGCTGAACCGCCCAAACCACCCAAGACCGCCCCGCTTCCCGGCGGCCAGCCAGGCCAGATGCCTCCCGTCATGCCACCCACGGCCCAGCAGGGGACCGGTGGCCAGCAGGGCCCGGTGCTCCCGCCCGGCGCCGGGGGAGCGCAGGGAGCACCCCAGCAGCGCATGATGGCTATCGGAGCCGCCGCCATCCTCTCCCAGGTCGGCCAGATTCGCCCCGAGGGAATCGAGCATGCCCAAGGCATCCTGCGCACCGTGCCCGACAGCCTTCGGTCCCGCGTCCGGCGCGTCGGCGGCGCCATGGGCACCCTCTTCGCCCTGCTGATCCGAGAGGATGAAGCCAGCGACCAGGAAGGTCTCAAGAAACTGCCGACGGAGTGGCGCTTCGAAGCCGAACAGGCCCTTGGAGAAACAAAAGGCATGGGAGCCCCGGCGCGGCTCGCTCTCATCGATCTGGCCCTTCCCGCCCTCCGGAAAGCGAACCCGGACGAATCCGGGACTTTCCTCCGCGCTGTGGAGGACCTGATTCAATCGGATCAGAAAACGACGCTTCTCGAACTGGCCATCGAAGTCCTGGTGCGCAAGCAACTCGACCCCGAGACCAGAAAACGAACCATGCGCGGCCCCCAGTATTACTCGATCACCCCGCTCGTAAGCCACATCGGATTGCTTCTCAGCTCGCTGGCGCACAGCTCCGGCGATAACCGGAGCACCGCGCAAGAGGCTTTTTCAGCAGGCGCGTCCAGCTTTGGGGAAAAAGCCTCGCGATTCCAACTCGCCGAAAAGGCATCCTGCTCGCCAAAAGCCATCCGTGCGGCGTTCATCGCGCTCGCCCAGGCATCCCCCCACGTGAAAAAGCGGGTGCTTGAGGCCTGCGTTCGTGCGGTGAATGCCGATGAAAAGCTCACCGAGGGGGAAGCCATGCTCCTCCGCGCCGTGGGGGGAGCGCTTGATCTCCCCATGCCTCCGCTTGCCGGGCGATCATTTCCTGTGGATCAGTATTGACGCACTTAATTCCTCCTTCCATATTAAATACTGAAGCGACTAGTCAACGTGGCTACCTGCCTGCCGGACCGCTCAGAGTAGGCGCCTCGTTCCTTAAGGGATTTCCCGGAGGGATTTTGAGTCACGGCTATTTCAACCCGAGTCATCTCAGGGAAAAGCGCCGGTTTTTACTTGACGCTGGAAGCAGGATGTCGACTCTAGAACACGATATACGGGAAAAAGTGAGATCCATGGAGCCGACATTCGTCCGGCAGGACATGGCTAGACGGCTTGCCAGGAATTCAGTCTCGTAAGTGAAACCACTCCGCTTCAAATTCAGGCGGAGGACCCCACGACCCGGAAAAAACGGCAATCAACCTGCCGATTTCTAAGAAGGAGGAAGTGATATTACCATGGTTGGCCTTAATCGCCCCACCCTTGCGGTGTCTGCCGCGGCCCTGCTGCTTTCAGCCGGTCTCGCCAGCGCCCAGACCATCCAGGTCCTGTCCGTTAATTATGATGGCCCGGACGCCGACTCGGCGCCGGATCAGCCCTCTGCGGACCTGACCACCGACAATGATTACACCCGTCTGGAAAATGCGATGACCAGCATTTCCCAGAACAACACGGTGGTCGAACTCTTTGGTGAGTTCGATCTGACCGAAACCAATGCCGAGGCGGCCTATAACTCCGCCGGCGAGCTCCCCTACCCCCCGACTTCCACCTACAGTGGACTCACCCTCATCGGCATGGATGCCGCCGCCATCGTCCTCGACAAAGAAAACGGCGCCTTTGATACCGGCTTCTATCAGGACGAGACGGTGAACGACCTGACGATCGATAACATCGAATTCCGTGGATTTGAACTGTCCTACTGGGCCGCCAGCGGAGGCATTAATACGCTGACGATCCAGAACTGCACATTTTACATGGGCACCTACGATCAGTCCGCCGCCTACGGAATGTTCTGGCAGCCCCAGATGACCACGGACATGACCGTCGACGGCAACACGTTCTACCACATCGTCAACGCTGGCATTCCGATGCCGGACCCGAACACCGGCGAGCCCACCAACCCCGGCTACACCGGCACAAGCTATGGCTTCGTCGGCAACTGCTGTAACGGCAACGCGGCCCAGGGCATGTTTATCACGAACAATACGTTCAATGCCTACATGGACCCGGCTCTGCCCCAGCAGCAGAACTCCCGCTTTACCTGTATTTACGACAACAACAACTCGAACCGTGGCGCCTCCAGCCAAAGTGTTGTCCGTATCAACAACAACACCTTTGATATGGGTCTGGACCTCGGCAGCGGCATCGAGAAGTTCTGGGGCTACGGCATCATCCCGACCGGTATCGACGAGCGCGTCGATGGCGACGTGGGTGCTGTCTATGAATTCGACGGCAACAGCTTCGCCAACATGCCCGTCGCCTTCTACCCCGTCTGGTTCGACGCCACGGACCCCGACGACGGCACGGTGATCACCGACACCACCTTCACGAACATGGGCTATAACGATCCCAACAACCAGATCAGCCCGCCCTACGAGGTGTTCTACGCCCCGGCCATCCGCAACGCCACGGCGGGCGGCTTTGGCGTCTCCGGTGGTTCGCGCGTCCTTTGGGGCGTGAACAACACGTGGGAAGGCGTTTCCGGCATTCCGGCCCTCAACGACATGTCCGTTGAGCCCCTTGCCTTCGAAATGTCCCCGGCCGACGAGCAGCTGACTGCGTTCTCGCAGGCTGGCATCCTCGCCGCGGAAGTGATCCAGGCCCCGGCCACGACCTTCAACCGCACCAGCGATGACGAGTGGACCTTCGACCCCTACTGGTCGTTCCCCACTCCTCCCACTGCTGACGGTGGCGTGGACATTTCCAGCGAAGAAGCGGCCATTGGCTACAACGCCTTCGGCAACCCCGTTCCCCAGGGCGATCCCAACATCTTCGTCGACGATCCCGCCGATCCCCTCGTTGTCGACATCTCCGTCGACACCGAGTATGCCCCCGGCACGATCATCGACAAGGACGTGACGATCCGCCGCGACCCGAACCTCAAGTTCGGCGCCCCGGACACCCCGGTCGTCAGCCCGACGGTCAAAGAACTCGGCTCGCCGCTGTTCGTCGTTGAAGCGGGCGGCACGCTGACGATCCAGGACCTCGTCATCGACGGCAACACCCCGTTCCCCGGACCGAAAGACGTGAACTCGCTCATCAAGGTCATGAAGGGCGGCGAAGTGATCGTCGAGAACTCGACGCTCAAGAACGCGTTCGCCGCCGGTATTGACGCCGAAGGCGACGACACGGTTCCCGCCGACGAGTCTTTCGTGACGGTCACGGGCTCCTACCTGGACAACCTCGATCCCGCGATCCGCGCGGTCGACGTGTCCGACGTCTCTGTCTCCAACAGCCTCCTTGGCTCGGTCCGTAACGGCATCATTGCCAGCCGCGACACCACTGTCAGCTTTGACACGAACGTGTTCAACGGCCCAGCCACGGACTTCTTCTTCATCAACGCGCCGACCATATTCGAAACGTTGAACAACCTCTACTTCACCGAAGTGGACCCGTACTTCAACGGCGAGAAGTTCCCCACCGCCGGCACCTTCAACCTCAATATCGCCGAGAACTGGCATAACGAGTTCTATGGCTATGGTGCGCAGGAAACCGACGGCCTGATCACTGGCGACGTGCCCGTCGTCAACAGCGCTGGCGAACTCTTCGAGGACAAGGACTTCACCGCAGGCGTCCTGACCTACGACATGTTCGATGGCACGGAAGCCTGGGATAACTCGGGCTTCACCGAGAGCCAGGTCGTGGCGCAGCTTGACCGCGACCTCGACGCCTGGCCCGACGCCTGGGAACTGGCCGACGACAACTACACCAAGTTCGACTCCGATGGAGACGGCTGGCCCGACGGTGTTGAAGCGGCTCAGGGGACCGACCCGCGCGATGGCGGCGACTTCCCCGCTGGCGTTTTCGACATCAACCTGGACGCCGATGACAATGGCATCGTCGACTGGTATGAGGACTCCTTCGCCACGAACACCGGCGTGGAAGACTCGCTGGGCGACGTGCTCCGCGACGGCGACGCGACCCTGACCGACGCGGTCCGCTCTCTCCAGATCGTGAACGGCCAGTTCGGTTCGCTGAAGAGCCAGATCTTTGGTGACCTGAATGCCCTCGACGTCTCCGGCCTCGGCGTGAACTCGCTGGCCAACCCGCTTCAGATCCTTCGCTTCCAGGCGGGCGTCCGCGACAAGCTGCCGGCTCTGCCGGGTATCGATTGATCTCGGAAACAGCTGAATCGATTCGGCAGGGATAACTTCCCTGCCGAATCACTTTTTCAAGCATTGGTAAACTTCTGAGAATCAATAAGCCCAAGCGGCACATCACGCGACGCAAGACCTAACCGGCCGGCGGATTCGAGCGGGTGAGCCCACTCCTCCGCCGGTCTTTTTCTGACTTTCCACGGTCCCCCTGGACTTGACGACCCCCCCGGTTTGATTTCTTATTCCTCGAGCAAGACCCCACTTTATTTGAAAGGATTCACTGAGAGATGTTCAAAGGCCGTTTTCTCCTTCTCAGCGTCCTGCTGGCCTTCTTTGCCGGCATGGGCGCCTCTGTGGCCAGCGCCCAGCTACCAGCACCCAAGTTTGACTACGAATGGATCAAGGGCCATCCGCTCGTCACCGCCGAGCAGGAAGCGGTTCTCCGCGTCACCATGCACGGCGATGTGGACGACCCGACTTCGCCCGGCCTCGTTCTTTCCGGCTTCAACATCGCCGTCCAGATTCCCGAAGGCGTCGTGGATGAATCGACTGTCTCCATTCCCGGCGGCGGCGATAAATTCAGCGAAATCATCCCGGAAACACCCAGCGATGATAACGCCTACGGCAGCCCCAAAGTTCGTCTCCTGAGCGACTATCGCCTCGTCGCCGACGCTTATCCCTCCAGCGTCTATCCGACTCCGCCGGACGATGGGCGTGACGAGCGCAATGCCATGCTCTGGGACAACTCCGGCTTCATCGTCGAAGACCTCGGTACGGCCCCGGCAGGCTTCCTCCAGATTGCCATTACCGGCGTGGGCCAGCGATTGGAAAGTATTTCGCCGCTCGGCGATATCCCCACCCGCCGCAACGACTTGACCGAAGCGGAAGCCACCTCGCCGCTCGGACCGGCAGGCAGCACCACCGGCACCTCGCAGCGCGCCGCGTTCCTCGATATCAAATTCACGGTGCTCGACACCGCGGATCCTGTCGATCGGGCGAACTTCTTCTACAACATCATGGTGATGGCGAATCCCAACGCCGTTCAGACATTCTCGGCTGAGGATCACCTCCCCAACCCCAGCGCCACACAGCCTTCCGTTCCCAAGACTCTGGCGCTTGACTCGAACACCTTCCTGGAAACGGATGGCGCCGACAACAACAGCCAGCCCCAAATCCTCCAGGATGGCCCCACCCAGACCACCTTCAATGCGAGCTGGGAGCTTTATCAGTAAGCTCTCCTCCAGTTGAACTTTCCAAGGCCCCGGAGATTCCTTCTCCGGGGTTTTCTCTTTTCACGGCCCAAGGCAAGGTCCAAACAATGGATCGGCGATGATGACACACCGGATCCAGGGTCCATGCACGAGCGATTTTCCATCAAAACTTTCCCCTCCTCCTGGCCGTGGTGCGTGCTCTTCCCCCTCGCTTTCTTTTTGCGGGCCTGGCACATCGATCTGGTCCATTTCGAAATCGACGAGGCCATCGCGGCGGCGGTCAGCAGCCAGATCGGCCACCTCCGCCGTTTCCCCCTCACAGGCATCGAAACCAGCTACGGCTTTCATAATCCGCCGCTCCTCCTCTATCTCTTCGCGCCTGTTTTCGCCCTTGCGAAAGACCCGCGCGCCGCGCTCCTGGTGATTGCCCTGCTCGGCTCTCTGGCTCTTGTTCCCATGCGCCGGGCGGGGGAGCTGCTCGCCGGTCGCCGGGCAGGCTGGATCGCCGCCCTGCTTCTCGCCGTGTGTCCCGCCGCCGTCGAGCACAGCCGCCGCCTTTGGGGCGCCGACCTCATGGTGCTTTGCGGAACCTTGTCGCTCTGGGCCGCCTTCGAGGCGCGCAAACGCCGCTCATGGAAATTCCTGGCCAGTTCCTTTGCCGCTGCCGCGGCGGGCCAGGCATTCCACCTCAGCGGACTGCTTCTCTGGCTCCCCGGCGTCTCTATACTTGTGGCCGTTCCTTTTCGCCATCGCGGCCGCGCCGTCGCCGCCGGGGCCCTTGTTCTGGGCGTCATTTATCTTCCCTGGATCGCCAACGAATTCCAGACAGGTTTTGAAGAAACCCGCATCATCTTCGCTCACCTCAGCGGGGCCACTGTGCGCCGCGATCTCGGGATTCCCGTTCCGCCGCTCGGTGCCTGGGCCATGGTGCTCGGGGACCTCTGGCACAATGATCTGCTGGGCGCCGCCCGCCCCTGGATGGTGTCGGCACCCGCAAAGGTGTTTTCCGCCCTGGCCAGTATCCTGGCTCTCGGTCTCCTCGCGGGCGGGTTGATCGCCACCTCCTTTGAATCCGCAAAAGGAACGGGGAATCATTGTCTGCGCATTGTACTGCTCGCCGTGCTGCTTCCCGCCCTGGTGTTTGGCGTCCTGCTCACGGCGTCCGTCCCCCCCTATTTTCTGCCCGCGTTGCCGCCCGCCATTCTGGCCGCCTCGGTGTTTCTCCAGAAACTCGACCGTCCGCGCTTTCGCCCCGTTCTCCTCGCCATTCTCGCTGTCTATACAATCGCCAGCGCCGGCCTGACGCTTTCCGTCCGCCATGCCCTTTCCCGGGGAGCCGGTCCGAATCTCTCCCTGCGCGAGAAAATGGCCATCATCACCGAAATCGAGGCGGTTACCCCCGAGGACGCTCGCATCTCCGTCATGCAAAACGCGCGTAATCCGCAAACCGGCGTTGATGTGGCCTACGCCTATCTGCTCTACTGGCGGGGTTTGAATGAGCAGGTGGTCGACAATCCGGCCCAGGCCGAAATGACGTTTGTTATTGTCCACCGGCGGGCGCGGCTGCTGCCTCCTCCCGCCCTTTTTCTGCGCCATCGTCCTGCTCGGATCGCCTTCCCTCATTCGGACTTGTATCGCCTGTCGTCCCGGGAAACAAACGAATGGCTCGAGATCCTGCGCCGATTCCCCGCGCCGACTTATCAGTAGCCATTTCCTCTTGCAATAGCGCCGGGCGCCGCAAGACTCCCATCAGTTTTCGCCAAGTGAAAGGCCGCCATGTCCCGGAAAGCCCGCATCCTCCTGACCAACGACGACGGAATCTCCGCGCCGGGAATCCAGGCTCTCTTTCGTGCTCTCGACAAGGTCTTCGACGTTCTGGTGGCCGCCCCCCTCTATGAAAAGAGTGGCGCGGGATGTTCGCTTTCTCTGGCCGATGAAATGCAGGTCATCCCCCAAAAGCATAACGACCGCACGTGGGGCTATGCCGTTGATGGGACTCCCGCCGATTGCGTCAAATTCGCCATGTCCGCCGTCAAGGATTTCGAACCCGATTTTGTTCTCAGCGGAATTAACAACGGCATGAATGCGGGAAACTCGATTTTCTACTCGGGCACGGTGGCCGGCGCGATCGAGGCCACCCTCTATGGCTATCCCGCCATGGCTTGCTCCCTGGCCTGCTGGGGAGAGCGGGAGCCCCACTTCGATGACGCCGCGCAGGTCGTCCGCGGCCTGATGCCCTGGCTGCTCGACCAGGACCCGGAGCCTCGGACCCTGTGGAATCTCAATCTGCCCAATCGCCGCTTCAAGGATTTCAAGGGAATTCGGCTCAGCTCCCACGGCACCGCGTTCTTTGCCGACGAGTTCGAATTGTATCGGGAAGAAGATGATCAGCGTTTCTATAAAAACGTCGGCAGCAAACTGGTCGCCTGCGCCGTGAACGACGACTCCGATGACCGCGTGGTGAAGCAGGGCTACGTCTCTCTCTCACTTCTCCGCACGAACCTGACCGTCCCCATGCCACGCGCCGCGGTCAAAAGCCTTGAAGCGAGCTGGCGCGACTTCTTCCATTCCGAGAAGAAAACCCGGTAATCGCAACCGCCTATTCCGCTGGATAGAGATAGACGCCGGCCGGATCCAGAAAGACAGCCTCGCCTCGCGCCCGGCGGTTCTGCCGATCAAAAGTCTTTGTCGAGACGGAAAGCGATTCCGGGCTTTCCCCGCCCATGGGCGCCGCCGCCACGCCCCAGCCAAAAGTCCAGCGTGGCCCCCGGCACAGGATCGGCTCCTCTCCGCCGGGAAGCACGGCGCGCATATCGATGGCCCGGTCCGGCAACCCGTCTATACGGATTCGTTGAAGAACAAGATGCCTCCCCGGCTCCCCGGTGGAAGGCAATTTTGGATAGGGATGCTCGATCCGGAGCCACCCCCGTGAATCAATGAGATGTTTCTCGGGGCCGGCCGGGTGTTTCGCCACGAGTTCCAACGGGCGCATCCGGAAGGTATCCATTTCCGCCAGTTTGTCTTGGGCTGCCAGTTCCAGCGGAGAAAACAGCGGTTCACGGGAAACGCCCCGATTGGCCCTCACAAAGAATTCAATGCGATGGCGCCCAGCAGGAAGCGCCTGGGGGATCAGTACCCTCGCCTCGGCGGGAGGCTTGTCATCGAAGAAGATGGCAAGTGCCTCCTGGTTGTCTATCAGCGCAACCAGCCAGAGCTCATCCCCTTTCGCCCAGCCGTCCTCCCGCGCAAAACGCAGTTCCAGCCCCTCGACCATCTCGTTTAACTCGAAGTTGTATGAAATGCCCGACATATTGGGCATCTTGATGCGCCCGGTGCCGCCGCGAGACAGGCCGCTCATCTGCTCCTCGAACAGGAGCGACGACGCCCGCGCGCCGGGCCTTGGCAAAATGAATGGCCGGAAAGAATCCGCCTCCGCCGTGATCCGGCGGATCGTAATCGATCGATCGAAGGGAACAAAATCATCGGTTGCGGCGCTTGGGAAATGCCGAACGACTTCGCCTTTCTCTTCGAGCCATCCCCGAAAATCATCGGCTTCCGTGGCGCGGCTTTCGAAGAACGAGAGGAAATAGACCGGCCTGCCGCCCGAATCGACGATCAGTTCCTCGGCCTGCTGGATCGACGGGGCTCCGCATCGCTCGATATACGAGAGGGCAATGTGCTCGCGCCGCGATTCGTTCCTACGCGACCAGAAGAAACGGAAGGCACTGGAGGAAAAATCGTTTCGCGTCAGGATCACGGCGTTCTCGGGAGTCTCCTCCAAAATCCAGTCCATTGCCTGGCGCGTCTGCATATAGTCGGCCTCCCAGTGCGACCGGGTATAGCGGGCCGTGGAAAACGCATAGAGGCAGAGAAAGGCGGCCACGGCGAAAACCGGGGCCCTTGCCCACGGCACTGAGCGAAATTCCCGCAGAGCAAAGTGAGCGAAAAGCGCAACGCCCAGCAGGAGGAGCGGCTGGGATGAGCTGAGGAACTTCGGATAAAAGTGGGTCGACATGGTCATCAGTTGAAACGGGAGGTAATTCACGAGAAAAACCATTCCGGCGCCAGCCGCCGCCCAGGGCGCCCCCCGCCGCGCCGTCCAAATCCAGCCAGTGACGCAGAGGAATAAGCCGAGGAACCCTGTCGCGATATCCAGAGGGTGGTGGTGAAAGAGGTTTCCATACAGATCGGCAAGAAGCGGGCTCCAGAACTCGAAATCGAGCCCGGGCAACCGCTCGGTCCCGATGGGGTAGCCCGACTGCGCCTCCAGGAAATCGAAAATAGGCAGCGTATAGAGGCAGAGAAAGGCCGCACCCAGCGCCGCCGCGATCAAAAGAAGGCGCCTGGTGCGCGCCGGTAGCCCGGCCGGAGGCAAAATCTCCACATTGACCAGGAGCCACACAAAGCCCGCGATCAAGAGCGCGCCCGCCGACAGCGCACCCAGGGGGTGAAACCCGACCGATACGACCACGACAGCCAGGGCGGCGAGAAATTTGGTCCATCGGCCGGTAAGGAGAAACCAATCCACGGAAAGAGCGGCCAGCGGCCCTGCCAGCAGCATCGGCGCGTAGTGGTTGGCGTCCGCTGTATAGAACCACCAGAAAGGGGAGAGGGCCAGGATGACCGCACTGGACAGCATGGCTTGCCGTCCGAAACGCTCGTTGGCCCAGCACAGAATGATGGCGAAACCCGCCAGACCGAAAAGCGCCGAATAAAGGCGCAACCCCCACGCGGAATCAGAGAGCGCCAGCCCCGCAGCCTGGCACCACGTGGTCAGAACGTGAATGCTGGGCGGCCAGGAAAAACCCGTTTCTTCCGCTCTTTGCCAATTGTTCAATTCATCGAGCCAGGGCGATTCCAGCCCCAGCGTCGCAAGGCGGATCACCGCCGCCGCAAGCACCAGCGCGGCAACCAGGTTCCACGATCCCCGCCGGCCCTGGTCTGGCATCTTTCCGGTCAAGCCCGACTCCTTTGACAAATGGCCGTTAACCTGCTACTTGAAAAACTGAATTCACGAAACACCAGGCGCGGAAGAGAGTCCACCATGACAGACGCGGCGGAAAGAATTCCCCACACAGCCACGATTCTCGCCGGCGTCTCCGGTGGCGCCGATTCCATCTATCTGGTGAGATGGTTGCAAGTACAGGCGCCAGCCCGGGATTGGAAAATCCTCATCGGCCATGTGAATCATGGCACGAGGGGAGAGGCTTCCGACGAGGATGAAGCCTTCGTTCGCGAGTTTGCCGCCACCTGCAAGCTTCCGTTCTTCACCTATCGCGCCGAGGCGGACACGGAGGATCCGCCGCGTTTCGAGGAAAACCGCCTTCGGGTGCTCCGGCTCGAAGCGTTGCGCGAAATGGCCCGGAAAGAAGGGGCAAGCGTCCTGGCGCTCGGCCATCATCGCGATGATCTCGCCGAAACGTTCTTGATCAATGCGCTGCGGGGGAGCGGCCCGGCAGGCCTCGAAGGGATGCGCCCCGTTCGCCGCTTGAGCGATGGCCTGGTACTTTTCCGCCCGCTGCTGGACATCAAAAAGAAAGCAATCGAAGAGGACCTTCGCCAGCGGAACCAGCCCTGGCGCCACGATTCCAGCAATGACGAGGTGGCCTACCTTCGCAATCGCCTGCGCCATGATGTGCTTCCCCTGCTGGAACAGATCGAGCCCGGGTCCGCGGAGAATTTTGCCACCAGCGCGGAATTCTGCGGAGAAGTCTTCGGTGCATATAGACAACTGGTTTCTGAACGCGCCGAGGATCTCGTCCTCGCCCGGGGCAAACAGACGCGCCTTTTCTCCATTCCCCGCATTCGCCGTCCCGAGAATCAGAAACTCATTTTCGGCCTGGTTCGGCATCTTTTCGAGGAAGTGTTCGAGGAAGAACAAGAGATACGCATCAACCCCGTGCTGCCCAATCGCGATACCATGCGCAACCTCAAGCGCCGCCTGACGGAACGCAAGGCAGGCGAAGCCAACTTTCGCCTCGGCGAGGGAATTTCTCTCTCCGTCACCAATCAATATGGGCTGATCTATCGGGGCGGCAGCTTTGAAGAATCCGTCTTGCGCGTTGCCAATGGATTCCCCTTCCTGCTGATTCCTCCTCATGTGACGTACCGCTGGCCGCTGAGCCAGGTCGCCTCCTCGGCAATTCCGGAATACCTCGAGGGCTACTCCTGCGATTTCGAGGTCACATCGGACGAGCGGCTCTATGCACCTTGGGACTACGCCAACGCGGACGGCGAGAAAAACGCGTTTTTCGATTTGGGCGCGTTGCAGGGCGATCTGGAAGTCCGCGCGTTGCGTCCCCGCGAGCGCCTGGAATATCCCGGCGGAAACAGCAAGTCTGTTCGCGATTGCCTCCAGGAGGCAGGAGTGCCACCGCGCCTGCGCGGAATGATTGCCGGGCTCTGCGATACGAAGGGGATTCTGTGGATTCCGGGAATTCGCCGCGTCGCGCGCGCCTGGATCAACGACCAGACCGAACGAGTGCTCGCCGTGCGCCAGGTGCCGAAAACGGTCAGGCGCTGAGAGCCTCGCGGCTCCCTCGCTCCCGCCGTTTCAGCTCGATCAGCAAACACGCCACGTCCGACGGATTCACCCCGGCCAGGCGCCCCGCCGCGCCGAGGGTGTCCGGCCGGAACTTCTCGAGAACCTGCACGGCCTCTGCCCGCAAGGACGCGAGCGCCGAATAATCCAAATCCTCGGGCAGCGGCGTTTCTTCCGCGTCGCGCGTGCGCCGCACCAGGTCCGCCTGCTTCTCCAGGTATCCCTCGTACTTGATTTCCGTCTCCAGGAGCTTCCACAAACGATCGGATTCACCGAACCCGTCCAACTCCGGCAGGAAATGGCGCAGCATCTCGATCGTCACTTCCGGCCGCCGCAGATACTGGGAAAGGAAGGACGCCTGGTCCAGGCGCGGCGCCTCCACTTCCGCTGCCCGTTCCCAATCCACGGCATGGGGGCGGATCGTGTTCTTCTTGAAATAATCAACGCGCTGCCCGAGGCGCCCTGCGAGCGAGCGCGAGTGATCGATCTGCTCCGGCGGCAGCATCCCCAGGCGTTCCGCGTGGTCGAGCAGGCGCAAGTCCGTGTTGTCCGCCCGAAGGAGCAGCCGGTATTCCGCGCGGCTGGTAAACAGGCGGTAAGGCTCCCGGTGGTCTTTTGTCAGCAGATCGTCGATCATGACGCCGAGATACGCCTCGTCGCGGCGCAGAACAAACGGCTCTTCATTTTGAATCTTGAGGGCCGCGTTGATCCCCGCCATCAAGCCCTGGCCGCCGGCCTCTTCATAGCCCGAGGTGCCATTGATCTGGCCCGCCAGGTAAAGTCCGGGAATGCTCTTTGTCTCCAGCGTGTGGTGGAGTTGCCGGGGAGGTATATATGTATATTCCACTGCATATCCGTATTTGGCGAACCGGGCATTTTCCAGCCCCGGCACGCTGCGCACGTACGCTTCCTGCACATCCGCGGGAAGGCTGGTCGAGATGCCGTTGGGATAGATCGTGTTTCCGCCGCGCGTTTCCGGCTCCAGAAAAATCTGGTGCGAAGTCTTCTCTTCGAACCGCACGACCTTGTCCTCGATGGAGGGGCAATAGCGCGGGCCGATGCTGTTGATCTTCCCCGTAAAAAGCGGCGAGCGATCCAGGTTGTCCCTGATGATTGCGTGAGTCCGTTCATTGGTCGCCGTCAGGTAGCACGGCATCTGGTCGAGTTCCAGCTTCTCCGTGCGAAAGCTCACCGGCGGGGGAGGATCGTCTCCCTGCTGTTCCTCGCATTTGCTGAAATCGATGGAATCCCGGTCAAGGCGGCAGGGCGTCCCCGTCTTCAGCCGCCCCGTTTCCAGGCCGAGGGAAAGGAAAGACCGGCTGAGCAGGTTCGCCGAACGCTCGCCCACGCGCCCGCCTTCCGTCTGCTCCAGGCCGCAATGCATCACGCTGTCCAGGAAAGTTCCCGTGGTCAGGATCAGCGCGCGGCAACGGATTGCTGTTCCGTCGTTCACGCGAAT
>CAYFUR010000068.1:0-19797 GCA_964346275.1 uncultured Candidatus Sumerlaeota bacterium
CCTCTACCCATCCACTCTAGTCCAGACATACCACTCGCCTACGCTTACCTCATCGTTCCCCAGGGACGCGGTATCACGGAAACGGCGGTGAAGCGGCTGCAGGCGATCGAGGATTTCGCCGAACTGGGCTCGGGCTTTTCCATCGCCATGCGCGATATGGAAATCCGGGGCGCGGGCGATTTGCTGGGCAAGCAGCAGCACGGCACAATCACGGATATCGGCTTCGAGTTATTCTGTGATCTTCTGGCTGAGAAAGTGGAGCAGCGGCGCGGCTATGGAATGCGGCGTCCCCACGAGGTGGAGATCCGTTGGGATGCGAGCGTCTATCTGCCGCCGCCGTATATCCCGCTCGAAGCGCAGAGGGTGACCTTTTACAAGCGCTTTGCCTCGGCCTTCACGCGCCAGGAGGTGGACGATATCGCCTCGGAAGTGGAAGATCGCTTCGGCAAGATGCCGGATGCGGCGCTGAACCTGGTGGAGAGTTATCGGGTGCGGACGGCCTGCCAGCCGCTGCGCATTGCCGCCATAAAGAAATCGGCGAATAAGATCCGCCTGACCTTTATCGATCCCGTGGCCCAGGACCGGGAGCCGGAATTCCGCGAGGCCATCGGCAAAATCGAGACCGTTAAGAGTATCTTGCGGGATTCTTTTGATCAGCTTGTCTTGACGATGGATAGCGAGCTGGATTCCCAGGCGGCCATGGTGGAGTTGCGGAAATTGCTGGAGGGGCTGGGAGAATCCAAACAGGAAGCGATCGAGGCAACGGGCTGATGAGCGAAACACTGAAGCAAGTTTTTCAGAAAAAGAAATGGGCTGTGGTGGGTGCCACCAATGATCCGGCCCGATATGGATACAAGATATTCCATGTTCTCCGCGACCGGGGCTTTGATGTCTATCCGGTCCATCCGGACCTGGAGGAAATCGACGGAGTGGATGTCTATCGAACACTCGAGGAGCTTCCCGAAAAACCCGACATCGCCGTGATGGTGGTGAACCCACAGCACGGGATCAAGGTGATGGAAGATGTTCGAGAAAACAACATCAGCCCCGTTTGGATGCAGCCGGGTACCCGGAGCGACGAGATTCGCGAATACGCGCGTGAGCACGGCATCGAGCTAGTGGAAGACTGTGTTCTGACACGCATCGACCGGTATATTTAAGACATGGCGGGTGGCGTCGCGAAACGGCTGGCGCCGCGCATGGCGCTTCTGGCGGCGGGGCTTGCCGTGGGGCTTGGGCTGGCCGAGGCGGGCCTTCGGCTGATCGGCTTCGAGGCGCCGCTCTATCCGGAAACGATCGAATTCGGTTTTCCCGATCCGGAGACGCGGGCGTCGCTCTACGAGCCGGACCCCGATCTGTTCTGGACTGGCCCCAGCTATACAGAGCGGCTTTCCCGGGCCGAGGGCGTGGGGATGGTCTTCCTTGGCGATTCCTGCACGGAGTTTGGAAAGTACGACGTCGAGCTGGCTCGCCTGGCCGCGCGGGATCAGGAGGGCCGGGCGCTGGATTTTCTGAATGCCGGGTGTGGCGGATGGACCAGTTGGCAGGGGCGGCAGCAGATGGCTCGCGACGTGGCGGAGCTGCGTCCCGCGGTGGCGTCGATCTATTTTGGCTGGAACGACCACTGGGTGGGCTTCGGCCTGGAGGACAAGGAGGTGGCGCGGCTGAACGAGACGCTGCTCTATCCGCTGCGGGATGTGCGCCTGGTCCAGCTTGGCCGGCTGGCGTGGATCGGGCTGGCCGGTGATGAGGGGCAGCCGCTGCGCGTCGCGCCGGAGGATTTCCGTTCCAACATCGCCGCGATGATTGAAACGGCGCGCGAGGCCGGTATCGAGCCGATTCTTTTGACGGCGCCAAGTTCCCATGCCGAGGGGCGCGAGCCCGCGCACCTGGCGAATCGCTGGATTCCGGATTTGGAAGAATTGGTTCCTCGCCATCGTCTATACGCGGACATGGTGCGCGAGGTCGCGATAGAAAAGAACGCCATCTTGTGCGACCTTGCGGCGGAGTTCGAGGAAATCCCGCGGAGCGAACGGGCGCGGCGCTATTTCAAGACGGATGGAATTCATCTGACGGAGGAGGGGGACCGGCTGGCGGCGGAAATGCTGATGGATTGCCTCGAGCGGGAGGAATTGCTGGAGAAGGTTCTGGCGCCGGAGGAGGAAGCGCGCCAGATGGCCGGCCGCGATTTTCCGGGCGCCACGGATGACCCTCCGGAGCGGCCCGTGGCGGAGGGAGAGCCGCTCGTGGTGAAGGTGACAAATCACCGATTTGGCGATTCCGGTGCCCCCCTTGTCATTGAGGGGTGGGTGCGTTCGCCGAAAATTGTGGACGATGTCGTTGTGTATTGTGGAGAGAAGAACCTGGGCGCGGCGATTTATCCGCTGGCTTGCGAGGAAGACCGGGCGGCCGGTTTTTATTACCGGCGCGAACTGGAGAATGCCCAATTGAGCTTTCGGGGAGAACCGTGGCGAATCGCGATTTACTCGGGCGACGAGTTGGTGGGGGAGAAGGAAGCCGAGCTTGAGTAAACGAGGCTCGAATCTCTTTTCTCTTTCATCCGGGGGGGAGAGCGTGGAAAAAAGACGCTCCCGCCAGCAAGGGGCGGACAGCTCGACAGCGGAATCAGAGTTCGATGGCGAAAAAGACCGTACAATCGATTCGCGGCATGGGAGACGTGCTCCCGGTCGGCCAGAAACAGTTTATTTATCAGTCGGACAAGTGGGTCTGGCTGCGGCGTGAGTTCAGCCAATGGGCGGAGACGCACGGCTATCGCTTTATCGAGACGCCCGTGGTTGAAGAGCTGGAGCTTTTCAAGCGGACGAGTGGTGAGACTTCGGATATTGTCGGGAAGGAGATGTATCTGGTCCGGCGCTCTTCCGGCGGCGGCGATGATGATATGACTTTGGCGCTGCGGCCGGAGGGGAGTGCCGGGGTGGCGCGGGCCGTGGTGGAGCATGGGCTGGCCCGGAGCCACGCGGGGCTGAAATTCTATTACGTTTCGTCCATGTATCGCAGCGAGCGCCCGCAGCGGGGGCGCTATCGCCAGCACACGCAGCTCGGCGTGGAGATATTCAAGGAGAAGGGCCCCGCGGCGGACGTGGAGGTGATAGCGCTGCTTTCGGGCTTCTACCGGCGGCTGGGGCTGAAGGATTTTGTGATCAAGATCAACTCTGTCGGCGACCAGGAATGCCGGCCGCGTTATCGCGGGGAGCTGATCAAGTATCTGGAGCAATTCAAGGACAAGATGAGCGAGGAGTCCCTCTCGCGTCTATACAGCAACCCAATGCGGTGCCTGGATTCCAAGGACGAGAAGGACCAGGAGCTTTTCGCCGGAGCGCCGACAATCCTGGAATACTTGAACCAGGAGTGCGTGGACCACTTCGAGGAAGTGAAAACGGGCCTGACGAAACTGCGCATCCCGTTTGAAGTCGATCCGCGGCTGGTGCGGGGCTTGGATTATTACACGAAAACGGCTTTCGAGGCGGAATGCCTGACGCTCGACGGCGCGATTCGCGTTATCGGTGCGGGCGGACGCTATGATGGATTGGTGGAGCAGATCGGCGGCCCCCCGACGCCGGGCGTGGGATTCGGCACCAGCGTCGAGCGCGTGCTGCTCGCCGTCGAATCGCAAAAGGCCATGGTGCCTCCGCCGCCCTCTCCCGAGGTCATGGTGGCCTATTTGGATGCCGGAGTGAAGTATGATGCCCTGAAGATTGCGGAGGAATTGCGCGCGCGGGATATCCACGTGGATTTCCTTTACCAGGCGAAGAATCTGGGCAAGCAGTTGAAGGTGGCAAACCAGAACAGCGTCGGTTTTGTGGTGATTGTGGGCGGCGAGGAATGGGACCGCGACGCGGTGGTTCTGAAAGATTTTTCGCGCGGCGAACAGGAAGAAATCCCCTTGGCCTCGCTCCAGGAAAAAATCGTTTCCCTTGTCGCGTCAAAAAGGGGCTCCTCATGAGTGGGCCAGTGGAAATTGTCCCCGTCGAACTTGGCGAGCGTTCCTACGAAATTCGGATCGGGCGCGGACTTCTGCGCACGGCGGGGGAGTTGGTGAAAGAGACAATCGGGGGGAGCCAGGTGTTCGTGGCCTGGGACGAGAATGTGGAAACTCCCCATGGAGAGCGTCTGGCGAAATCACTGCGCGAGGGTGGGCTGGAAGTTGGCACGATGAGCCTTCCCGCCGGCGAAGCGACAAAATGCACGCGCGAACTCGATCGCCTCTGGGATGAAATGTCGGAACTGCGCTATGGGCGGGATGCGGCGGTCATCGCGTTGGGGGGCGGCGTTGTGGGCGATCTGGCCGGATTTGCCGCGGCGACCTATCTTCGCGGCGTGGATCTCGTGCAGGTGCCGACATCCTTGCTGGCCATGGTGGATTCCTCGGTTGGGGGAAAGACGGGGATCAATAACCGTCACGGCAAGAACCTGATTGGCGCGTTCTGGCAGCCTCGGCTGGTGCTGATCGACCCGGAGACACTTGAAACGCTCCCCCGGGAAGAGAGGACGGCGGCGCTTGCCGAGATTATCAAGTATGGTGTGATATACGACGAGGATTTCTTTGCCTGGCTCGAAGCGAATATCGAGCGTGTGCGTGATCTGGAAGAAGACGCGCTTGTCTATGCGATTAAGCGGTCTTGCGAAATCAAGGCGGAAGTGGTGAGTGCCGACGAACGCGAGGGCGGACTGCGCCAGATTCTGAATTTCGGCCATACCGTTGGCCATGCGATCGAGAATGCCGCGGGCTATGGCGAGCTGCGCCATGGCGAATGCGTCGGAATCGGGATGGTGGCGGAATCGATGCTGGCGCTGGAGAAGCAGGAGGGGTGGACGCGCGGCCAGCACGAACGGCTCGTGGCGCTGGTGGAGAAGGCGGAACTGCCGGTGCGCATTCCCATTGGTTCGTCTGCGACCCTGGATCAAATCATCGATGCCTCCCGTTCGGATAAGAAAAACCGGGGCGGCTCCATTGGATACGTACTCCCCGTGCGGATTGGCGAGGTGGTGGCGAAGCGGCTCGTTCCGGAAGACATGATACCTGTCGCCCGGGCCGTGGGGGGAATGAATGAGGCGGGAGGCGTGATATGATTCTCGACCGGATTCAGAATTGGGGGCTGTATTTCGCCAAGGAATCGCGTATTGGCAAGGCGATGCATTTCCTTTCGCGGGAAATGCCGCCGGACCAGCCAGATGGGCGTGTGGAACTGGATGGCGAACGGATGTTTGCGCTGATCCAGACTTATCGGCCCAGGCCGGCGGAGAAGTGCCGCTTCGAATCGCACCGTGTCTATCTCGATATCCAGTATATCCTGGCCGGTGCGGAGACTATTGGCTGGATCCCGACCCACGAATTACAGGTGGAGAAGCCGTATAACCGGGAGAAGGATATCGCCTTTTATCACGATCCGGAGCGCTGGACGTCCCTCGAGGTTTACGAAGGAAGTTTTGCTGTCTTCTATCCCGGGGATGCGCATCAGCCGGGAGTGGCTTTGCCGGATTATCCCAAGGTTAAGAAGGTCGTTGTGAAGATTCAGCTTTGATCGCGGGAAAGGTTCTGTTTATGCGATTGAGTCTTATGGTGATTCTGGCGGCCATTGCGGCCGTTTTTTGTTTATCGGCGTGCCAGGGCCAGAAAGAGGCTTCCGGGCTATCGAAGGCCCTTCGGAGCAGTAATCTCTACGACGACTATACAGCCATGCTGGAGGCGAGCGGATCCTTCGGCGAGGGCGGGAAACAAGTGCTGGCCGTTGCGGCGAATACGCTTGCGAAGGGGAAGGCAGAGGGCAAATGGCCGGATGTGGGGCTGGAAGATTTGTGGGCCCATGCCATCAAGGAAGGGCGCGGGCTGTTTAACGACCCAGAAAAGCGTTGGGGGGATACCGGGCCTGAGATGACCGGCGATATGATCGACCAGACGACGGTTGGCCCGTGGCAGGTGACCCTGGACAATATCCAGAACCGCTATGGCGAGCCCTACGGCGTCGATCCGGATTGGGAGAAGGAACGCGTCTATTCCTATATGCGCCGGCATCCGGAACACCAGGCGGCGATTGCTTCGGACATTATCCAGCGGAACTACGACGACTGGAGCGTGCGCGGCCCCTTTGCGATTCAGAGCTACTTCTGGCTGCTGGCATACGTGAAGGGAGAGATCGGGCAAGCGGACTGGGATGTGAGCGTTCTATCCGATGAAGACCGCTCGATGAAGGAAACGGGCTTCTATGCGAAGCAGATCGTGTGCGGGTCGAAAACGAACCCATATGGGCTGCTTTACTGGCTCTGGGCCACGGGGAAACCAGATGAGATCCGGCAAGTTCTGGAAACCTGGAAAAACCAAAAAGAAGTTCGATGGAATGAAGAGAAGAAACGATTCGTTCGTGGAGCTGATAACGCCATGCTGGCGATCAAGCCGCAAGACCTGCGCTACCTGAAGAAATTTCCCGAGGCCCACGGTGACGTTTCCGAAATCGCAAAAGAGGTCTTTTCGGGCCCGATCGAGAAAAGCCGAAATCAATAGTCACAGGACTTTCAAGCACTCCAGGAGAAACGTTTGCCTTTTGCCGGAGAGCCCGTTATAGGAAAAGCCGAAAACGCGACGATTGGATTCCTCTATGGCGCTGCGATTTGATACAGACTTTGAAAGCGGGCAGGGAAGTGATTTCCGGGAAGCCCAACCGGGACGGATCCGGTTCGACATACCGTGCGACACGGAATCCGATGACCGGCAATGGTTCTATTTCGCTGTGGAGGGCGGCGCTGGCCGGAATTTGGAATTCAATCTCGAAAGAACCAATGAGACCAATATGTTGTCGCATTGGGACTCTTGCCGCCCGGTGATTTCCAGTGATGGGGGAAAGACCTGGCGGCGAATCGACGATTCCGCCTGGCACCACGATCGGGAAAGATGTGTCTATACATTTCGGGTTGCTATCCAATCCGAGCGGGATTTGATTGCTTATCATTATCCCTACACTGTTTCGGATCATCGGAGGAAGGTCGAGGAGTGGAGAGCCCACCGGGCGGTGGCGCATGAAATAGCCGGACGGAGCATTGATCGCCGCGAGATCGATCTGTTGCGAATCGGCGAGGGCGATAAGCCGGCGAAAGAGCGCCGCGGGATCTGGGTGACGGCGCGCCAGCACGCGGGAGAGTCGCCGGCCTCTTTCGTCGTGGAGGCTTTTCTGGACTTTGTTTTGTCCGAAGACCCGAGGGCAAGGGCGCTTCGCAACCACGTCTTGATCAATGTCGTGCCCATGATTAATCCGGACGGTGTGGCCGTGGGCAATTACCGGGATAATCTGAAGGGAATAAACCTCAATCGCGTGTGGAATGCGGCTGATCCGGAATCGTCTCCGGAAGTTCTGGGAGTTACGGATTCGGTGGCGGCCTGGGCCGCTGATGGAAACCCGTATGATATGTATATCGATTTTCACGCGGATTCCTACGCGCACGAGCATTATGCCTTCCGGTCGTCGAAGGCGCTCACTCCATCGAAAACTCCTCTGGGTGATCATTATTACGCGGAAACGGCGCGATACATGAGGCTGATCGCAAACCACGCCCCAGAATTCCTTGGGGGCAAACTTGTCAGTTTTACCGAGCACCCGGGAATCGCCTACCGCTATATGATGCACCAGTATCATGTCATCGGATTGGTGCCAGAGGCCGGGTACTCCGATATTTCCCATGGCCAGCGCGCTGGCACCTGGCTGGCGCCGCATGACCACCGGAACGTCGGACGGGCATTTGCCATCGCACTGCAGGAGCTATACGCTCTTCCCGTATAGAATAAGAAGCGCCGGCCCGTGATGGACCGGCGCTCATCTCCTGCCTGTTTTTCCCGGCTCTATTCCGCCTTCACCAGCGAGAGTGCTTGAATATATCCGCCGTGTTCGAAAGATGGCATTTCGATCGCCGCGAGCCGCTTCCTTTTGTCCATGGGTATTGCCCAGAGCCAAAGCTGGCAGGCGGGCGGTGCGGTGCCGCCGGCAGTGTGGCGATGTGGTGCCGGAAAGGCCTCGAGCGTTCCTTCCGGCGGTGTGATGCACCATTCGGGTATTTCCGAAGAAACCTTCTCCCGGCTGCCGTCTGTGTAGTGAAGCACCCACTCACCCGGATGCTTGCCATCGAGCCCAAAGCCAATCAAGACGGCTTTCCGATAGGCGTCCTCGGGAACGAGAATCTTGCGGCCTTCGGGGAGGATGCTGTTTCGTCCTCCATCCTCGAGAGACGGCATGAGGAACTCGTAACCGTGAACCTTGGCCAGACGACCGGAGGGAAGAAAGTCCGCGGGGAAAGAAAAGTTCCCCATGGCTCCGTCATAGTCCCGCCGGTTTGTATAGAAGCTGAAGGCATCGAAATTGAATAAGTTCGACAAATCCACGGGAACCATGCCCTCGACTGGTTCGCGGTTCTCGACCTGGATCGTGAACGGCCGCCGGATGTGAGTCCCAAGGACGGTGAGCGTTACAATTCCCTGGTACGCCCCGGGCTCCGTTTCGGGAGCGATCGCATAGGTTACAGGGTAGCGTTTACGCTCGTCCTTCGTGGAAACGGAGAAGCGCTGGAGTGGATTAGAGCCGATTCCCGGTGGGAATTCCACAGTCACGGTGCCCTCAACGGTTTCTTCCGTTTTCCGGGTGACCTGGATGTCCAGATGAAGCTCCTCGACCCCAGGCACCGTATAGACGGTTGCGGGAACAGGCTGAACCGAGGCCGGATCATTCACCTCGACGGTCGTCGCGATTGAGTGGGCCACTTCGTCAAGGACAAGAGTTTGATGTTCTTTCGTCCTCAGCCAGGCAAAAGGCGCCGCGAGCCCCTCTTCGAGAAGGGAAGAGACATTTGCGCGAATTGCGACCTCATGGGTTTCCCCGAACTGGAGATCATTCACCTTCATGCTGGATTCTTCCGTCAGGATTTCCGGTTCCCATTGATCGGGGAGGCGTTCGAGAATGATTTCGCCATTGAGGGTACCCGGTGTCGTATTCAGAAGGCGGATGCGGAACACGATATCATCGCCATAAGCTGCCTCGCTCCGGTTTGCTGTGAGGCCAATCCATGGCTGTTCCTGATTATTCAGATCCCGAAAGGCGAAATGCCGCTGGCCGGGCTTCTGAAGATTCAGCGAAACCGCCTCTCCCGGCGCCATATTCAGAGCAAGGCGCCGCTTTCCCTGGCCCGGGGGGATTTCTTCCGCTTTCTCGACCCCTTTGAAGCCAGGCGAGACCCGGTTAGAGACAAGCACGCGATCATGCTCTTCTGGCTCGAAGAAGAGAAGCGTATCAACGGTGAGGGGCCCTGAAGAGGTGTTGTGAAGGATGGCCGTCGAGATTCGCGACCCGTCTTGCTCGTGGCGCGAAGCGGCAAGTTGGAAATCGCCCTGCCGGGAGCCCTGGCGCTGCGTATGGACTTTGTCCCCAATGTAATTCCGAAAGAGCCAGTAAGTCCAGAAAGGCGCTTCGATCGCGCCTCCCTGTTCATCTACGACACCGAAGACATAGTTGCCGCTTTCGTCATAGGCCAAGGCACTGAAATGGTGAACAGCCATGAGGAGATGATCAATATCTATAAAGCTGAACTGCCGGCCAAGGAGGAACTGGATCTTTGGCCATCCCTGGAACCAGGCGTCCGTTTCCGTGATCATGACCTGGCCGTTTTCTTTCCCGGGGATCTGGCGGAATTCCTCCGCATAGCGGCGCGCGGAATCGACAAGCACCTGGTAGCCTTCTCCCTGGGGGCCATAGTGATGAAAAATAATAAAGTCGGCATTTTCTCCGCATTCCCGGATGAAGCCGTCCATGAATTCTTCTGGATCGATGCCGCTGTGGGTGATGGTCGGACCGCCGACCATGACGCCGGGATATTCGCGGTGGATACGGTCGGCCACGGTGTTAAAAAGCTCGTAATAGGATTCCGGCGTGCCCGTATAGAACATCTTCATGTTCGGCTCGTTCCATATCTGGGCAAGCCGCATGCGCGGACGATAGTTTTTTCCCGATCCATTGTATGATTCGATGACCGCGGCGGCGAATTCCGCCCATTCTTCCTTGCTTTGGATAGGATCGTCTTCATTTCCCGAGCGATTCCAGTCGACCTGGTAGCAAAGAAGGGAAAGCGGCTCCATGCCGAGTTCCTGCCAATAGACTTCCTCAAAGGCGTCGCGGTCCTTGATGAAGCGGATCATTTCCTGTGGTTTCAGCTTGTCCCAATTGAATGCCGCCGGATCGCCGTTGTCATTTTCCGGCTCCATCTGGTGGATATACGTTTCCAGGCGTGTCTGGGTGCCCTGGGGGTTGAGAAGCTCGAAGGTTTCCAGCACCATGGGATCTGGTTGCGAGTAGACCTGCATAAAGCCCTGGAGGGAAAAGAGAGGTCTTTGCACGCTGCCCGTCGCGCGGCTCCAATCCACAACAGCGGTTGCCTCGCTGGAAGCTTCCCGTTCCCAGGAGGTTTCTCTGGAAGGGGTCACGGCCGCCGTGCCCGCGAAAATGGCTGCCGAGGCGGCGAAGAGAAGCGACTGAATTTTCATAGAGAAAAAATCCCCCGGATCTTTTTTTTTCAAAGAGAATGGGGAACTTAGTAGACGGAACCTTGTTTGTCAAACTGGCTCTGAAAAAGAATTATCTCAGGGAGTCGATGGCGCCGAGGAGGCTGTTTGCGTCGATATGATAGACGAATTCCGCAGCCGTGTTCCCATCTCTGTCGAGGATTGCTATGAAGGGTACGCGATAAGCTCCGAAACGGTGAGCGATGAGCTGGTCTTTCTCCACGTCTTCATAGACGCAGACGAAACCCTGGGCCCGGCGGTTGAACTCATCGGTGAGGAGAATCTGCTTCTGCACCTCCTGGCACTTGGGAACATCCTGGCGGCCAAAGTAGACCACCATGGGGCGGCTCTGCTCGCGGGCCCGGCGGACGACGTCGATGTAGGACCGGTGCCACGTCAAGGCGGGCGCGTCCTGGGCTGCCGAAGTCGTTGGAGCCTGGTTCTGGCGATTTGAAGGGCGCTGCCAGCTGGTCGTTTCCGGCGGAGGGCGGCGAATCACGTGAATGCGGCGCGCAAGGATATCGGAGAGATAAAGCGTCGTGCCATCGAAAGAGAGAACGCTGTCGGCGATATGGGTATCTGGTGCGGCCGAGCGAACCGTCGTTCGATCCACCTGGCCATTGCCGTGGATTTCGAGCAACTGGTTGCCGGGAATGGGAGAGATCAAAACCGTCCGCCGGATCGGATCGATGGAGAGCCCTTCACCGGCCCGGAGTTCCCCGTACGCAGGAGTCAAGGGCATGAAATCGTAGGCATTGGGATTCCAGGGCGCGCCCCGTCCCCAGGTGACAACGGATCCCTTCGCTACACCGAAGATCCTCATGGACTTGGGGTCGATAGCGATGTCGCGAACAAACACGGTGCCTGGTGCGCGCGGCACCGTCCCGAGGCGCTGACCGGTGTTGCGGTCGTAGATATAAACCTCGCCCCAGTCCACAGCCAGAAACACGTATTGCCCGAGCACTTCGACGCCCAGCGCCCGTTTGCCCGGCTGGACCATGCCGCGATTGCCGAACGCGGTTTCTGGAGAACCGTCGCTGCGGAACTTCCGCAGGAAACACGTCTCCGGGTCGCCCGTATCCCCGCTGACATAGAAATTCCCCGAGGAATCACAGGCGATCCCGCCATAGCCCCGCTGCGCTTCGAATGTTGTGCGAGTCAGTTCGATGACTTCGGGATTCGGCGAGGCAGGCTGGCGAATCAGAAGAGCGGGCATATCACGAGGAGGCGAACCAGAGGGCATGCTGTTGAACGTTGCCGCGAGCAGGTTGCCGTCGGGAGTCGAAGCGAGGAAGCTGTAATTGTACTCCGGGATATTGAGGAATCCTTCTGACTTCCATTGGGCACAGACCGAGGAAGTAAGAAGGGCAAACAGTGCCAGGCAAAGGAGGGGTCGAAAAGAAAAGCAAGTCATTTATTATTATAATGAGCCTTTTTTCTGATTTTGTGACAATCTGGTTACCATTCGCAGGCCGGGGCGTCAATTTAGAACAGCCTGGACCTGACAACATTCGGGTGGAATTCCATCAGTAAATCAGATTGCAAGCGGGAGAACTTCTCCTTGCGGAATGATCCTCCCACGGTCAGCCTCAATTCGTTTCAGCCCCCCGCAGCCTGTTTTGAACAAGGAATCCGACAGACAATGATGGTTAAATCAATGGCGAATCCGGTGAGTTGTGCCGGAGCGGTTTTGTTGAGTGGAATGATCTTCCTGGCGGGAGCAGGATCGGCGCATGCCTGCGAGAAAGCGTCGTGCCTTTTAGACGCCCGCGATCAAATCCTGAATGTGAATCTCGCCGATAAACAGGCCGGCGAGGCCTCGCTTGTCTTTAAGCTGGATGCGGAGACAGCAAAGAGAGATCAGGCTCTCTTGCTCGAGGGGGCGGATTCGAAGGCGGGGAGCATTCTCGTGAATGGCCGCGAGGTGCGCGGAGACCCGGCGCGGCGTCATGGCGGGACGTGGCTTCCAATCTCCGCGGAATATTTCCAAAAAGGGGAAAACCGGCTGGAAATCCGGGGCGCGAAAGGTGCGACAGAGGGAATTCTCTTCCCGTTGGACAGCCCATCGGAAGCGGATCATTTCGGTTTCTTTATCGAGACGCTGTCCCCCGAGGCAGAGCCTCCGCGCCATCCTCAGCAAAACCTGATGGATGTGCTGCATTGCCGGCTGGAGATCACCCTCGACATGGCCGGCGCCACCATTCCCGAGGCCGAGCTGACGCTCACCGGCAAGGCCTTGGACTCCGCGCTCACGCAATGCGTGCTGGACCTCGACGACAATGGCGGCGCCTTGGCCGTGACAGCCGTGGATTCCGGGGAGGGAACCTCGGCGCTGAGCTATACGCATGATGGGGCGAATGACCGGCTCCTGATCGACCTGCCGGGAACGTATAGCACAGGTGACGAGTTTACCGTGCGGGTTTCTTACTCCGGAACGCCGAACCCGGGGCGGGGATACCTCCATGGAACCCATGGCGGCGTTCCGGTGATCTATACGGAAAGCCAGCCCTATGACGCACGCACCTGGTTTCCCTGCAAAGATGTTCCAAGCGACAAGTTTACCTACGAGGCGCTGATCACCGTTCCCGACAACAGCTATAATGGATACCCGCTTTTCCCCGTGACCAATGGACGGCTGGACAGCACGACGGACAACGGGACCACAAAGACGTTTCATTGGATCGAGGAGTTCGAGGTCGCGTCCTACCTGGTTTCCATCACATGCTCGAACTATCGCTCCTCCACTGCGGAGTATACGGCGCTGGATGGCACGACGACGATGGACGTAACCCACTACATGTATCCCGAGCTATACGATGGTGATGAAGTCCATAACACGATCGATACGATGGAATTCTTTGCGGAAACCTTCGGCGAGTATCCCTTCCTGACGGAGAAATATGCCACCGCCGGATGGAACTATAACTGGGGCATGGAGCACCAGACCTGCACGAGCATGCCCGACGCAAATCTCTCGGTGCCTTATCACCGGCGGAGCATCCACGAGCTGGCGCACATGTGGTTTGGCGATATGGTGACGTATCATACCTATGATCACTTGTGGCTGGCAGAAGGCTGGGCGACTTACTGCGAGGCTCTGATGAACGGCCATCTCTATGGCGACCAGGCCTACCACAGTATGATGAATGGTTTTTCCGTCAGCGATTCCCGCCCGCTGGTGCATCCAGACCAGGATGCTTTCGATGGGCTGACCTTTCCAACAGCCTATCGCAAGGGCGCGTGGGTGATCCACATGCTGCGCCACGCGCTGGGCGACGAGGACTTTTTCGCCGGAACGCGCGCGTATCTGAATGACCCTGATTTTCAGTATGGCACGGCGGACAGCGATGACTATCAAGCCGCCTACGAAGGCGTGGTGGGCGAGGATCTCTCCTGGTTTTTCGACCAGTGGCTTTATCGCACGTCGCGGCCCGCCTACGAGTGGAACTGGACCACGAGGCCGGAAGGGGAAGATACGATCCTGGAGATCAGTATCCAGCAGGCCCAAGCCGACGACGTGTATACAATGCCCGTCGATTTCGAGGTGGATCTTGGTTCCGGCGGCAGCCAGACCGTGACTGTCTTGAACGACCGGCGCACCCAGTCGTTCGACATCAATCTGGGGCCGGCCACCCCGCTCTCCGTTGAATTCGATCCGGAGAATTGGATCCTGGACACGAATCAACAGGTCGGCGTGCCCCAGCAGGCGCCGACGCTGCTTTCGGTGATCGGCAACGCGCAGCAAGGCACGTTCGATATTCGATGGGTGCCCGTCGGAGAAAGCGGTGTTGCTGGCCACCGCGTCTATACGAGCTCGGATGGCAAGACGGGCTGGACACTGGCGGCGGATGAGTCGGAACTGGACGAAACCGCCTCCGAGTTGCAGCTGGCCGGATACGCAGCAGGGGAGGAAGTCTATGTCCGGGTGGCTGCCGTGGCGCTGGGCCGGGGTCCTTATTCCGATCTCTACGGGGGGCGGCTTGGCGGCAACAAGGTGCTGGTTGTCGACGGTTACGACCGATGGAACAGCCAGGGATTCAGCGGAGGCGAGAACCATGTGTTTGGGCGCGTCTATGGCCAGGCCATTGGCGCCGCGGGCCGCGCCTTTGATTCCATCGCCAACGAGGAGGCGGGATCGGCGGCCTCTCTCGGGTCCTATCCGGCAGTGGCCTGGTTTCTGGGCGATGAATCGACGGCCGACGAGACGTTCAGCGATGCCGAGCAGGATCTCGTGGAAGATTACCTGGAGGGCGGCGGCGCGCTCTTTGTGTCGGGAAACGAAATTGGATGGGACCTGGAGAATCGCGGAAGCGCGACTGATACGGCTTTCTACCACGACTACTTAAAGGCGGGCTATGCCGCCGACGATTCCAACGACTATACGTTGCAAGGCCCTGGCGGTTCCTCCATTTTTGGCACATCGATTTACGAGTTTGGGACGCCGCAGGCCTTCTATACGCCGGGATACCCCGACGTTTTGACGCCAATCGGAAGCGACGTGGCACTGGAATACAGCGCGGGCGTTGTGGCCGCTGTGCAATACCAGGGCGGTTTCGGTACGGCGCGCGCGGAAGGAAAGCTTGTCTATCTCGGCTTTGGCTTCGAGACGGTGGAGCCCGAGTCCGCCCGCGAGGAAATCATGGCGGCGGTGCTCCAATACTTCGGAGCGGCCAACGTCCAGTCGTTCATTCTTTTCTGAGCGGGCAGCGAATCGCAAAAAATAAAGAGTCCCCGCCGGGCGAACCTGCGGGGACTCTTTGCATTGAATTGGTGGATGAATCAGAAGAGGTCTGCTTTGACCTTCCCCTTCTCTTCTTCTTTCTCCGGTTTGGCCCTGCTCTTGATGAATTCGCCGGTCACCATCTCTTTGTATCCTTTGCCCGGGCCAACCATGGGAAGAACGTGGGCGTTGATATCCACCATGACTTCCAGGAAAGCAGGGCCCTCGTGCTCGAGAAAGCGCTTGAGGGTCTCGCGAACCTTGTTCTTGTCCTCGAGACGTTCGGAGAAGCCATAGCCGTCGGCCTTGGCCGCCTGCACGAAGTTCTTCTTATGAAGGGTTTTGTCCGATCCCGAAAGGCGGCTGCCAAACATCATCTGCTGCCATTGGCGCACCATTCCATCGCCGGTGTTGTTGATCAGCAGCACTTTCACGGGGACGTCGTAATTGGTGGCCGTTTCCAGTTCGCCAAGATTCATACGAATCGATCCGTCGCCGTCGACGTTGACCACAAGGCGGTCGGGGCAGCCGAGCGCGGCGCCGATCGCGGCGGGCAGGCCGAAGCCCATGGTGCCCATGCTGCCCGAGGTGAGCCAGGATCGCGGATGGCGATATTTGTAATACTGGGCCGCCCACATCTGGTGCTGGCCAACACCGGTGGCGATGATCGCCTCGCCGTCGGTCAGCTCGGAAAGCTGCTCGATCACGTATTGCGGCTGGATCAGCGGGCTTTCCTTGTCGTAATTCAAGGCGTACTCTTCCTTCAGCTTCCTGATGTGCTCGTGCCAGGCGGTGAAATCCTTCTCGAAGTTGTGGCCATGGTCGATGAGGGCGCGGAGCCCCTTCTTGGCATCACCGACAAAGGACCAGTCGATGGCCTTCACCTTGCCAATTTCCGCCGCGTCTATATCGATATGCGCAATGTGGCGCGCTCCGGGAGCAAATGCCTTCACCTTGCCGGCCACCCGGTCGTCAAAGCGGGAGCCCACCGCGATGAGCATGTCGCAGTCCTCCACCCCATAGTTGGCATACGCCATGCCGTGCATGCCAAGCATGTGGAGGGACAGGTCGTGGTGGACGTCCATGGATCCGATGCCATGAAGCGTGGTCACAACAGGGATGCCGAAGCGCTCGGAAAACTCGCGCAGCTCGTAGGCCGCGTTGCTGTTGATCACGCCTCCGCCGCAATAGAGCAGCGGGCGTTCCGACTCTTCCAGCATCTGGAAAAATCGATCAGCCACCTCTTCGCTCATGCGCGTGGACTCGAGTGCGTCCATACGGGTTTCGAAACCGCGGAAATGCAGCGTCCCCTCGCCCTTGAATTTGCCGATCCAGTTCTGGACGTCCTTGGGCAGGTCGATCACCACCGGGCCGGGGCGGCCGCTGGTAGCGATTTCAAAGGCGGAGCGGACGGTTTCCTCGAGCTTTTCCGGGTCGTTGACCAGGAAGCAATGCTTCGCGCAGGCGCTCATGATATTGAAGACCGGCGCTTCCTGGAACGCATCGGTGCCCATGGCGGCGCGGGGCACCTGGCCGGTCAGCAGGACGACGGGAATTGAATCGGCCATGCAGTCGCGGATCGGCGTGACGCAATTTGTAGCGCCGGGGCCCGAGGTGACAATGAAGGTGCCGACCTTGCCGGTCGCGCGCGAATACCCCGCGGCCATGAATCCGGCGCCCTGCTCGTTGGCGGGGACGATCAAGTCCATTTTCTTCCCGACACGATTTGCGTCCTGGTTATAGCGGAAAATGGCGTCGTAGGTGGGAAGGATGGCGCCTCCGCTGTAGCCGAAAACGGTGTCCACGCCTTGATCGGCGAGCACCTGGATGGCCATTTCCGCGCCCATCATTTCCTTGCCGGCAAGGAAATGGGTCGATGTCGTCTTGGGAGACGGCTTAGGTTTCGTCACACTCATGATCGTAAAGTCCTGCTGGATGGTTGGTGTAGGGGCATTTACATGGCCCTGGGCAGGCGCTCGCGAGGGCGCTTTGAGAAGAGCCAACAGCCAATAATAAGTTCGCACAAGCCCGGTGAGGCTGTCAATTGCGGTGACCTGCCTAGATGACCGTCATGCCTTATTGACTCTCCCATTCGTGGCCAGAACAGAACTCCTCATTGTGAAAAGGAAACACCTTGTCGATCCGAACGCCCCAAATTGGGGATCAAGAGCAGGATTAAGACATGGGTCTTTATGCCCTTTGTGCCTTTGTGTCACAAACGTCCTGGCGGTTTGTCTTTCTTCAGTCCATCACCCAGCCGCTGGGTTGGGTCCGTTCGGCGCGAATATACACGAGCCGGATGGATTGGCGGTCTCCGGGGATGTAATGAAACCTGAGCGATGAAATAAGTTGCTTCGACTGGTTCTCGCCGGTGAGCTCTTTCGCTCGGAGTAATCCGTCATACGGGGCGATTTCCCAAATGGGGCCTTCGAGAAGCACCTGGCGCTCCCAGTGAACGGTCGGGCTTCTTGATGACATGAGAAGGACGAGCTGCCGGGCGCCGTCGAGAAAGATGATATCAGGCAACCGGTCGTCATTCAAATAGAGGGGAACCATTTCTCTGACGAATTCATTGTCGGAAATGACGGTTTTGTTCCAGGGAAGATAAAGCTCGTCCCGGGGCGTATAATAACGAATATAGCCGGCCGTTGTGGCCTCGAAGAGAGTGCTGCCGTGGGAGACGAGAGCACGGGCGTACTCCGAGGTCCCGTGGGCGGCAATGGGCTGGATGGACCAGATCGGAATGGAATCTCCGTCCGATTTGTTCAACCACTGCAGTTTTCCGGGGGTGGATATTGCGATAGGAATACTCCCGACGGGAAGCTGAAAAAAGTCGTGATTCAGGATATCCAGCTCTTCTTCCGGCGGGCGGTTCCAGAGGAATGTATAGCGGGCCTCGCCCCATGCTTCCGGGCTGATTTCCCGGGGATTGATAAAGAATCCGCTTTGATAGGACGTTGAGCCGCCAAAGTAATAAAGGTCTGGATAATCCCAATTGGTATCGGGACAGTCATAATAGAGACGATGAAAATAGGCTTCGAAGGGATAGGATCCTTCGGCAAGGGAAAAGCTCGTTCTGTGGACGTTGTCCGGGTCCATGTCGTCCCAGAAGGTCGCGCGCAATTCCGCATGTTGGAGTTCTCCATCCACGCGTTGTTCATAGCGAACCAGGAGGGCCGGCCAATAAGCGCACATTGGAGGCGGTGGGCATTCGATCTTCGTCGATGCCTGATCAATGTAATGGAGGTCGGTCCACTGGCTCAGGAAGGCCTCCGCAAGGACTGTCTCCTCTTCGTATGCAAAATCGTATTCGATGAGTTCGACGCGATTGTCGACTTCGCGCTGGAAATAGAGTCTCCCCCCTTCGTCCCTGAGCGATCCGGCCTCGTTCAGTCCGGTGATGATTTCATATGTTTCGACGTTGATGTCCTGGGCGAGGGCCGGATTGGCGAAAGACGCCACGGCGAGCACCCGGCACAGAGAGAGCAACAGACAGGAATTCTTCATTTCTCACCTCCTCTTCCTCCAATTGGAGCCGAACAAATTGGACCGTGAGAGGCAAGGAAAAAAGAAGAAATGCCCTCTCCGGCGAGCGATCCGGAGAGGGCTTCCTTCCGTTATCCCTGAAGGATGTTTTCGATCTCCTGGATTTCATCGGGTGAAAGTGGAGGAGCGTCCAGGGCGCCGATGTTTTCCTTGAGCTGATCGATGCGCGAGACGCCGACAAGAACACTCGTGATGCGTTCGTCGCGCAGGAGCCAGGTGAGCGCCATCTGGGCGAGTTTCTGGCCGCGGCGTTCGGCAATGCGGGCGAGGGCCTCCACCTTGTCCCAAACGCCCTCTTGTTTTTTCTGCTCATACCACTTGCGGCCTTCTTCGCCCCGGCGGCCCTGGCGGGAATCCTCGGGAAGGCCGTGGCGATAGCGATCGGTCAGGATACCCTGGGAAAGGGGACAGAAGGGGATGACCCCGATGCCCTCGCGGCCGGCCACGGGGAGCAGCCCGTGTTCGTGGGTGCGCTGCATCATGCTCATGTTGGGCTGAACGATGAGGGGCCGCGTCCAACCGTTTTCGCGGATGGTTTGCAGGGCGCGTTCGAGCTGCTCGCCGCTGTAATTGCTCACGCCGATATACAGGGCCTTGCCTTGGCGCACGATGTGATCGAGGGCACCGAGGGTCTCTTCCAGGGGCGTGTGTTCGTCGAAGCAATGGTGATAGAAGATATCGACGTAATCGAGTTGGAGGCGTTTCAGGGAGGCGTCCAGGCTGGAGATGAGATACTTGCGGCTGCCACCAACCTGGTAGGGGCCCTGCCACATTTCGAATCCGGCTTTGGAGGAAATGACGAGTTCGTCGCGGGGCATGGACTTGAGATGCTTGCCGACGATTTCCTCGGCGGATCCTGGCGGCGGGCCGTAATTGTTGGCGAGGTCGAAGTGGGTGATGCCCTGGTCGAAGGCATGGAACATCACTTCGCGGCAGAGCTGGCTGTTTTGCGGCTCGCCCAGGGCCTGCCAGAACCCCA
>CAYFUR010000069.1:0-19728 GCA_964346275.1 uncultured Candidatus Sumerlaeota bacterium
CCCGCGCCCAGATTTTCCTCGGCCGGGAGGTTGCCGCCGAAGCATCGCTGCAGCGTTCGGCAAAACTGAATCCACAGTTTCCCCGCCAGCGCCTGGAGTCCATCCAACTGCTGGCTCTGCTGGGCCATGAGAAGCAGGCCCTTGATGTGGCCCAGTCCATCGGCCGCTTTGGGGGGAGCTATCGCCGCGAGGCCGCCGAAGCCCTTCTCTTAACTGGGATCCTCACCCCCGCCGAAGTTTTTCTCCAACTCGAAGGTGACAAGGCAGAGCCCGGGGAGATGGCCCAGCTTCTGGAAACGCTGGACACCAATGACCGGAAAAGCCTGGCCGCGCTTTTCCGCTCCGTCCCGGCTCGAGCCATCGAGAACCCGGAGTTCCAGAAAGCCGTGGCGCGGATGTTTACAAGTCCAGCCATTCCCGAGGCGGCATATTCTCTTTGGCGCGGCGAGCCGGTCTCTGGGGATGCGCTTTACATTGAGAACCCGGCGCTTGCGGCGCCTCCGTTCAAGCGGGATTTCTATCTCGGGTGGCAGAAGCCTCCTTTTGGCTCTCGCGTCGAGGCGGCCTGGATGGCTCCCGGGCAAGACGGCGAGCAAGGACACATGCGGATCACGATCGAGCCAGCCCGGGGAGGAAAAGAGGATTGGCAATGGATTTCTTACCGCTTTGTTCTGCCTGCAGTTCAGCGCGAGGCGCGTATTCGCCTGTTGGTTGATCCGGTGGATTTTCCTTCCGGCCGGGTTTGGATGTCGGCGCGGGTCCCGGGGCATTCGGGCTGGCACTCCGAGCCGTTGCCGGCACGTATGCAGACTCAATATCTCGTAGTGGCTGTGCCACCTTTGGATATCGCCCGAACGATTGAGTTGCGCCTTCATGGCGATGGAAAGCGGAATCGCTTCGTCTTCGAGATTGGAGAACTGGAAGTCCTTCTCCCAGATGGGGAAGAGTCCCGATCCGAAACGATCCCGGAATGATTGGCAGGGCGGCCTGATGTGTGGAATCGCGGGTATTATCGGCGGAGAAATGCCAGCGGGCGGGCTGGAGCGCATGCGCGAGGCCATGGCGCACCGTGGCCCGGATGGAAGCGGAATCTATATCGATGAAAACGGGGCCGCGGGGGTGGCCCATACGAGGCTCGCGATCCTGGACCTCTCCGAGCGGGCCGCCCAGCCGATGAAGTCGGCGGACGGGCGCTATGCGATCGTGTTCAATGGAGAGATATACAACTATCGCGAACTGAGGAACCATCTGGAAAAAGCGGGAGAGCCCTTCCAGACCGGCGGGGATACGGAGCTGCTCTTGCGTATGTATATGCGCCAGGGAGCGGCCGGCATCGAACGCTTGCGCGGAATGTTCGCTTTTGCCATCTGGGACAGCGTGGAAAAGAGCGCAGTGCTGGCGCGAGATGTTTTCGGGATCAAGCCGCTTTACTGGGCGCAATCCTCCGGCAGCCTGATCTTCGCGTCCGAGGTCCGTGCCATGCTGGCTTCGGGGCTTGTGCCCCGGGATTGGGATGCGCAGGGGCTCTATAACTTCTTTCTCCATGGCCATACCCGGGAGCCACTGACCGTTCTCAAGGGCGTGCGAATGCTCGAGGCAGGCCGGATCGCAGAGTGGAAAAACGGCCAGCTATGCACGATGCACCAACTCGAGTGGCCTGAAAGTGAGCCTCAAAGTGGAGGAAGTATCGAGGAGCTTGGGCGTTCTCTGGCGGATTCTGTGCGGGCCCACTTCGTCAGTGACGTGCCCGTGGGCTTGTTTCTCAGCGGCGGGCTGGATTCCACCGCGGTTCTAGCCCTGGCGAGAAGGGAGATGGGCACTGGGCTTCAGACGTTTTCCATCGGGTTTCCCGAAAAGGAATGGGACGAGTCGCCGCTGGCCGAGCGCACCGCGAAGCACTTCGAAACCGATCACCAGACTTTGACGCTGGACGCCCGGATGGCGGGCCGCTTTTTGAGCGATTTCCTGGCGGCCCAGGATCATCCTTCCATCGATGGATTGAACACCTATTGCATTTCCCGGCTCGCCCGGGAAGCCGGAGCACGGGTGGTGCTTTCCGGCCTGGGTGGCGACGAGTTGTTCGGAGGCTACCCCAGTTTCCAGAAGATCCCGAAAATGATGGATTGGGGGTGGAACCTCTCCGCCCTCGGGCCGTTGCGGCCCTTTGGAGCAAAAAGGCTGGAATCGTTTCTCGGAAATTCGAAGTATCAGCGCTTGATGGAATATGTGGGCGGCGATCTGACACTTGGCGAGGCGTATCGGGCGATGCGGGGACTTTTCCTTCGCCGCGAAGCGCGCCGGCTTGTCGACCGGATTACAGGGGTTTGTCTCGACGATCCCGAAGAGAGGGCGGTTCCCCAAATGGCCACGCCCGAGATGATCAGCCATCTGGAACTCACGCTGTATATGCGCAGCCAGCTCCTGCGCGACAGTGACGCCAACAGCATGGCTCATGGTTTGGAGCTTCGGGTGCCGCTGGTGGACAAAGAAGTTCTGCGAAGCGTATCGGCTTTGCCGCCAGACTTCCGGTTCCAACCCCAGAAAGAGGCGCTTGTTCAGGCGGTCCCGGAAATCCCCGAGTGGATACGCGGCCGCGAGAAACAGGGATTTGCCTTTCCTTTCGATCAGTGGTTCAAAGGAGATTGGAACCAAATCCGGCGCGCCATTCAAAAGAAATACCGCTCACGCGCGCGGCTGGATACATGGTCGCGGGTTTTCGCGCTTCATATCATCGAGGAATGGGGAAGGCGCCTGGAATGATGCTTCTATCACCCACCGTGAACACGCTGGCCCGCCTCGGAGGGGGAATTGCTTCGCGCATTCGCAATGCGTGGTTTCGTGCTCGCGGGGTCCGGATCACGGGGTATGTCTGGATGCGTGCGGTGGAGATCCCGCGCCAGCATCGCTCGGTTCTTCTGCGCGGGCCATGTGCCCTGGATCGCGGCGTGGTGCTTCTTTGCAGCGGGCCGAAGCGGCGGCGTCCGAAAATCCGCATCGCTGAAAAGACCTACATCAACCGGGGGACTTTTATCGACGCCAGCCTTTCCATCCGTATCGAACGGGATGTGGCCATCGGCCCGGGCTGCTATATTACCGATCATGATCACCAGCGAGGGGAGGGGTGCCCGCTGGAGGGGTCCCTCGATGAGGCGCCGGTGCGCATTGGCCGGGGAGCCTGGATCGGCGCCCACTGTGTGATTTTGAAAGGCCTGGCCATTGGCGAGGGGGCCGTCGTCGGTGCTGGAAGTGTCGTCACGCGCAGCGTTCCTCGAAATGCTGTTGCGGCCGGAAATCCAGCGCGCATTATAAAGAAGGGCTGCTGACAGCCCCGCCTTGAACCTTTCGCCGGAGTGCCCGCCCCCAATGGAGACTGTTCCCGTCAGCGTGGCGATCCCAAGCTATGCAAACCAGGACCGGCTGGTTGAAACGGTCGAGCGCATCAAGAAATGCCGGCCCGCCCCGCGGGAGTTCCTTGTCTATATCGATGCGGCGGACGACGGCACGCGCTCGGCGATGCGCGCCCATCATCCAGACATTACCACGCTCTTCAGCCGGGATCAGCTTGGCCCCGGAGGCGGCCGGAATCGGCTCGTGGACGTGGCCAAAGAGGAATTTGTCGCCAGCTTCGACGATGACTCCTATCCCCTCGACGAAAACTATTTTGGACGCCTGGTGGAGACATTCCGGCGTTTTCCACGAGCAGGGGCGGTGGCCGCCCAGATCAACCACCGCGGCGAAGAGCCCGCGGAACCCCAGGACCGCTACTGGCGTGTGGCTGAATTCGTCGGTTGTGGTGCGGCCTACCGCCGCGAGGCCTTTCTGGAAACGACAGGCTACGTGGAATTGCCAGTCGCCTATGGAATGGAGGAAGTCGATCTCTCGATCCGGCTCGCGGCCCACGACTGGCAGATTATTTCCTGCGGTTCGCTCCGTGTTTTTCATGACACCGATCGATCGAACCAGCGCGATCGATGGGTTGTTGCCGCGACACTCGCCAATCTCGCCCTTCTCGCTTACTTGCGTTATCCCGCCGGGATGATGTGGCTCGGCCCGGCACAGCTTGCCAGCAAGTGGTTCTGGTATTTCCGCCATCAATACTTCAAGGGGCTGTTCCTCGGACTGCTGCAAATCCCCGGCAGGCTGTGGCGCCATCGCCACGACCGCGTCCCCGTCCGGCCGGAAGTGCTCCGTGAATACCGGCACCTTCGACGAAATCCGAAGTTGTTATCCCTATGAGTTTGCCGCGCGTCCTTCATGTCATTTCAAGCCTTGATTCCCAGAGCGGCGGCCCCTCGACGGCGCTGGCCGGGATGGCGGCGGCACAGGTTCATGCCGGTCACGAAGTCGAGGTGCTGGCGACCTTTCGCCCCGGCGAGGACATTCGCATTGCAAGGGAACTCGAACGGAATGGGGTCCGCTTGACGCATGTTGGGCCGGGCAAGGGAAGCCTCGTGCGGCATCCCGATCTCGAGCCGCGAATCCGGCAAGCCGTTTCCCGGGCGGAAATCGTCCATATCCATGCCCTTTGGGAAGAGGCCCAGGTCCAGGGAATGCGCGCTGCGGCGGAAAAAGGCATTCCCTATATCGTAAGGCCCTGCGGGATGCTCGATCCCTGGAGCCTCAAGCAAAGCGCCTGGAAAAAGGCGCTGTATATGCGGCTTCGGCTGCGGCGCCACTTGAACGCCGCCGCGGCGATCCACTATACAACACGCCGCGAGGCGGATCTGGCCGCTCCGCTGGGCCTTTTACCGAGGCCTGTTATCCAGCCGAACGGTCTGGATTGGAGCGAGTGGGAATCGTTGCCGGAGCCCCGGCTGTTTCGAAGGGAATTCCCTGAACTCGGCGACGCACAATACCTCCTCTTTCTTGGCAGGCTGCATTACAAGAAAGGGCTGGATCTTCTGCTGCCCGTTCTGGCCCGTCTTGGAGAGGGAGTGCAGCTGGCCGTGGCGGGGCCTGAAGATGCATCGTATAGACGAAAGCTGGAGAGGCTTTGCGGGGAACTGGGAGTCCGCGGGCGCGTTCATTTCACGGGAATGCTGGACGGTCGAATCAAGCAGGCGGCCCTCGCGGGCGCGGCCCTGCTCGTTCTGCCGAGCCGCCAGGAGAACTTCGGCAACGTCGTCATCGAGAGCCTTGCGGCGGGAACACCGGCTGTCGTGAGCGAGAACGTGAACCTTTGCGATTTCCTGCGGGATCAGAATGTGGGCGGCGTGGCTTCTTTGGATGCGAATTCGCTCGCCGCATGCGTTTCAGAGTGGCTGG
The DNA here is from genome assembly GCA_964346275.1 of uncultured Candidatus Sumerlaeota bacterium. Taxonomy (GTDB): domain Bacteria; phylum Sumerlaeota; class Sumerlaeia; order SLMS01; family SLMS01; genus CAYFUR01. Next base: position 5,266 of record CAYFUR010000069.1, read on the forward strand.
ATCGAAAGAAGGCTGATTCGAGCGTCTCTGATCGCTGCCGCCGTGCCGCTCGCGAGCATTTCGACTGGAAGCGGATCGCCGCAAATTGGACGGACGTCTATACACAATTGATTGGAGAAGAGTCATCACAGAAGGTCTTGACATAGAGCGTAATCGCAGCGCGGCGAAGTATTCCCGGCGTATCCAGGTGATGCGCGCATTCTGGCTGGGCGGGCAGCTCCTCTTCAGGCTGACACCGCGCCCATGCTTTCGTCTGCGGTCCGCATTGCTTCGCTTGTTCGGTGCGCGGATCGGGCAGCATGTGCATGTGTATAACACCGTTCAAATCGAAATGCCGTGGAATCTTTCCATCGGCGACTGGGCCGCTGTCGGGCCAGGCGTGCTGATCTATAATCCAGGCCGGGTGCATATCGGTCCCCGGGCTACGGTTTCCCATCGCGCCCATCTCTGTGCGGGCACCCACGATCATCGGTATTCGGATTTGCCTCTTTTGAAAAAAGGCATTCGCATCGCCGGCCAGGCGTGGATCTGCGCGGATGCTTTTGTGGGCCCCGGCGTTCGTGTCGGCGAAGGATCGGTGGTGGGCGCTCGTTCCGTGGTCATCCGCAAAGTTCCCGCCTGGAAGATCGTCGGTGGCAATCCGGCCCGGCTCTTGAAAGATCGCGTTTTGCGCGACGCCGACTAGAGCCGTTTCTCAAGCCGAAGGCGCCTCAATTCCCTTTGAATCAGCTTCTCGTAATAGGCTCGCAGGCGGCAGTAATCCCGTCCCGGCGCTCCCTCTCCAATCGCTCCCCGCATAAGCATGAGATACCAGAAAACCAGAGCTGGCCGGCCGGGAAGAAATCGCGTGGCACGCCGTATCCATTGGCGCCGGGCGATCGGATCGAGGAGCGCGGAACCAGGAGATCGTCTTCTTCTGTCGCGTAGAAACGCTTTCGCCTCGCTTTGCGCATAGCGATGATGGCGGGCCAGCCATTCGGCCATCCCTTTGGAGAAAGGGAGGTGGATATAAGGACTCGACAGCCGGGGAATCGGGCCCGCTTCCGATGGGGCTTTCTGGCCATGGCCGACCTGGACGAATTGGAAATCGCCCACCCGCGTCAGCCTTGTTTGATAGGTGGGGTAGAAGGTCGCGCGCGGAATCGGCCGGCCCCGCCAGACGTTCAGAGGAGCAATATTGTAGGCTGATGGTCCCTCCGCGGGGAGGGTTTCAATCTCTCGCGCCAGCCGGCGGGTCAGGCGCTCATCCGCGTCAAGGTGGAGCACCCAGTCGCCAGGATTGAAGGCGCTGAGCCCGAAATTCCGTTGTTCGGCAAAGTTGCTAAAGGGCCGCTCAAGAATCTCCACCGCCGGTTGCTCCCGGAGGATATCCAAGGTCCTGTCCGTTGATCCCGAATCCACCGCAACGATGCGCTTGGCCCTGGCGAGCCTCGAAAGGCAGGGGAGGACGTTCTTTTCTTCGTTATGGGTGAGCAGAAGGACGCTGAATTCCACAAAGCTGGCTCTTCGGGGAGGATATCTCTGTTTTTCGCGGCAAGGGAGGCTCCGCGCCAAGAGGATCCTTCGCTATTTCCTGCGCTCTCCGGTTGCGGTGAAGAGGACAATGCTTCCAAAGTTCGCCTGATGAGCTACGCGAGCCGCACAGTTACACCTGCGCCTTTCCGGAGACAAGCTGAGAGCCGGCGGAAGGTTCGCCCTTCCGCCGGCAGGCTCCCTCTTTATCCGGCGCTGGGATTCGCGGCGGTTCTTTTCGCGACGGCCGCCTCTGCTTCGATGATTCCGATGGAAGTGCAATCGGCGGGCGCCCTCCGTATGCCGGCGATCGTTCTCGCGGCGGGTTTGGTGGTGGCTCCCATGCTAGCCATGATCAAGAGCCCCCGCGCGATTTTCCGCACCGAGTATATCCTGACTCTTGGTCCGATCTACTGGCTCCTCCTGGATTTGATCCAGGGCACGTTTCCGCTCTATGGAGTTTCCCAGAATGCCGTGCAGGAGTCTTTTGCTCTGATTGGCGCCTTTGTCTGTGCCGCCTGGATTGGCATCTGGATCAAACCCTTTCGAATGCCGCGAACAGTTTACCGCATTGCCTCCATGGAGTTAAGCCACCGCGCTGTTTTTCGCCTGATCCTCTTGTTGTTTCTTCTGGCGATGATGAAATTCGCTATTCCAAGCCGATTCGATATCGGACTCATGATCAGTTCCCTGGGCGAGCCACGATGGGCCACGCCATGGACCCGGGGAGCCCTGGGTGGCTGGGATTCGATTCTGGACCACATGGTTTATTTCGGCTATGTGGCGCCATGCCTCTGTGTGCTGCTCGCCTCGAAGATCGGCTGGTTCAACTGGCGGATCCTCCTGAGCGGAATATGCCTTCTGATCCTGGCGGTATTTCTTGCCCAGGAGGGCGGCCGGCGGATCATCGGCGTCGTTTTCGGCTCGGCATTCCTCTACTGGATCCTGCTCAAGCCCCGCTTGAACGCGGCGGCGTTCCTCAAGTTCCTCGGTTTGATCGTTCTTCTCCTGGCGCTGCTGCAATTCATGCTGGCGTATCGCCAGGCGGGATTCGGGGCGTTGCTGAGAGGCGACGACCGTATAGACATGCCGGAAAACATCCGCGTCGATGACAATTTCTATCGGTTGGCCCAATCGACGATGATCTTTCCCGAGCGCGTGTCCCACGTGGGGACGAAGCCCGTGGCGTTTGCCCTGATCCGGCCGGTTCCCCGGGCTCTCTGGCCTGGCAAGCCGACCACCCCGGGCTATGATCTTGCGCGGCTCGTCGGCGAACGCGGCGTCTCTCTGACATCTTCGGTGATTGGCGAGCTCTACGCTTGTTGGGGTTTCGTGGCGGTGGTCCTTGGCGGGTTATTCTACGGCGCCTTATCACGCATTCCCACAAGGCTGCTGGCCGGGCCCATCCATCCCGAGCGGTTGCTTGTCTATGCATTCTCGGCGCTTGTCATCTTCGCGGGTCTCCGCTCAATGATCGAACTCGTGCTCATGAGCTATGGCCTGATTGCGTGGATGGGATGCCTGGCCCTGGTGGTGAAGCGGCGACCGTGAAATCGATCCTGGTTACCACAATGATCCCCTCGCCCTACCAGGTCGAGTTCTTCAATGAACTGGCCCAGGCGGAGGAATACGACTTCCACGCCGCGTATCTTCAGACGGCGGATAGCCAGCGCCACTGGGACCGCCAACCGATCCATCATGCCCACACGATTCTCGAAGGCGATGAAGTGAAGCAGAAGCAAGTCAGGCAACAGGCCGGCCAGGCGGACCTCGTCGTCTTTGGCTGGTATCGAGACCGATTCATGCGCCGCCTCATGGCCGAAAGAGCAGCGGCGGGAAAGCCTTGGGTGTTTTGGGGCGAGCGGCCCGGTTCAAGGCTCAAAGGGCCCCTGGGGCGCTGGTATCGCCGCGTGGCTCTCGCACCCCTTCATCGCCAGCCCGTGCCGATCTGGGGAATCGGCGAGTGGGCTCTGGAGATGTGGCGCCGGGAATTCGGACCGAATCGCCTCTATGAGAACGTGCCCTATTTTTCCAACCTTCATCGGTATCTTCAATTCGCGGATATACGCCGGGGAAAGTTTCAGAGGAGGACGATTCTCTTCTCCGGGTCTCTTATTGAACGGAAGGGAGTGGATCTGCTTGCACAAACCTTCCGGGACCTGGCCCCGGATTTTCCCCAACTCCGTCTTGTTGTGCTGGGGGATGGGCCGATGATGACCAGCATGAAAAGGACACTCCACGGATGCCGCGAACAGGTCGAATTCCTTGGATTTCGCGACTGGGCCGAGCTGCCGCGCTTCTATCATGCCGCTGATTTTCTCTGTGCTCCTTCGCGCCACGATGGCTGGGGAATGATCGTCCCCGAGGGCCTGGCGGCGGGCATGCCGGTGATCGCCACGGATCATATGGGTGCCGCGCGCGACCTTGTCGAGCCGGGACGCAACGGCTGGCTGCTTCCCGCCGATTCCCTCGAGCCACTCGAACAAGCCTTGCATGAGGCCGTCACACTCGAGCCACAGCGGCTGGAAGAAATGTCGCGGGCGGCATTGGAGAAGGCCCAGACACACACGCTCGTCGAAGGCCGGAGGCGCTTTTTCGCCGCGGCTCGCCGCGCCATGGGTGACCAAGCGTGACGACCAGGCGCAGGAAATCGCCATTTGCCGGGGAAGTCGGTCCACGTCAGGCACAAGTTCTCAGGACGGTATTAGGCCTGCTCTCGCGGCCACAACTGGCGGGCTCTGAACTCGCGAACCTTCAGGAGATCTGCCGCCACTCTTCTTTCCGAACCCTGCCTCTTCCGCCCGGCGCGTCGATGATGCAGGCTTTGTATCGGCATCACCTCGATCTCGCCGGCATGCGCCCGGACAATCTTTTTGCTGGTGGAATTCCAAAGCAGTTTTTCCAGGCTGCCGAGCAGTATTATGCGAGGCGGAGACTGATGTCCGCGGCGGTGAGCTCGATGCATCAGGCGGGGGTGAAGAAGATTATGGCCATGAAGGGAGCGGCGCTGGCGGAGCTTTATCCTTCCCCTGCCTTGCGCCGGATGAGTGATGCGGACCTGGTTGTGGAATCCCGCGCCCTCCCCGTGGCTTCGAGGGCTTTGGCAAGGCTTGGCTGGCGGCGCCTGCGCCACCAGAAGTCGCTGGTTTTTGTGGACGAGTCCGGATTTCATCTCGATTTGCACGCGCCTCTTTCCGAAGAAGCGGAAGCAATCTGGGCCGGATCGGCTCCTGGCCTCTTTCGTGGAGCCTATGCGCCCAAGGCGGGCCATCATCTTTGGTTTCTGGCGCATCATGCGCTCCAACATGGCGGTTCGCGTATCTGGCGGGACGCGGCGGATTCGCTGGCGATATTGGAAAAAGACCAATCCGCTGCGGAGCAAGCGTACGAGTTTTCAGAAGATTTCAGCCGGCCGGAGACGGCTGCCGCCCTGGCGGCCCTGTTCCGCTTTCTCAAGAAATGGAGCCATCCTCCCGTGGAGCTCCCCGCAGGCCGCTCCGATTGGAGCACAGCAGCGTGGGATTCCAGCGACAGTATTCTTGCGCATTTCGAACGTCTCGCGGTGGACCTGGCGCCGCCCGTCGCCCTGGACTTTCTTGCCCCCCTGTTGATTCGCCCTTGGAGCGCCGTGGCGAGCCGCCTGACCGCTTGCCGACGGGAAAGACCGGCCGGGGAAGGGGTCTGGGCGGAACGGGATCCCGTGCTGGGCGATTTGCCTTCCGGGGGAGTTTATCGCGAAGCACTTCGCTTTCGCCTCTTGTTTCAGTTGATTGGATCGGGGCGAATTTGGCAGTATCGCGATCTCATTGCCCAACAGGGCAAACTCGAAGCCGCCCCCTCTCTTTTCGGGGGGACGGAACCAACCGGAAAAGAGAAGCCATGAGCCTGGCGAAACCTCAAAAAGTCCCACCTGCTCAGCCGGATGCATGCCCGCGCGTCTATACGGATCTCATTGTCGACCGGACGGGAAACGGCGAGGTGATCCTGCTTCATCCCGTGGAGGCGCGCTGGGCTCTCTGCAATGAGGCGGGGCTCGAAATCGTGGGATATCTCGATGGCGGGCGGACATTGGGCCAGTTGGCTGAGAGCATGGCCAGTGATTTTGAAAGCATTTCATCCGAGGACATTCTGGAGGATCTTTCCGCCTTTGTCGCGGAGCTATACCGCGCGAACCTGATCGAGAATTATCCCCTTCCCGCCCCAGAGGCGGAGAAAAAAACAGCGCCTCTGCCCAGCCTGACGATCTACACCACGGAAGAATGCAACCTGCGATGCCGCCATTGCGCCATTGTGGAAGGCCGCATGCCGAAACCGGAGCTGCAAAGCCAGGATATTCGGAGATTGATCGTCGAGCATTCCCAGGCTTACCCGGGCGCGACGATTTCCTTTCTCGGCGGCGAGCCGCTGCTTCACGAGGAAGCGATCGAGCTGCTGGAGTTTTCCGCACAGCATTCGCCCAAGGCCCAGGTGAGCACGAATGGCCTTCTTGTGGATCAGGCGATGGCACGGAGGCTTGCCGACAGCGGCGCCCAGGTTCAGGTCAGCCTCGACGGTCCCGACCCGGCCATTCATGATTTCATTCGGGGGAAGGGGACGTTCGATAAGGCATGGCGAGCGATTGAAAACCTTTGCGAGGCGGGCGCAGCCGAGCGGCTCACCGTATCGAGCGTACTGACGAAGTCGCTGATCTCCGATGTGAAGCGGCTCATCGACAGGATCGATTCCATTGGCCCGATCCAGGTGCTCCGGTTCCTTAACCTCAACCGCATGCGCGCGGCCGATACCCACTGGGATCAAATCGCGCCCGATCCAGAGGAAATGAAGCGTGTCTATAAGTGGTTGCTCTTCGATCTGCGGGAAATGCCCCGCGAGGGGCTAACGCCAGTTAAGGCGGGCTTTCCAGGCTTCGTTCCCGATGCTGATCCCGCCGGGTCTGCCTGGTGCCCGCTGGGCGCCACGGCTATCGTTGATTCCCAGGGCCATGTCTATAATTGTCCGGTGTTCAACACGCCGGAATACCACATTGGCAATGTCAAATCGCTGAGTGTTCAGGAGATGCTTGAAGGGGAGCGCAACCGGAAGCTGAGAAAGAAAATCCTCGAGCGGCGCTATGCCATTGAGGAATGCCGGAGCTGCTCCTGGCGGAACTTTTGCCAGGGGGGATGCGCGGCGTATAGCTCGCTTCGTTCCGGCGATCTCTATGTGAACGACGAATTTTGTGAATTCCGGCGCGATCTTTATCGCGAGTATGTTCTCCGCAAAGCGCGTTCATAGGCTCGCCAGCGCTTTTCCCAGACTCCCGGGATGATGATCGTTCTTTTGGCTGGCTGACCCGCTCCAGCGTGCCAGGGAGTCAGGCTCTCTGCTGCAGCGGCGAATCGCTTCCGCAATGGAATCCGCGGATACATGGGAAAGCAGCAGGCCGTTGCCGCCATCGCGCACCACGCGCCCACAGTTTTGAGTCGCGATAATCGGCAGCTTCCATGCCTGGGCTTCAAGCTGCGTCAGGCCGAAGCCGTCCGAATGCGTTGGGAAAAGAAAAACGTCCGCATGGCGATAGTAAGCGGATGTTTCCTCCCGCGTGATCGAACCAATCCACCGGACATTCTTTTTTTTCTCCTGAGGCAACTCGGAACTCCCGGCGATCCAGAACTCCACGGGTTCGCGCTCCAGATCTTCCGCCGCTTCCAGAATCTCCGCCGCGCCTTTCCTGAGAATGAACTGGCCGAGGAAAAGAACGCGCAAGGGACGCTCTCGCGTAAATCGCTCGGGATATGACCGGTGGAACTCCTCCGTTTCCTCGGGGGGTGTATAGACCAGGGGCAGAACAATGATTTTCTCTTCCTCGATCTCTTCCTCGAGCAGAAGATTTCGGCTCCACTCGGAATTCACGACAATCCAATCGGCCAGCTCCGTTTCCTTGCGCCAGTTTGCCCAGTAGGAATCGGGAGCCGGTTCCCAGGCGGGGGAGAGGCCCGGATGCCTTTCGTGAAGCTGGCGAACGATCCTTTCTTCTCCCGGGCCGGGATCGATCTGGCCCAAGACCGTCTGGAAAGCCTTCCGGCGGGCCGTTTGAAAGATCTCCCGGGCGGCATAGCTATAGGAAAAAACATGATCATCCCCGGAGGCCGTTTGCTTTTCCAGCCATGCGGCGGCCTTTTTCATGAACCATTCGTTCCGGCGTAAAATCATATCCCAACTTGTTAACCCTCCCATCCGCCACCCCGCTTCTCTGAGGAGAGCTTCCTTCGTAAAAGCGTGGATTTTCTCCTGGGGGAGAGGAACCCAGCGCAGTCGAAGGCGCTCGGGAGCAAGCCCACTCATGGGTGCGGGAGGCCGCCAGGCGTCGGTGACCAGGGCCTCGAGCTTCCCCCCTTCCTGGAGGGCCCGGGCCACGGCGTAATGCTCGCGCGCGCCAAGCTGAAAAACTATCCACTTGCCAGCCACCAGCCATCATCCCTCACAATGGAGATTCTCTGCCATTTCAGCTTCTCGTCAGAGTGTCTTATGCCTCGGGAAACGTATCAACCTCTCGTCAGCATCCTGATTCCTTGCCATAATTGCGAGCAATGGATTGGAAAGGCGATCCAAAGCGCTCTCGGCCAGACCTACGAGAATTGCGAGATCCTTGTCGTGGATGACGGATCGACTGATCAAAGCCGACTCGTCATCGAATCCTTTGCCGACGAGATTCGCATCGAGTTCCAGGAGAACAAGGGAAGCAATGCCGCCCGCAACCGCCTTTTGGACATGGCCCGGGGGGAATGGATCCAATACCTGGATGCGGATGATTTTCTCTACGGCGATAAAATCGATTCACAGATAGACCAGCTGGCCCGCGGAAATCATGAATCCATCGATGTCTTGTATAGCCCAATCACCCTGGAAATCCACCAGGAAGATGGCACTGTCCAACGCCATGTCCAGTCTCTCGAGAGCGATGATCCGTGGGTGCTTCTGGCCCGCTGGCAGCTTCCCCAAACGGGCTCGCCGCTCTGGCGGCGCGAGGCATTGCTCGATGTCGGATGCTGGAACGAAGAACAGCAATTCTGCCAGGAGCATGAACTCTATTTTCGTCTCCTGGTCGCTGGAAAACAATTTCGTCCATTCAACAAGCCCGGAGCGGTTTATCGGATTTGGAGCGCCGAAACGCTTTGCCGAAAGAACGATGACGAAACGAGGCGGCTGCGCCTGAACCTTCTCGACGACATGGAAGAATTCCTCCGGGATACCGGCCAGCTCGATCCTGCCCGGCTCCGCGCCATCAATCTGACGCGGTTTTCCAGCGCCCGCCGAATCTGGATCGACGATCCGCAGGAGGCCGCGCGGATTATGAAACGGGTGCGTTCCAGCGATCCCAGGTTCCGCCCTTCGGGCCACGCCGCCCCCAGGGGCTATCGCATGGCCTACCGAATCGCGGGTTTTTCCTTCGCGGAAAGAGCCGCGGAATTGAAGCGCTCTTTATTCAACAAATAGCGGAAGAGAGGCCCTCGAGGCTTCTTCCGGTCCGTAATTTCGCTTGCCCGTCTACTTTTTGCCTTCATAGCGTCACACTCGTCAGAACAAGCCTTATGGATTCCGACTCGCCGTGGCGAGAGCCGCAGCCTGTTCGCAGCTTGCCCAAACGCTCATTGGATGGTTGATATGGAACTGTATAACGAAATCGTCTCAAAGGCCAGCGACTTCGTCTGGGGCCCGCCCATGATGATTTTGCTGGTTGGCACCGGCCTCTTCCTGACCTTTTTCCTCTTCTTTATCCAATTCCGCGGTTTCATCCATGCCTTCAAGGTCATCATGGGGAAATACGACGACCCCAATGATCCCGGAGAAATCAATCACTTCCAGGCGTTGATGGCTGCCCTGTCCGCCACGATCGGCACGGGGAATATCGTGGGCGTTGCCGCTGCTATTCTGATAGGCGGTCCCGGCGCCGTTTTCTGGATGTGGGTGACGGCGACAGTGGGTATGGCCACGAAGTTCGCCTCCTGCACGCTGGCCGTCAAATACCGCCGCATCGACGAGGAAGGCGAAGCACACGGCGGCCCAATGCACTTTATCGAACAGGGCATGGGACCCAAGTTCAAATGGCTGGCGATCCTCTTTGCGGTCTTCACCGCCATTGCCAGTTTCGGCATCGGTAATATGTTCCAGATCAACAACGTCATGACCAATGTTCACAGCCTGATGTATCCCGAATTTGCCGCGGATGGCGAGATCGGCCTCCCATTCAAACTCATCGTTGGAATCATCTTCGCCGGCTTGACTGGCGCCGTCATTGTGGGCGGCATCAAGTCCATCGGCCGGGCCGCGTCTTTCATCGTTCCCGTTATGTGCGCCCTCTATATTGTCAGCGGGCTCATTATCATTTTCATGAATCTTGCCGAGGTCGTGGAAGCTTTTAAGGCGATTTTCTACTACGCCTTCAATTCGAACGACGCGGTGGCTGGCGGCCTTCTCGGCGCCACAATTCGCTATGGCGTGGCGCGAGGGCTTTTCAGCAACGAAGCAGGCCTGGGCTCCGCCCCCATGGCCCACGGAGCGGCCCGCACGGACGAACCGGTGCGCGAGGGCCTGGTGGCGATGATCGGCCCCTTCATCGATACCATTATTGTCTGCAGCATCACCGGCCTGGTGATCGTGCTCACCGGAGCTTACGAAATCCCCGATGTGAAGGATGGCCAGTTGACCAGCATCGCTTTCGAGCAGGGGCTCGGCAGCGCCTGGGGCGGCAAGATCGTCTCCATCGGGATTGTCTTCTTCGCTTTCTCGACGATGATCACCTGGTCGTATTACGGCAACCGAGCTGCGGATTACCTCTTCGGGAAGAAAGCCGTCCTCCCATATCAGGTCGTCTATTTGGCCTTCATCGTTTGGGGATCCTGCCAGCAACTCGATGATGTTTTGACCTTCTCCGACGTCATGAATGGGGCCATGGCGATTCCCAATCTGATCGCGCTCCTGGTTCTCTCGCCCGTGGTTTTGAAACTGACCCGGGATTACTTCCGGCGCATGAAAGAAGAAGGGGCCTGAGTGCCAAAGGCCCCTGCTCCAAAAGCGCCTGGACGGGGCTGATTATTCGATCACGCCCCGCATGGAGATTCCCAGGTCCCGGACGTAGTTGCGGGCATTCCAGGCCATGGCGCCGCCCGATTCCTCTCCCTCTTTCCGGGACTCGACACGAACGTAGAGACGGCCATTCCGGGGCAACGCGAAGCCCGCATTGCGAAGGCTGGCTCCCGGTTCCATGATGACCCAGCCGGCCCTTCCCGCGGCCCCGCTCCGGTCATAGCGATAAAAAGCGAAAACGATATTCTCATCGCGGATTTGCTCTTGGTCGAAATCCGGGTTGAAGAAAATATCCGTGACCCGGAGACCGGGGTGAGAGAACGGCAGCTCGACCGTAAAGACGGCTGCGGATTCGGAAAGCGCGAGCCGATGGCCTTCGACCTGAAGGTTCGTTCCCACCGTGTCGTCGTAAAGGGCCATCCGCGTGTGCATGTAGATATCGTTGACAAGGAATTCCGAACCGGAAGGCGGGGCCGGATTCAATTCGACGAGGCTCAAGATTGCCCGGCTGCCGATACGCGCGTCAAAATTTGTCAGTAACCCGGTCTCTTCATTTTCCAGGCCGCGCAAGCCAATGAAATAAACTCTGCCCTCCATTGGGCTGAGGAACTCGCCGGTTTCGTTCGGCTGCCAGAGAGCCTCAAGCAAGAGCCCGGCGTTGTTCTCGTTCACTTCGGTATTGTCATCGGGGCGCCGCGTCTGCAGGGAGCGGAACTCCGAAACGGCATCGGTAAACGAAGAATCCGCCGCCTTCTGGATCGTTCCCTGGCGGCTCAGGCGGTAGCGCAGCGGAGATAAGGGAATGCGCCGGGCGCTGTTGGGTTTCATTTCGCCCAGCTCCAGGAGGTCTCTTCCCACGGCAAGCCATGACTGCTCGAAGGTCACATCCGATTCATTGACGATCGAGCCTTCAATGGCGCCGCGATTCCACATCAAGGTCGACCGAATGGGCGGGGCGTTTCGCGCGGGCCCTCGTTCGATGAAGGTCTTTGCTTCATAGACGCCCATAGGCCACGAGCGAATATCGACCGTTCGCGTTTCGCCCTCATAGGAGAAAAGGGGAGAAGATCCCGTCGCGGAGACTGGGGACATCCCCGGGTTGATCATCGAGCTGTAATTCCGGTCTTTGAAAGTTTCCGGAAGGAACCAGTTGTAGGGATCCTCGAGGATATAATCTTGTTTTCTTGGAGAGAAATAATAGCGTCCGGGGTCGGATGAAAAAGTTCCCGCGACGGACCATGTTTTTCCCACCCTTTCTGTCTCACGCGTTTGCTCGACAACCATTTCGCGCATGATGTTGTCGCCCCCGCGGGTCAGGCGGCCGAGACCGTATATCAAGACGAAAAAAACCAGCACGATGACGGGAACGGTCAGCCAGGCCCATTCCAGCATCTTCTTTTTCCCCAGGATGGCAAAATTAACGGGGCCGACAATAATCGTATAGACAATGCAGATCAGAATGATGAGCAGCGAATTGGGCGGGCGGGCCGCGCGCCCTGTCAGGGTCTTGAACTGGCCCAGAACCGCCGGGAGCTCATAGCTTGCCGCGAGATAGTTCGGAACAGGCAAGAGAGAAAACCACGCGTCGGCAAGGTGGCTTTCCAGCAGGCGCGAACTTGTCTGCAGATCGTTTGCAAAGAAAACGAGCTGGCCGTTGCCCATTTTTCTCTGGGCTATCAGCGGAACGCCATCCGCCGAGGCGAGGACATCGGTGCCCGGCTTTGGAGCCGACTCGGCAATGGCATAGGATTTCCGCCCGTCGACCCCTTCTCCCCGCTCCGCCAGGCGAAAGGATCCGTCCCCCGCTTCCTCCAGCCTCCCCGTCCCGCTGATGTGAACGGGGAGCAACTCCGCCGCGGAGGGTTCGGAGTAGCTGGAGGTGTTCGCTCCGGTCAGGAATACCAGCGTTCCGCCCATGGAGACCCAATCCCGAATCGCGCTCACCTGTTCGCTGGAGAGGCCGGTTCCCGGCCAGGAGGAAAACACCATGAGGTCGGCGGAGTCGTAGGCGGCCCAATGCTCCTGGAGTTGGGAAGGAGAGATCTTTCCGCTGACGAGCGGATCCAGACGATTCCCCAGTCGCGGAAAATTCGGCAGGCTGATCGCCGTTTCTGTCACGTTGAGCACAAGAAGCGCGTCTTTTGGCACATGCTGCACATCGATTTTGAAGTTAGCCAGGCGGCGGCCGTTTTCGCTGTTCAGGGAAAGTTCCGGCACCGATTGCCCCGGAGACTCGGGAAACTTCACGTAGAGAACATAACGCTTCTTGGACCCTCGGGGAAGATCGACATATCGAATGAATTGGACCGGCGACCCATTTTCATCCCGAGGGGTTGTCGCGATCATAAGCTGGCCCTCGAAATCCTCAATCGATTCCAGCGAACTCCCCGAGGAGGGCATGTTGCTCATATCCACGAAGACCGGCGTCCAGGAGCCGGGCCGGTAATAGCCGTCGAAGCCCGCCGAGGCGCTGACCTCCAGGTTTTCCGGCTGGGCGAAAGCCTGTCCCGCGAAGAAAACGATCCAGCCCATCAGCGCAAGGATCACCTGGTGCGTTGAATTCGTGAAGAACTCCCTCCTCATCGGCTCCCTCTGCTTCATACGAGATCGGTCTTCCTTTCGGAAAAAGGAAGTTATTGAAAGATCAAATCGCCTGCGCAGGCAACAGTACTTTTTTCCGCTCAATCAAACCGGAGGAGATGCACGTTTTTTTCGACGGTTTTCGGGCCGATTCCCTTCACGCGCATCAGATCGGCGGGCCGCCGATAGGGGCCGTTGAGACGGCGGTCGTCCAGAATCTTCCGCGCCGTTTTCGGTCCAACACCGTTCAAAATCTGAAGTTCCTCGAACCCGGCGGAATTGATAGAGATGGCCGGTTGGGGAGTCGGGGTCGGTGGGGGCTGGCTCTCCCAGGAAGAGTCTTCTCGCGCCTGCTGCTCTGGACGCATTCCCGGCTCGGTTTCGACAGCCACGTAAGGCCGGAGGCGCTGGAGTGTCTTCTCGCCAATGCCGTGGACTTCCAGAAGTTCCTCGACCGTGCGAAACCCGCTCAGGCGCTGTCGAGTTACGACAATGTTCTGGGATTTCGCGGGCCCGATTCCGGGAAGGGCCTCCAAATCCCGCGCCGAGGCGGAGTTGATGTCAATCAGCCCCGCGGATGGCAGCTCGACCGCTTCGCTCACGGCCGAGTCCGGCGCGAGGACTCCCGCGGGATAGTCTTCGGAGGGGCCGGCGACCAGGACACTCGGTGAATGTTCCTGCTGCTTTGTGTAGGAGAAGACAGCGAGGCCGGCAAACACCAGCGCCAGCAGGGCAAGCAGGGCGCGCAGTTCACCAATGTGAAAGCCTCGAAACATGGTGCCTTACAAATTCAACCGGGGATTCTCTGTCGAACTGTCCGACGGCAGGCTCTTTTCGAAAACACTCTGCAACTCTTTCCAGAGGGGAAGAACGGAATTGAAAGAATGATCGCGGATACGTTGAATGATATTGCGCAATTCATCAATGGTGCCGGAGGACTTATCGGGGCCGAAGGGATCAGGGCCGGAGCGTGTGTTATCGATCAGGAATTCGAGCACATCGGCGAGCTGGAGGATATCGGACCGCACTCCCTCCTGGAATTGCTTTTTCTCCCGGGTCATCAGGTGAGGGGCTTCGGTCTCCGCTTCTTCAAGATCCTCCGGCTGTGGCACGACCGGTAAAGGACTCAGCGCGAAATCGACAAGTTTCAAACGCTGGTCGCTTCCGAGAAGGATATTCTCGGGCCGGATGTCGCCGTGAATGATACCATGGAGATGAGCGGTGTGCAGGCCCGAGGCGATTTGCATGGACATCCGGATGATCAGGGGCAGCCCCACGCCGCCCATCTTCTTGAGGAATTCGCGC
>CAYFUR010000070.1:0-19715 GCA_964346275.1 uncultured Candidatus Sumerlaeota bacterium
AAAGCCCACCAGGAGCGCATAGACAAAAGCCAGGAAAATAGAAAACGTCAGCAGAGTCATGGCCGGACTTTCTCCATGGCGGCATTAAGCAATTCAACGCCTTCATCACCGAGCACGGCCTGCACGTAGGCCTCCCGGGAGAGGAGTTGATCGGCGGCTTCGATGGAGACTCCCATCATCCAGCCGCTGAAGATGGCGATGAGGATGGAAACCGAAACAAGGCCGCCCGTGGCGAGAAGAACACCGGGCTTTTTGCTATGCGTGGGAGCGCCGGCTTCCCGGCTGCGCCAGAAGACATAGCTCCAGATCTTCACCATCGAGGCCAGGGTGAAGAGGCTCGTCAGTAAGGCCACGAAGACGTAGAGATAGTGCCCTTCTCCCACGCCTTCCACAACGAGGCTGTATTTCCCGTAAAAGCCGCTGAGCGGCGGCAGACCGGCAAGAGACAGCGCCGCGAAGAGAAAGCAGAGCGCAAGCCCCGGGTAGACTGCCGCCACCCCGCCGACTTTTTTCAACTCCTCGCTTCCCTCATTAAGGAGGACGGAATCCGCCACGAGGAAAAGCGAGGCTTTTACGACGATCTGGTGGGCAATATAGAAAATGCCCGCGGCGATTCCCAACGGAGTAAACAATCCCAGGCCGAAGATCATATATCCAATCTGGCTGATAATGTGGGTGGAAAGGATTCTCCGCATGGTCCACTGGCTCAGCGCGGAGAGCACACCGACCAGCATGGTAAACCCTGCAATGGCGAGGATCAGGGGCTGGAACCATTCGGCCATGGCTGCCGGATCGCGGAAGAGCAATGTGAAAACTCTGTAAAGGCAATAGACGCCGACTTTGGTCAGGACTCCGGAAAAATACGCCAGAATGCCCGGCGGCGCCTTCGGGTAGGACTCGGGCAGCCAGAAATACAGGGGAAACACCGCCGCTTTGATGCCAAAGACCACGAGCAGGACGGTACCCAGAATCGTTGCTTCCGGGGGAAAGCCAGCGCGGGCGATGCGCAGTGCCAGGTCCGCCATATTGAGCGAGCCGAACACGCCATAGGCATAGCCCGCCGCGGCGAGGAACAGCGCGCTCGCGATGATGTTCAGGACGACATACTTGAAGGCCTCACGGATCTGCGGCCCCTGATTTCCGTGAGACAGCAGTATATAACTCGAAAGCAGAACAATCTCAAAACCAACGAACAGATTGAAGAGATCCCCCGTGGAGAAGGCCCAGTTCACGCCGGTCGCCAGAACGAGGAAAATCGGATAGAGCAGATGTTGCTCGGCAGTTTTCTCCGCACCGCCGGCGACCAAAAACCACCAGGTCATGGCCTGTGTTGCCGCGGCGATAAAAATCATCAATGCGCTGAACAAATCGAGCGTTAAGACAATACCAAAGGCATCGGGCCAATTGCCGAGGCGAAGTGCCATCACGCCATCGGCGCGCACCCGCAAGAGCAGATAGAAAGCAAAGATCGGGAGGGAAATCGAGACCACACCGCTGATCCAGCGCTGGAAGGGAACGGATCGGCGCCCCAGGAGGCAGAGAATCGCCCCGATGAGCGGCATCAGGATGGGAAGGAGCTGAAGATTCACGGTTCGCCCTCTCCACGGCCGGTCTCGCCGAATTCCGAAGAATTCGTTTCTTCAAAGCCGCGTAGCACGATCACCACCAGGAAGGACGTGATTCCAAAGGCAATCACGATTGCCGTGAGGATCAGCGCCTGGGGGAGCGGGTCGGCGTAAGCGCTCGGCGGCAGGCTTTCCCCGCTTTCCAGGATAGGCGGCTTTCCGTCGGGAGCCCAGCCTCCCATGGCGATGAGCAGCAGGTTCACTCCGTGGGAGAGCAGCAGTGTTCCCAGAAGCACTTCGAGAATATTGCGCTTCATGATCAGGAACAAACCGGCCGTGAAGAGGAGGCCGACAAGAATGGAAATGATGAGGGCCATTGTTTGTTCACTCCTCTCCCAGGCGTTCGACAATCATCATGGTGACGCCAACCACCACGAGGAACACCCCGAGATCAAGAAAGAGAGCTGAAGCTAATTCCACTTCCCCCAGGCCCGGGATCTGTATATAAGTAAAACCGCTCGTCAGGAAGGGAAGTCCGATCCCGACAGCCACCAGGCCCGTTCCCACCGCGAAGGCCAGCCCAATAGGGATCAGGATGCCGTAATCGAACTTATAGAGCGGGCGGACTCGCGGCCGCCGGAACGCAATCAGCAGGACGACCAATCCCACCGACGCCATCAGCCCCGCGATGAATCCTCCGCCGGGCGCATTATGCCCTGCAAAGAACAAGACGACGGCAAACAAAAGAATCACGGAGGGAACAAGACGGCTGATCTCGCGCAAGATCAGCGATCCTCCGGGCCAAGTCTTTTCTTTCAGCACAGCGGCCCCCGGCTTCTCGACTTGAGATTGAAAATTCACGTTTTCGATGGCCTCGAGCGCCGCTTTGCGTTTCGGGTCGTCCGGCCTCGCAGGTTCCCGTCCCATAATCAGCAGCGTGAGAACTCCGAGTGCCGCCAGCGCCAGCACAATGATCTCTCCCATGGTATCCAGGCCGCGGAAGTCCACCAGGATCACATTGACGGCGTTGTTGCCTCCGCCGGAGCGAATGTTTTCCCCGCCCGGATAGCCCGCGGCCAGGGCGCCTTCCGGGTCGCCTTTGTACGCCGGATACTTGGTGTTTTCGATGATGAAACTCGAAACCGAGGGATAGTGCTCCCGCTCCGTAAAGGTCGGCTGGCCGCGCAGCGGACTGGTCATTCCCGTATAGACAAGAAGGGCTGCCACGACTCCGCCGCTTACGGCGACCAGGCCACGGACGAGGGTGCCTTTCCCGCCTTGGCGAAGATTGCGCGTGCGCTGGGGCAGGTGGAACAGCAGCAGCAACAGGACAATGAGAAGAACAACCTCGACCAGAATCTGGGTCAGCGCAAGATCCGGCGCCTTGAAGAAAAGAAAAAACAGCGCCACGAAAAGCCCGATAGGCGATACGGCGATCAGGCGTACGAGGAAAACGGGATGGCTCAGGACCACCACCAGGCAAACGGCGATCAAGCCAATCAGGGCCGCGCCGGTCAGCATGATCGGCGTATAGTCGAACTGAACCACCGGCATCCATCGCTCGTAGACCGCCGCTCCGAAAACCAGAGCAAACGTAAAGCCAAGTGTGATCGTTGCATTCCGTGAGAGCGAGGGAGATTGCATCGTTCGGGCAAGCCACCCGCCGATTGACGGAACGATCTTGTCGAAGATCCAGTGGTAAGAATCGGAGAAGGGCGAGGGGCGGCGCAGACTGTTGTATATCTTCTCGATCCGCGTTCCAGCGAGATAGACAAGGAAGCCGCCCGCGAAAAGAAAAGCGGCGATGCCAAGCAACATGTCGATGTGATGGAACATGGCAACCTGGAACCCGCTCTTCAGCCCGTAAAACTCCTCGCGCACCATGGAGGCGATCGGGCTTTCCAGTATCGGCACCCAGAATCCAGCCGCCAGGCAGATGCCGATCATGATGGCGGGGGAGAGAAGCAGGCCCCAGCCTCCCTCATGGGGATGCAGGGATTCATCGCGCAGCTTTCCGAAAAAGGGCGAGAACCCGAGCCTGATGCAATAAGCCACGGTGAACAGGCTGGCAAAGATTGCAAGCGCCGGCAGGCCGTATTTCAGCAGCGTCATTTCCGTGTGAAGATGGAGAGACATCTTCAGAAAAAGTTCCTTGGCGACAAAGCCGAAAGTCAGCGGCACGCCCGCCATGGAGGCGCAGCCGATGATCGTCAGAATCGTGGTGACGGGCATCTGGCGCCGCAGGCCGCCCAGCCGCGTCCAATCGCGCGTATGCGTGCCGTGGTCTACAACTCCGATCAGCATGAAGAGCGCGCCCTTGAACAGCGCGTGGCTGCCGACCAGGAGCAGGTCCAGCGGCAGGCGCTTGTCCGCGTCCACAAGGCCCGCCCCGAATCCATAGTAGGCTGTCAGGAGGCCAAGCTGGCTGACGGTTGAATGGGCGAGCAGTTGCTTTAAATCCCGGCTCAGCAGCGCCATGAACCCACCCACCAGCATGGTAATGGTACCGATGCTTCCGACGATCAAAAGCCAGTAGGGGCTTTCCCAATAGATGGGATAGATCCGGCCGAGCAGGTATATACCCGCTTTGACCATCGTCGCCGCGTGGAGAAACGCGGAGACCGGCGTGGGGGCTTCCATGGCTCCCGGCAGCCAGAAGTGAAAAGGAAACTGGGCGCTTTTCGTAAACGCGCCAAGGAGCACAAGAACCATGAAAGAGAGGCCCGCCCTGGATCCCGTCAAGACATCGCGGTTTGCCCAGATCACATCCCAATCGAGAGCATGGGCCGCATCGATGCCCGCGCTGCGAAGAAGCCAGAACCACCCCGCGATACCCGCCATCAGGCAAAGGCCGCCGAGCGCCGTCACGATAAGGGCGCGGCGCGCGCCTTCCCGCGCGGAGTCTTTCTCGTGCCAGTGGCCAATCAGGATAAACGACGTGATAGACGTCATCTCCCAGAAAACGAACATCAGCAGCGCGTTGCGGGAGATAACCAGCCCCAGCATTGATCCCATGAACAGCAGCATCGTGCCATAGAACCGCCACGGCGAATCCTTGGGATCGAGATAGAAGCCCGAGTAAAAGAAAATCAAAAAGCCAATGCCGAGCACCACCCAGGAAAAGAAGAGGGCGGGCCCATCGAGCCAGAGGGAAAAATTCAGCCCGATGGTGGGAATCCACTCGGCGAAGAAAGTCCGCGGGCCGTCGTCAGAGGGGAAGAATGTTGCGTAGCCCAGAATAACCAGGCAGCCAAAGGTCGTGATCAGATTGATCAGCCAGGGCGTGGTGGCGGACAGCCGCCGCCTCGGCAGAATCAGAAAAAAGAGGCTGCCAATAAATGGAAGGGCGAGAAGAATCGGGAGCATTGCAGATGAAGAGAGGCGTTCAAATTCCGAGTTCGAAAAAGTGCGTCTGTTGCAAAACCGCCTCCGTCTCCTGCGGAGGAGCCAGGTTGTATAAGAAATGCCCCCACGCGGGGGCAAGAGAGATTGGGTGCCAATGCCGCGCCAACTTTCTAAAAATCGGCAGCGGGGCGCCCGATAGGAAGGGGCAAGAGAGCGCTAGTCGCGTATTTTGCCCTTCAAATTCGGCATGGTTTCCGGTTTATCCGCTTCCATATAGCGCGAATCTTCTCCCGTGCGCGTCACATTTTCATACACGCCGCTATCGCGTTTCACGAGTTTTGTGAACCCGAGGTTCTTCAGTTCGGCATTGCATTTCGGGGCAGCGATTCCTCCGGCGAAAAGGAGGCGCTGCACCGGTGCGCCGCATTTAGGGCACTTCTCGAGCGCGTCTTCCGTCATTTTCTGGATCACTTCAAAACCGTCGCGGCAGTAGTCACAGCCCTCGGCGTCCGGTTTCACCTGGTATTCGTAGAGCGGCATGATTCGATTCTCCATCCTCCGGCGTTTCATGGTGATTCACTTCAATAAAGCATCCCATCCACCGGTCAAGGTGTGTCACCAATCCTGTGCCTAATTGCGCAGAATCGAGACGAGTTTCGAGCGGATTTCCGTCTCCCCGGCGTAATCGGGGAAGAACACGCGATGGATCGTATAGGGGGATTCGGTGAAGGCTCTGATCGTGGGCGAGACATCTTTCACATCGGAGAGCTGCGCCGGATCGGCGGTATTCTGGACCCAGATTGTCGAATCCGGACCGCGCGAGGAGTAAGGCCGGTAGGGCGTATCCGACGATTTCGAGAAACGCAGGTAGTATCGCAGATCGAGCCCGTGATCCTCGAGCAATTCACGCGCGGCGGCCATTTTGGTGGAAAAGAGCATGTCCTCCTCTTCCTCCGCCTCGATCTCCGTGGATTTGAAGAGGCGGCGGGTCAGCATGCGCCGGGAGAGATCGCTCAGGATTTCGTCCTCGCAGGTGCTCCAGAGATTCATGGCATTGAGGAGTACGGAATCGTCCAGGGCGAGGAAATCCGCGATAGTGAGCGTTCCATTGAAAAGCAGGCGATAGAGCGGCGTCTCCTTGCCGAGATGGGGCAGGCCCCCGTCCTGGGCCAGATCGCGGGCCCGCTGCATCACCGACATCAGCATCGCTTCCGCGCTGGTCACCGTCTTGTGGAAATAGACCTGGCGATACATCTGGTATCGGGATTGAAGGTACTTCTCCACGGGAAGCAGGCCCTTGTTCGCCACCACCACGCGCTGGTTATCCTCGCTGACGCGCAGCATCAGCAGCAGGCGCTCGAGATCGAAGACACCGTATTTGACTCCCGTCATGTGGGAATCGCGGGTCAGGTAGTCAAACCGGTCAGCGTCCAGCTGGCTGTTGACGATGGTATGGAGCCAGGGCGGGTCCGACTCGCCACTGAGCATATTCACCACGAGGCCGGGGAGCTCCCCGGAATAGTCCGACAGAATCCCATGCACCTCGGTCTGCGAATCCGCGATGATGCGATTGGTCCAGACTTCGTGTTTTTCCCGAAAGAATTTCTCCATCACGTGGGAAAAGGGCCCATGGCCCACGTCGTGGAGCAATGCCGCGCAATGGACGGCGAGCAGTTGCATGGGATCAATGTCCCGGCCGCGGGCGAGCCGTTCGGACATCCGCCGCGCGAGGTGCGTCACCCCCAGCGAATGAGCGAACCGCGAGTGCTCGGCGCCATGATAGGCCATGTGGGCCATGCCGAGCTGCTTGACCCGGCGGAGGCGCTGGACCTCGAAGGAATCCAGCAGGCGCAGCAGAGTCTGGTCCTCGCGAAGTTCGCGATCGAACGGAATCAGGTCGTGAATCGGGTCGCGAAAGAGCTTTTCCTGGAGCACCGGCAATCCCTTCGGAACAGTGAAAAGACATCGCCCGCACGCTATGGTCGGCGTGCGGGCGGTGGCAAACAGGATATGGATCGAACGTCAGGAATGAACCGGTTCTTTTTCGCGCGATTTGTCCTCTTCCGTCCTTCCGCCCGGTTGCTCTGACTCTTCCGAAACCAGCTTCTCCGGTTCGCCCGACGGCGAAAGTTCGAATTGCTGTCCTCGTTCGTCCGTGCGGGCGATCCGGTGGACGCCGAGCTGAACAATGTCGCGGCGGAAGAGCAAATCCGCAGTCCAGTCCAGGGCGACGCGCACCTTGCGGCGCCAGGTCGGCATCTTCATCAGATAGACGGTGCGCCACAGCCACCATGCGGGGAAGCCCGACAAGCGGAAAGGCCCTACTCGGGCCACGGCGCGATAGCAGCCAAAGGCCGCCAGCGTCCCCTGGGACACGATATCGCACGGCTCGGTCTCCTGGCCCTTCACGGCGCGGAGGATATTGTTTGCCAGCGCCTTGCCTTGCCGGGTGGCGTGCTGCGCTGTCGGGGGATAGGGATTCCCCTCCGCGTCCGGGTTGATGGCGCAATCGCCAATGGCCCAGACCTTCTCGCGGTCCTTGACGCGCAGATCGCGCTCCGCCAGAACATACCCCCGCTTATCCGTTTCGAAGGGCAGCTTTTTGAGCAGCGGATTGGGCGCGATGCCGGCCGTCCAGACCACCGTTTGAGTGCTGAGAACATCACCCGTGGAGAGCGTTACCGAACGATCAGTGAGTTCCTTCACCGTGGTTTCCAGGCGGATATCCACATGGCGCGAGGTTAGGTTCTCGAGCGCATAGGTGGCCAGGCTTTCGTCGAGCGTGGGCAGGATGCGATCCTGCATTTCCACCAGCGTGATCTGGAAATCCCGCGAGGAAACATTGTCGTAGGCCTTCGCGGCACGCCCAAGGAAGGCCGAAAACTCGCCAGCCGCTTCCACGCCCGTGTAGCTTGCGCCAACGAAAACAAAGTGGAGCAACTCGCGGCGCTTGGCTTCGTCCTGGACCGTGTTGGCGACCTCGAGCATCTGAATCGCGCGATCGCGCAGGCCCACGGAATCGGCGATGCTCTTCAACTCGAAACCAAATTCTTTCAACCCCGGAATCGGAGGCATCATCGTCACGCCGCCGAGTGACAGCACGAGGTGGTCGTATTCCAGCCGGCTTTCCTTCTCGGTCCCAGCGATGCGATAGATGATCTCACTCTTTTGTTCGTCCAGCCCGAGAGCCTCGCCCATGAGAAAGCGGGTCTTTTTGAGAAACGAGCGGATGGAAACAACAGCGTGGCGGGGCTCGATCCGTCCGGTTCCCGCCTCAATGAGCAGAGGGGTGAAGACGAAATAGTTTCGCCGGTCGATCAGGATCACTTCGAGATCGTATTTCCGGGCGTATTTCTCCAGGCGCTGGGCCGCATAGGCTCCGCCGAACCCTCCTCCGAGAATTACCACGCGCTCTTTGCGGCCATTTGGCTGCTGTGAAGTCATCATCGTATCTCCTTGAGATAACCGGCGTTCGTGTTGTGTGTGGGCATAGGAAAGGCTGAGACTTACTTTGCCAAATCCACTCGTCACCTCATTCTAAGAAAGTTTCCTGCCAGCCGCGCCATGGGAGCGGTGCAAATCCCCGTTCCCATGTTCCTCGCACCTCCCGCGCATCGGCTTGACAGCCGCCGTGTTCCCCCCTTTAGTGAGGGCCATTTCACAAGGGGCGGCCTGACTTGATCGAATTCGAACTCCAGCGCACCGGCCTACTGATGGTTGTCTCGGCACCGAGCGGCGGCGGAAAATCCACGATCATCAAATCACTCCTGGACAAAGACCCCTCTCTGACTTACGCCGTCAGCGCCACCACCCGCCCCCCTCGAAGGGGCGAATCGCACGGCAGCCATTACTACTTCTACTCCCAGGACGAATTCCGCTCTCTGATTGAGCATGATATGTTCTACGAGCACGCGCTGGTTCACGGGAATTACTACGGCACCCTGAAGAGCGAGGTGGACCGGAAGCTCCGTGAAGGACAGGACATTATCCTCGATCTGGACGTGCAGGGGAGCTTGAACCTGAAGAAATCGATGCCCGAGGCGGCATCGGTGTTCATTTTGCCGCCCTCCATCGCCACATTGGAAAAGCGGCTGCGTGATCGCGGCCTCGACGAAGAGGACGTGATCCGGCGCCGCCTGGCCAATGCCCGCGGCGAAGTCCGCATGGCCGACCGCTATGATTATATCCTCGTCAATCGCGACCTGGACGAAACGATCGGCAACATGAAGACGATCCTTATGGCCGAGCGTTTCCGCTCGGCCCGCCTGGTGCTGAAAGACGGCAGGGGCGGCGTTTTGCTCTCCTCTTCCAGCGAAAGATAACTTTCCCCATGGACTCGGACTCTCGAAAAATCCTCAGCGGGAAAAGGGTGCTGCTCGGCGTGGCCTCGTCGATCTCGGCTTATCGGGCCCTGGACCTGGCGAGCATGCTGCGGAAGGCGGGCGCGGAAGTGCGCGCCGTGCTGACCGAGAACGTGCGCCACTTG
The DNA here is from genome assembly GCA_964346275.1 of uncultured Candidatus Sumerlaeota bacterium. Classification (GTDB taxonomy): domain Bacteria; phylum Sumerlaeota; class Sumerlaeia; order SLMS01; family SLMS01; genus CAYFUR01. The sequence continues at coordinate 9,397 of CAYFUR010000070.1, forward strand.
GTGGGCGTTGCTGCTTTCGACGCGATCACCCATCAGCGCACGATCACCACGCTCTGGGAATCCTCCCACGCCGGCCAGATGGACCACCTGGAAACGACAAAGTGGGCCGACATCTTTGTGATTTGTCCGGCCACGGCCAACACGCTGGCGGTGCTGGCCCATGGCCTCGCGGGCGATGCGCTGGGCACCCTGGCGGTGGCTTGGAACAAGCGCCCCCTGCTGATCGCCCCGGCCATGAATCCGGAAATGTGGCGCAACGTGGCGACCCAGGCCAATATCCAGATTCTGGAAGAGCGGGGCCACCGCTTCATCGGACCCGTGGAGGGCCCCACCGCCTGCGACGACGTGGGCAAGGGCCGCCTGGCGCCGGTCGAGGATCTCTACGACGCGATTGTGGCGGAGATGCAGCGGGGCGCGGGGCGCCTTTCCGGCAAGCGTGTGCTGATCACCAGCGGTCCGACGCGCGAATTCGCCGACGATGTGCGCTGCATCACCAATCCCTCCACCGGGCGCATGGGCCTGGCCCTGGCAGCGGAGGCAGCGCGCGAGGGAGCAGAGGTGGTGCTGGTCACCGGGCCGGCGACGCTGGACGTTCCGGAATCCATCGGATCCGTGCGCCGGGTTGTCACCGCTGATGAGATGCTTGCGGCTGTGATGGAGGAACTGCCGCGCATAGACATGGCGATCTTTGCCGCCGCTGTGAGCGACTGGAAGCCTGCGGACCGGCAGGCGGGAAAGCTGAAAAAAACCGGCGCGGAAGAGGAAATGTCGCTGCGCCTGGTCCGCACGCCCGATATTGCGGCGGAGGCTAACAAGCGCCGGCGGGACGGCCAGGTCTTCGTCGGTTTCGCGGCGGAGAGCGAAAACCTGGAAAGCTATGCCGGGGAAAAAATGCGCAAGAAGGGTTTCTCGCTCGTCTTTGCCAACCCGATCAACGAAGAGGGAGCGGGCTTCGGCGCGGAAAGCAACCACGGCCTGCTGATCTTTGCCGATGGTTCCAAGCAGGACGTGCCGAGCGCGACGAAGGCGGAAATCGCTCGCCGCATCCTGGGCGAAAGCCTGGGATACCTCCCATAAGCTTAGTCGCGTGTGCCTTTGCGAAGCCAAAGCTGGATCATGCGTTCGTAACGATCCAGCGGTATCCCTGTATAGACGCAATTGCTGGTGCAAAAGACGTAGCCCGGCAGGCGCCTGCCAACTGACAGCGCCGCGCGGGCGGAGCGCTGCCACCCTTCCTCTTTTCCCGCATGGAGAAACCCGCTATCCACGTTGCCGCAAAGGGCCACGCGGCCGCCGGTGATGCGCGCAACCGATTCCAGGTCCACTCCTGCCTGGGGATCGAGCGAGTGGAGCGCATGAGGCCGGGCATCCACCAGGCGGCTCAGAATCGGCATGATGTTCCCGTCGGTGTGCTTGATCGTATAGAAGCCCATCTGGCGGTATTCGCGAATCAGCCGCTGGAGCCGGCCCGTTATGAACCGGTCGAACCAGTCCATCGGCAGGAACGGCCCGGCGTTGAAGCAGTAATCGCTGCAGAGCGTGAAGCCGTCGATGCCGCCGTGGCGGTGGATTTCGCCCGCTTCCTTGATGCGTTTTTCCAGGGCGCCTTCCAGATCGGCCTCCACCGATTCCGGATCTTCCAGCATGCGGATCGACACATCTTCCATCTCGCTGCCGGAGGGGATTTCAAAAGTCGCGTCTCCTTCTAGAAGCTGGAAATATTTCCCTTCCGTGCGCTCGCGGATCAGATCGGCGAGGCGCAGTTTGTCCTCCAATGGTTTAAACGTCGGGTTGATCCGAATCGCGTAATGGTGAAAGCGCTCAGCGACCGCGATATACAGATCAGCCAGGTCCTCCAGATGGAATTCCCGCTCTCTTGGCGTCATCTGGTCCCATTGGAAATAGGCCCGGTGGCAGGGATGCACCTTGCCGAAGCCCTCCATGGTCAGAAACATTTCCATTTCGAAATGAGGCACGTGCCCCGGGAGCGCCCGGCATTCAAGGGCGGCGCGAAACCGCTCGCGGGGCGAAGCGTCCGCAAACTCCTCATTCAACGCGTGGGCATCGCGGCTCACTGAATCATCCAAAGATCCGGCCCGGGGGCGTCCTGTTCGGGTACGGTCAGGCTCAACGTCGAGCTGCCCTGGCCCAGCCTGACTTCCATTTGTTCGGTCAGCGGGATCACGTATTTCGTGAATTCGTCCAGTTCGTTGATCGAGGAGTTCGTTTCCGCGGTGATTGTCAGGGCGCCGCGCGTGCGGTTGCTCTGCGAGAACTCCTGGGCGGAATAGGCAGAGTCGAAATTCTGCCCTTTGTGCAGCAGATCGAGGTTGTTGACGGAAACGCCAAAGCGTGTGTAGACATCCTCGCCCGTATTGTTTGTATATTCCACCTGAAGCGTTGGGGAATCCGAGGCGGCAATCAGCCGCTTCGTGATCTGGCCGTCGCTGCTGGTGAAGCTGATACCGCCGCCGGCATTGGAATAAGTGTAAAGGTCATCCGCATAGGCGTCGTTGTTCATTTCCTTGAAGCCCGAGCAGCGGCTGGCAAACGTGGTGCCCTCCTCCTCGCCCTGGCTTGTCGGGTTATTGATCGGCGACGAGCCGAGAATGGAAATGGCATCCTGGATTTCGCTGTCGAAGTAATATCCCTGCACGCATCGCCCGCCGCGCCGCTCGAAGGCGAGCCAGTAGTGCCGGTTGCTGGCCACGTATTCGTCCTGGCCGTCCTGGTCCAGATCCGCCTCGGTATAGTCCACCGCGCCGTCCATGGCTCCGGATTTCACATCCTCGACCCACTGTGCGGCCGCGGTGGTCAACCCGACCCCGCGCAGATGATTGTGGAGCGTGAAAGCCCACCCGGAAACACGATCCGGCGTCGTGTCGGGAAAAAGCCATGTTGTATAGTTCGTGGCTGGGTCGCGGTCATAGTTGGTGTTGTCTTCGTCGTGCCATGCCGTCTCGTAGATCATGGCGTGATAGGCCTTCTCGGCCAGGGCGCGCAGGTTGCCCTGCGGCGTATTCAGAACGGCCTGCCAGGTGTCTTCGATGATTGTGCCGGGCGTGCCAAGCTCTCCAAAAACCTTGCCGCTCGGCATTTCCGTTCCCGCGCCGACGGAACCGTCTATAACGGGCACCGCATCGCGAAAGGATTCTTCGATGAGGCTGCCATCATACCAGTTCTCGTAGCTGTCTTCCGTGGCGTGGTGGAGATAGTCATAGGTGTTGAAGGGCTGATCTCCGATTTCGCCTTGATTGACGACCCAATCCGAATCGTAAAGGGGATGATCTGAGTCCGTCGCGCGGTCGAGAATCTCTGCGAGCGTTACCACTTCGATCCAGGGGTGATTCGCGACCCAGCGCATCACCGTGTTATACTGTACGGCGTTGTTGTTATAGCCCGACCCGAAGGAATACCCGGCCAGCGCCTCCCAGTCGTCGAAGATCAGGGTCAGCTGGGCCTGGTCCTGTTCCATCGCCTTGCGCAGCAAATTCTCCCGCCAGTTCTGATTTGCGCCGCCGTCCTGGGGCCAGAATTTGTACTGGTCCTCCATGTCGTTGATCAGAAACGTATAGATACCGTTGATCAGGTGAATCTTGTGCTGGCGAGGCACGCCGTATTCGCCTCCGATTCCCGTCCAGGGGTCTGAGGGATAAAGCCAGTCGCGCAGATGTGCCACCTCGTCCAGATAGGTTGCTGTATAATCCGAGGCGGCGATATCGTCGAAGGGGTCCGCCCCGGTGCCTGGCGCCACGCTGTTGATGACGCGTTCGGGCGTGTGCATCACTTTCATATCCTCCGGGCCGATTCCCCAGACCTCCTCGGCCATGGCGTCGAAGTGGTTGATCGAGCTGAGGTTCACCGGCCCGTTGAAAAAAGGCATGATGTGCTCGGCAAACACGCCGCCGATCAGCGCCCCCGGGTCGTCCTGCTGGTCTGCGTCGATCACTCGCCCGACATCCGCGAGGAACGCGCCGCCATCCACAGCGGGGTTGGCGTCCTCGATCCAACCGATGGCGCTGATCAGGGTGCTGCTCATGTGGATATTCAGGGGAATGTCGAAGATCGTGTGCGTATCCAGGGTCAGGCGGAATCCGCTCGGGTCGCCGGTGCCCGTTTGAGAGCCATCGATAAAGATGCGGTCGCGCATGTTGTCGCCGCGGTTGAGCGACTGATTGCCATGGGCAATCGTGGCAAATTTCGCCCGCCCCGTCGCCGAGTTATCCGGTATAGACGTGGAAAAGTCGATGGAGTCCGCCGCTGCATCGCCAAAATCCTTGGCGGTGAAAACGTTCAAGTGGGTTGTCGAAGCGCCGTCCCAGCCTGCTTCGGTCAAGGCGGACTGGGCGATACCGAGTTCGACCGCGTCGAGGTCGCTGCGAAAGTAGCTGCCCAGATGGTCCGCGGCGGAGCGATCGCCATTGTCGCGGATCAGCTCAAAGTTCTGGGCGTCGTAGGTCGCGACGGCGATGTCCCATTCACGCGTGGTGCTGCCCGTGATGGAATTCGGGAGGGCTGTCGTTCCCCCCTCCGCGCAATCGATCAGGATATAGAGATCGAGCCCTCCCGATTCCGCCCCCTGCGCCAGATCGAGCAGGTCGGCCCGGAAGAAGAGACTGTTGTCCTCGAACCGGCTGTAGAACGCCACGAGATCGCGCGACGCATCGAGGCCGTCTCCCAGCGGCGCGCTGTCGTTGGCCTCGTCGAGGCCGCGGACATCACTCGCCCGCCAGTCGGTAAACTCCTCATAGTATGTCTTTCCGGCGGTGTCCGTGCCGAGTTCCGCCCCCTGGCCGATAGTAATCTGGGCGGCTGCGCTGGCGGCCATCCCGGAAAGCAGAAGCGTGAATGCGGCGCGATAGGATGCGTTTCTCATCATGTGGTTTCCGTGTGGGGGGATTCGAGTCCGTCGCTTATGAGGGTGGCATCTGAACAGGCCAAGGAAAAATCTGAGCGGAGCGCATGCTTCATTCGTTTGGGCGCGCGTTCCCGCATGTCTTCGACGCCATTTCGCCACAGCCTGAGGGGTAAGGCTTCGAAATGCGGCAGGAGGGCGGGGCGCTTATTGGTGGAAAGCGGCCCGCGGGGCATTGTTTGCGGAAAATCGAAAGCCGGAGAGGCGGCCGGCCCCTCCGGCTTTGATTCCGGGGAATGCTCTTGCCCGTCCGGGTCAGCAGCCGGCGCCAGTCTGCCAATTGTCCAGCAGGGCGAGGAAATCGTTCACATCCATCATCGCGCCGCCGACGTTCTGCTGCCAGTTGTCCAGAAGAAAAAGAAAGTCGTTCAGATCGGTGCATTGATCGTTATCGAAGTCGCCAAGGGGCCGCCCGTCGTAGTCGTTGTCCAGAGAATCGAGGATTGTTTTGGCGTTGAGCCGGCCGTAGCCGTATTCATCGTTCCGGCCGCCTGCGTCCGCGATTCCTCCGGTGTAGGCGAAAGGCCCGACCTTGTCGCATCCTTTTCGCATGACGTCTCGCACTTCCGAAGCGGTGAGCGTGTCGTCCATCGAAAGCATGAGCGCCGCAATGCCTGCCGCCAGAGGGCAGGCCGACGAAGTGCCGCCAAAGCTTTTCTTCACGCCATTGTCAGTCCAGCCCACGCTCCCCGTGGGGTCCAAAGTCGTCACGTCGTTCCACCCGCCATTGCTCGGAGCGAGGAAGTCCAGGTCCGCTCCATACTGCGAGTAGTCTGCACGCCGGTCGTTGTCGGAAGCCGTGCCCACGGCGATGGCGCCGGAGTAGTTTGCCGGATAGGACGTCAGGGGAGTGATTTCCGGCACGCCGGTAAAGGGGCCATAGGAACCGAGATACGCACCCTGGTTGTCGTATATATCGACGTAAAGCAGGTCGTAGACATCTTCCATGGAGTTGTAAAGAGAGAAGGCGAAAGTTTCGGTGCCATTCACGGTCTGCAAGGGAGTCACCAGCCGCGAAGTCTGGCTATGCGTGATCTGTCCTGATTTCGCAGACTGAGTTCCGCCCGTGGACTGGAGCGCGTCGCTGCTGGTCTGAATCCAGCCCGCGTCTCCGTCCGTGGTCCACCCGGCCGGTGGAAACGTTCCTTCAAAATCCTCGCGCCAGCGATGCGTATAGCCATCCGCCTCGATCAGGCAGACGTTGTCCACGAGGGCGGCGTCGAGGCCGAAGTCTATTGAGCCGTCTTTGATAAAGTTGAAGCCGAAGAAGTAATTGCCATTCAAGCCGCTCGTGTTAAGGCGGATTCGTCCGCCGCCGCGATACCAGCCGCTCGCTGAATTGCCCGTGGCAAAAAAGACGGGCGATCCGAGCCCGTTGCGGCCAAAGGCGTTTGCATAGTCAATGGCCGAGTTGATGAAGGAACTCGGCGAGCCGCCGCCCCAGCTATTGCTCAGCACATCCGCGCGGTCCGCGGCATAGCGCATCGCGTCGCCGATGATCTGGCTGCTGCTGAAGACATCGCCGGAAATCTTGATTGGCAGAATCTGGGAATTTGGAGCAATGCCGGAAACCAGGCTGCCGTTATTGCCGATGGCTGCCGTCACACCGGCGCAGCCCGTGCCGTGGCCCTGAGTCCCGGAAGGGTTGGGGTCCGCATCGTCATTGTGAAAATCGTAACCATCGGCGGCGATATTCATATCCGGATGGGCCGTATCGACGCCGTCGTCTATAATCGCGACAACGATCGAGCTGTCGCCCCGGGTAATGTCCCATGCTTCCACGGCGTCCACATCGGCGTCGGCGAGCCGGCCGTTACCGCCTGTGTTGTGAAGGGTTTGTTGCTCGGAGAAGAGAGGATCATTCGGCGTGAAGAACTTGCGGATCTCGCGGACGAAATTCGGTTCGGCCCACTGGACCTGCGAAAGGGCCGCCAGGTCGCGGGAGGCTTTCAGCGGGTCAATGCCTTGCCTCAGCGACACCGTATAGACATCGAGGTCCTCGGCGGGCCGCTTTTCAGCAACCACGCCTCCGCCGTCGAGAAGGTCATTCAGCACGGCTTCGGAAACACCCGCCTCGACGCAGACAAGCAGCGAGCGCGTGGGAATCATGCGCACGCCGTCCGCGGCCACGAGGACGGGAAACGTTTCCGCCGCGGCGGAGGGGTTCTTTTCCAGCGCCGCCGCAAGGTCCGCCGCTTTGGCCAGTTTCGCCGACTTCGTGGTGCGGGCCTGGCGGATCACTTCCAGGTTTCCGGGAGCAAAGAATCCGATACTTTCCAGCTCAACGGAAACGATGGACTCGAGTTCTTTCAGGCCAATCTGGCTTCCATAGACCACGGCGAGTTCATCCGCCGCGCGGCGGAGTTCCACCGGCTTTCCGTCGACCAGGTAGTAATCGCCGCTTTTTTCAACGGAGCGAACCACTGGCGTTTCGCGCTCGAAGCTCTCGGCGGGGGCGAGCTGTTTTCTCTGGGAGGGGATTTCAAAATCCGGCGCGGATTGGCCAAAAGTGGTCCCCGCAAAGGTGAAAAACGAGAAGAACAGAGTCGCTTTGGCGAAAGAAGCCCAGGGCCTGTGCATGATGGAGATGACCTCCGAATGAATATGAGTCCGGACTGGCCGGATAATTATGTGTCCAGCATGACAGTTTTTGTTTCTGTTCAGGAGGGTTGTGGCAAGGCTAAAGAGGGAGGAGGGAGTAAGGAGAAAGAAATCCCCTCCGGAGATTTGATCCGAAGGGGAGTATCTTGAAAGGGAGCTTGTGGCCGGGGTGTCGGGTTGGCCTGTCCCAGATTGTCTGATTCTTACCGGGCGAATTCGACGTTACGGGTCTCGCGCAGAACGGTGACTTTGATCTGCCCGGGGTATTGCACTTCGCCTTCGATCTTCTTGCTCACTTCTCGGGCGAGGAGCGAACACTCCTCGTCACCGACTTTTTCAGGTTGGACAATGAGGCGAACCTCGCGCCCCGCCTGCACGGCGAAGGCTTTGTCCACTCCCTGGAACTCCCGGCAGATGCCTTCGAGCTGATCGAGCCTTTTGATATAGGACTCGAAGGATTCACGCCGGGCGCCGGGCCGGCTCGCGCTGATCGCATCGGCGGTGATCACCACCATGGCGGTCAGCGTGCGCGGCTCGACTTCGAAGTGATGGGACTCGATCGCGTGGACGACTTCCGTCCGTTCGCGATGCTTCTTGGCCAAGGTCGCGCCGATAATGGCGTGGGGGCCTTCCATCTCGTAGGACACGGCTTTGCCGATGTCGTGGAGAAAGGTTGCCCTCTTGGCAAGAGCGGCATCCATCCCGAGTTCGCTGGCGATGACTTCTGCAATGCGGGCACATTCGATCGAGTGCTGGAGGATGTTCTGGCCATAGCTCGTGCGGTATTTCAGCCGCCCCATGAGTTTGACCAGTTCCGGGTGGATATCGTAGATCTGGAGTTCCAGGCAGGCGGCCTCTCCCGATTCCCGGGCCGAGTCCAGTACCTGTTTTTCCACCTTCTCTACGATCTCCTCGATCCGCGAGGGATGAATCCGTCCGTCGGCGATGAGTTTTTCCAGCACCAGCCGGGCGATTTCACGCCGCATCGGATCGAAACAGGAAAGCACGATGGCCTCGGGCGTATCATCAACGATGATGTTGACCCCCGTGGCCTGCTCGAGCGCGCGGATGTTCCGCCCTTCGCGCCCGATAATTCGTCCTTTCATCTCGTCGTTCGGCAGGTTCACCACAGACACGGTCGTTTCTGAGACATGGTCCGTGGCGACTTTCTGGATCGCCAGGGTGATGATCTGGCGTGCCTTTTTCTCCGCCTGCTGCTTCGTCTCCTGTTCGAGACGATGAACCAAGTTGGCGGCGTCCTGCCGGACGTCTTTTTCCAGCTCGGAAAGAAGGACCTGTTTGGCTTGGTCGGCGGTCATGCCGGAGGCTTCTTCACACCGGCGGACCAGGTCGCCGTGCCGTTCTTCCGCTGCTTTCAGCTCTGCTTCAGCCGTTTTCAGCAGCTCGTCGGCCTTCTCATCCTTCCGTTCGATCGCTTCTTCACGCCGCAGCATCGCGTCGTCGCGCCGGTCGAGTTGCTCTTCGCGCTTTTTCAACCGGGATTCGATGCGGTCCACTTCGCCGCGGCGCTTGTTCAGCTCGCGATTGAGCTTGTCTCGCCGTTCCTCGGCGTCCTTTTCGGCTTCGACTTCTGCCTTGCGGACGACTTCGAGCGCTTCCTTTTCCGCCTCTTTCCGGAGCGTCTCCAGCCGGAGCCGCTCCTGTTCGAGTTCCAGTTTGGCCTGGTTGCCTTTGACACCCCGAACCACGTAGCCCCCAAGAACGCCTGCAATCGCACCGACGGCTGCGCCGATCAGTGCCGCGATCATGGGATCCATGTGGCAACTGCCTCCTTGTTCAGGTTACGTATTGGCTCCATAAAGTGGCATGGATTTCTGCTGAGGCTACGGGCCGTAATTTCCGTAGTCTATCTCTGAAAAGTCACCGTTTTTTTCCGAGCACGTCAACCGCGATTCCTTAACCGGTCAAAGGAACTCTCCAGGATCGGGTCTGGAGATGAGGTTGAGCCGGGTCGTTGGCAAAGGCGATTGAGATGGAAACGGCTTTTTCAATGGGTTGCCTCAAAGGTGGCTGCCAGGTCTGGTGTGCTTTTTGATCAGGAGTGTAGGCAGCCTGGTGAAATGCGGAGAATGCGCATTCCGCCGGGAAATTCCCAAAAATATCTCCATCGGAATGGTTCACTGAATATGTCGCTCTTTCAATTCGCCCAGCCCGGTTATCCGGAAGAAGACGTTCGTCCCATGCGCGAAGAACTTGAAGCCGTGGGCGCGAAATCCCTGCGCAGCCCGGAAGACGTGGATGCCGAGCTGAAGGATCAAAAAGGCACCCTGCTTCTGGTCGTCAACTCGGTCTGCGGATGCGCCGCGGGCGGCGCGCGCCCCGGCGTGGCCGCCGCTCTTCAAAACGCGAAGATCCCGGACAACATCGCCACGGTCTTTGCCGGCGTGGACCGCGAGGCAACAAGCCGCGCCCGCTCTTACATCACGAACTTTCCCCCCTCCAGCCCCTCGGTTGCCCTCTTCAAAGATGGCGAAGTGGTGCATATGCTTGAACGCCACCAGATCGAAGGGCGCACCCCGGATGAAATCGCGGCTGAACTGGCGGATGTTTTCAGCCAGCGCTGCGAGAACACAGGCCCGTCGATTTCCACCGAGCAGTTCCAAAACCTGGAGTTTGTGCAGGTATGCGGCAGTGAACTGGCCGCAAAAGCCAAAAAACTGGCTGAAGGAAATGACTAACAGGAAGTTGGCACGAACCGCGCTTCCTTTTCATGTGTAGTTTCCCTTTGTCCCCTTCCCTGCAGTGTCCGCCCAGTGTCCCGGCTGGGCGGACTCTCTTTTTA
>CAYFUR010000071.1:0-19455 GCA_964346275.1 uncultured Candidatus Sumerlaeota bacterium
ATGAAATCAAATTCGACTGCCGCTTCTATACGGGATACAAGCCTTGTGGGAAATACCACGGCTGTCCCGATTGCCCGCACTATGAGCCCCGGGGCGAGCAAATCCTGGTGATCAAGCTCGGCGCGATGGGTGATGTCCTGCGCACCAAGGCGATCCTTCCCGCCCTCAAGGCCGAGCATCCCACCTCCTGGATCGTCTGGCTGACGGATCGGGGGAGCGAGTGCCTCGTCCGCGATCCAAACGTGGATGAGATCCATTCCTTCTCGCCCGAGGGGCTGGAGGCGCTGGAGGGGCGGCATTTTGCCCGGCTGCTTTGCCTTGATAAAGACAAACACGCCCTCGCCCTTTCCCGCCGGCTCTCCGCCGACCGCAAACAGGGTTTTGCTCCCACGGTCTATAACACGGTGACCGTGTGGAACGAGGCCTCCATGTATGCGCTCCGCCTCGGGCTGTCCGACCCATTGAAATTTTACGAGAATGAGAAGAGCGTTCCCGAGATCGTTTCCGAGATGTGCGAGTTGTCTTACAATGGCCAGCCCTATCGCCTGGAGATTGATGGAGAGGCGGAAACGAAGGCGGCGCAGCGGTGGCGGGAAATCACGGAGGGGAAAGCCGCGGGCAAAACCGTCGTCGGGCTCAACACCGGCTGCGGCCCCGTTTTCGCCACCAAGGGCTGGACGGAGGGCAACATGGCGGAATTTGTGCGCATGGCGGGGGAGCGCGACGACTTTGCCCTGGTGCTGCTTGGCGGACCGCGCGAACGTGATTTGCACTCGGCATTGATGGAAAGCGCCGGCGACCTGGCTGACGAAAGGATTTTCGACGCGGGAACGGATAATCCGCTGGAAGTCTTCTTCGGGCTTGTCAACCGATGCGATGTGGTGCTCAGCGCGGATTCCCTCGGAATGCATATCGCCATTGCTCTGGGCAAGCCCGTGGTCGCCTGGTTCGGCCCCACCTGCCACCAGGAAGTTGATCTCTATGGCAAGGGCGAGAAGATTGTGACAGACTTCTCCTGCTCGCCTTGTTATCTGAAAGAATGCCCACAGCCCGTTTTCTGCATGGAAGCCATGAAAGCCCAAGATGTCTATATGGCCCTGGAGCGGGTTCTGGCCGCGCACAAGCCATGAGCGCCCGCGAGTCTCATGAATCAACCCCATCCCGGCCCGCCAGGGCGTGGCCCTGGTGGTTTTTCCAGTCCGCCCTTCTCGTGTTGTGCCTTCTTTTTGTCTGGCTTGGAGCCCGGCCCATCGCTTACTCGACGAGCGTTATCAGCAACTATCCCTACCAACTCGACCGCGAGGAAGGATTTCTGCTCCACCAGGCCCAGCGCCTGGCCAACGGCGAGGGGCTTTATCTTCCCATCGAGGAGGAGCCCTACCTGGTCGACAACTATACGCCCGTGTATCCCACTGTCTATGCGGCGGCGCTGCTGTTTTCCGATCCATCCCTGGGCCCGGGGAGGTTTCTGGTTCTTCTTGCCGTTCTTGGGATCGTAATCCTCATGGCGGGGTATATCCTGCTGGAAACACGTTCCCCGTTTCCGGCGATCCTGGCCCCCGGGCTCTTTCTCGCGACCTATGATCTCGGCCACTGGATCGGCTATGCGCGCGTGGATCTCCCTGCGATCTTCTTTGGCCTCGCCGCCCTGCTGGCTGCTTTTCGCGGCCCGGCGAAATACTGGATTCCGGTCTCCGCGGTTTTGACGATTCTCGCCTTCTATACAAAACAAACCCAGATCTTCGTCCCCCTCTCCATTCTCGTTGTCCTGGGGATTCAGCGGGAATGGCGCCGGGCGGGCCTGTTCCTTGCCTGGAGCGTGGGCGGCGGCCTGCTTGCTGGCCTTCTTCTGCTGGTGCTGACCGGCGGCCGCTTCTGGCTTCACACTGTTGTCTATAACGCCAACGAGTTCCATTGGGACGCCGTCATTTCCATGCTGCGGCATCTCTGGTTTTTTGCCCGCTGGAGCATCCTTGCAGCGGTCGCGGCCGCGATTGGCGCTCTCTTGCTTTTCAGAAAGTCTCCGCTCTTTACTCCCCCTGTTATGGCTCTTTTCATCTATACGGGATTCTGTGGCATTTCCCTCGCCGGTGTTGGCAAGGCCGGGTCGGCGGTGAACTACTTTCTTGAATTTCATGTTGTGGCGAATCTTTTGACGGGATGGGCCCTTGGGGCTTTTCTCTGCTCCCTGAGAAAGACCGGCCCCATCGCCATACCCCGCGTGGCTCTTTTTCTGGCGCCGGTGCTTCTGCTGGCGCTGCACGGCTGGCGCATGGCGCGTGATCCCATCCGTTCCATCGCCTTTCCCCGGCCTTTCCAACAGGCGGAAGCGGCCCCTGCCCAGTTCCTTGTGATGGAACTGCTGAATGTTGACGGAGAAGTCCTCTCGGAAGACATCGCGGCCAGCCTCATGGCGGGCAAAGAGGTTCTTTATCAGCCGTTTATCATGGCGCAACTCGCCCGCGAAGGGAAATGGGACGATACCGTCCTGGTGGACCAGATCGCCAGCGGACGATTCGCTTTGATTCTGACGGAGAAAAACCTGGAAGATGAATACTTCTATGGGTTTACCAAAGAGATGCGTGATGCGCTTCTCAAGCATTACTATCTCGATGAATCGATTCGGCTGGCCCGGGGGGATCCCCGGTATTTGTACCGTCCTGAGAACTGAGTTTTCCCCATTGAGAAGCCTCGGGGGAAAACGTTTCTTGCATTCTGAATCCCCGCGCTTGACGAATAGCACCGTTCTGAAGGAAAGACGCCGGCTCCGATGAAGCAGAATGAATTAAAAAACCTTCTGGTCCAAATGCGGCTCCTCACCGAGGGGCAGTTCGAGGAATGTCTGCGTGATTCTTCCCGCAAGGGCCAGCCAAGCCCGTGGGGAATCATCCGCCAGCGTGGGTTCATCAATATGGACCTGGAAAACGCTCTCGAAATGGCGATGGATGATGAGATGTCTCTGGGAGATGTTCGAGCCTCCCTTGAGGCTTATCGCCAGGAAGCATCACGTCCAATCCGGGAGGACACCTCGTCCGCCGACCCCGCCGTTCTCGAAACCATCCAGTCCAATCGCGATGAATCAGATACCGAAGACTCCTTCGATGTTGAGACGACAGGCACTTCGCTACCCAAAAGCAACCCCCTCGATACCGTCGATATTATCGAGCAGATTTCCGAAGACTCGGATACGGGACAGCTCGCCCTTGAAGCCCTTGTTGGAGAGCGCCTTGGCGATTACGAAATCCGTTCTCAACTGAGTTCCAGCCCGACTGGCGTGATCTATCTTGGTGTGCAGGCCCGGCTCAGGGCACCGGTCGCGGTCAAGGTTCTTTCTCCTTCCCTTTCCCGACTGGATCCTGAATTTGCCGACCAGCTTCTCGAGGAAGCCTCTCGGGCGCGTGCTGTCGAGCATCCCAACATTGTTCAGGTTCTGGATTGCGGGAAAGAGGCGGGATTCCACTTTATTGTGATGGAGCATGCCGATGGCATGAGCCTTCGCGAGTTGCTCGATCTGAATCGCCGCCTGGACCCGCCTCAGGCGTTGATTGCGATACAGCTTGTTTGTGAAGCTCTCGCGGTCGCTCACGAAAAAGGGGTGATCCACCGGGGCATCCAGCCGCGCAACATCCTGATCACCCGGTCGAAACAGGTGAAACTGGCGGATCTTGGCCTGGGGAAGAATCTGACCGGGAAACAAGCTGACATCGACACTTACGAAATGCTTTTCCGGGGCCTTCCCTTTTACCGGGCTCCCGAAATGGCGGAGAATGGGAGCAATGCCGGCGCGCGGACGGACATTTATTCCATTGGGGCGACGCTTTATCATCTCGTCACGGGAGTCGAACCTTTCCGGGGGGCGACACGGGCCGAGATTCTTCGGAAACACCGCGAGCAGCCCCTGGTCCCCGCCGAGGAAGTGGCTCGCGGGGTGCCGCCGGTTCTTTCCGAGATGATTTCCATGATGCTTTCGAAGGATCCGAGCCAGCGGCCCGGCCATTGCCGCCAACTGGCCCAACAGATCGAGCGATGCCTTACGACGATCCTGGCCAGCGATACACGGCCCGGACGCGATGCCCGGTCGGTGCGGAAGATCCGGGACCTTCTCAGCGGCGCCGCCCTGGAGGCCTCCATCTGAAGTCAATCACACCCCGATCCTGAGGAGGTTATATGCCTCGGCAGAAAAAGAAGAGCCCCCGCGTGGCCGACGTCCTGGCTGCGGTTGATCAGATCGCCCCGTTCCGGCTGGCGGAGAGCTGGGATAATGTGGGTCTGCAGTTCGGCCATCCTGACGCGCCCGCGGGCCGCATCCTCGTCGGACTCGAGATTACCGATGGGTTTCTCGCGGAAGCCCGCCAGCGCCGCGCCGGAACGCTTGTCACACACCACCCGCTGATTTTCCGGCCGGCGAAAACTTTCCGCGAAGACCACGTTGTTCCCGCGCTCGGCACCCGGATTATCCGGCAGAAGCAGGCTCTTATTGCGGCCCATACGAATTTCGATTCGGTCGCCTATGGGACAAACGGTGTCCTGGCTGACGCGCTTGATCTCCAGGCGGCGGGACGGCGGTTTCTCAAGCCCGCCCCCGCCAGCGCGCCAGAGGTCAAATTCGTCGTCTTCGTTCCTGTGAGCCACATCGATCAGGTGATCGATGCCGTTTCCGCCGCCGGGGCCGGAGTCATTGGCGATTATTCCCACTGCACTTTTCGCACCCCGGGGACGGGCACCTTCAAGCCTCTGGAAGGGGCCGACCCCTGGTCGGGAACGGTGGGAGAGATTCAACACGAGGAAGAAGTTCGCCTGGAAACCGTTTGCCCGAAGCATCTTCTCCGCACACTGCTCCTCACCGTCTCGCAGGCCCATCCTTATGAGGAAATGGCCTACGATATTTATCCGGTGGAGCCGGACCCGGTGGCCAGCGCCGGGCTGGGACTGATCGGGAACTTGAAAAAGAAGATGCCGGTGTCCCAGGTCGTGACGCACTTGAAACGGCGCTTGAAGCTGAATTCCGTGGCATTGATTGGCGATTCGAAAAAGAAGGTGGAACGCGTTGCGGTTTGCACGGGCGCCGGAGGCAGTATTATCCACGACTGGCAGGAGGGCACCGCGGACCTCTTTATCACAGGGGAACTGTCACACCACGACGCCCACGAAGCCGAGCATCGCGGCATCACAACGCTCCTGATCGGCCACTGGGAGAGCGAGGTCATCGCCGGGCCGCGCTTTGCAGAGCTGATCCAGGCGACTCTGGCCGAAATGGGCTTTCCCAAGGCGTCTGTGGCCTCCGCGGAGAAGGAAGCGGGCCCGATCCGGAGGCTTTGAAAATCGCCCTGATGAGCCTCATCGAGAAGGAAATCCCCGGTGGAACGGGGATTCCTTGCTTGTTCGCCGGTTGTAATCCGGCTTATAGTTTGCATCATCACGGTGTTGTGGGAACTTATGCGCCCACGCACCCCTGCAAGGATTTTTCTCGATTCGATCATGATTCCTTTATCAGATAAGCGCCTCGCTCCCATTGCTGAAAAAATCGAAGCGGGCGAGCGCCTTGATTTCCAGGATGGCCTGGCGCTTTACGACAGCTTCGATCTCCCCGCGATCGGCGCCCTGGCAAATTCTGTCCGCGAGCGCCTTCATGGCGATCAAACATATTTTAATGTCAACCTGCACATTAACCCGACGAATACGTGCTTTGCCTCTTGCGGCTTTTGCGCTTTCGGCCGAAAAGCCTTCGATGAAAACAGCTATATGCTATCCGCCGATGAAATCGTCGAGCGCGCCCGCCGCAGCATGCCCGAAGGATGCACGGAAATCCACCTGGTCGGCGGAATCGACCCGCGGCTCAAGCTGGAATACTACACAGCTTATATACGATCGCTAAAAACCGCATTCCCCGACGTGCATATTAAGACACTGACGCCGGTGGAGGTCGCCTTCATTGCAAAGATGTCGAAAATGTCTATCGGCGAAGTGATCAATGCGCTCATCGAAGCGGGGATGGGTTCCATGCCCGGCGGGGGCGCGGAAATTTTCGATCCGGAAATTCGCGAGCAAATCTGCGAGCATAAATGCAACGCCGACACCTGGTTTGAAACCCACCGGGAAATGCACACCCGGGGAATCAAGTCCAACTGCACCATGCTTTTCGGCCATATCGAGGAGCCGCGCCATCGCATTGATCACCTGCTTCGTTTGCGCGAGCACCAGGACCAGTTTGGCGGCTTTCAGTGTTTCATCCCCCTGAGCTTTCATCCCGCGAACACCGAGTTCAGCCACTTGCCGCCACCGTCCGGTTTCCTCGAACTGCAGAGTGTCGCGATCTCGCGCCTCATGCTGGATAATATTTCGCACATCAAAGCCTACTGGATCATGCTTGGAATCAAGCAGGCGCAGCTGGCCCAGTGGTTTGGCGCAAACGATATAGACGGGACGGTGGTTCACGAAGAGATTTATCACGACGCCGGAGCGAAGACGCCCCAGGGCATGACAGCTGAAGAATTGAGCCGCGTTGTCAGGGAGTGTGGCCGGCGCCCAGTCCAGAGAACGACGGTTTACGAGGAGGTGGGTGCCTCCGGCGCATAGAAGACGCTTTGGGAGTGGACGCTCATGGACGATACGCAACGTTTAAATTCTTTCTTTCGGAACCTTGCAGCGAAAAAGCGCGGCCTGCTTCTGCTCGATTACGATGGGACTCTCGCTCCTTTTGTCGAGGACCGGCTGCAGGCGATTCCCGCTCCGGGGATTCGCGAGCGGATCGATGCGATCCTCGAATCCGGCGGGGATACGCGGGTCGTATTTGTCAGTGGGCGCCCTTGTGAGGAGTTGACCACCCTTGCGGGCCTGAAAAACCCGGTCGAGGTCTGGGGATGTCATGGCCGGGAGTTTCGCAATATCAACGGAGAGATGAGTTATTTCGGTGTGACGGCGGATCTGCAAAAGGTTCTGGAAAAGAACCGCGAAGAACTGCTTCAAATCGTTCCAGAGGACAAGTTGGAATTAAAAACCGGGTGCCTGGCGTTTCACTGGCGCGGTGTTCCGGAAGAAGACCGCAAGCGGATGGTGGAACAGTTCGAGGACTCCTGGCATCGCATTGCGGAAGAGCAATCGTTGAAGGTTCTTTATTTCGATGGCGGGATCGAACTCGCCATTCCCGGGCGTACGAAAGGCGACGCGGTGAACCAACTGCTGGAAGAGCATCGCGGCGAGGACCGCGCGACCGCTTTTCTCGGCGACGACAAGACCGATGAGGATGGCTTTCGGGCTCTCGGCGAGCGCGGTCTATCCGTCCTGGTGCGCAATGAACCGCGAGAAACCAGCGCGCATATACGAATTCCCATGCCGGAAGGCGTTCTGTCGTTCTTTGATCGATGGCACGCCGCAACCCAGAAAGGAGATATATAATGCCAAGACCATTGCTTATTGTATCAAACCGCCTTCCGATTGTCGTTAAGAACAAGGAGAGCGGTGGATGGCAGGTGGAGCCAGGCTCCGGCGGGCTCGTCACGGCTCTCAAGCCGGTGCTTCGCCAGTACGGCGGCAGTTGGGTCGGCTGGCCCGGGGAGGCCGTTGAGGATGCGCCTTTGGATGAACTGCTGGAGAAGGTCGGAGGCGAGCTTGGCTGTGAATTCCACGCGGTGAATCTCAGCGCTGACCTTGTTGAAGGCTTTTACTACGGCTTTTCCAATGAAACCCTGTGGCCGCTGTTTCACGATCTTCTTGGCCACGCGAAATTTGAACGCGAAAAGTGGCTCGATTATGTGGAATCCAATCGAATCTTCGCCCAGGTGCTCGCGGAATCGGTGAAGCCGGACCATATTGTTTGGGTTCATGATTACCAGCTCATTATGGTGGGGCGTGAACTCCGTGAAATGGGGTTCAAGAACTCTCTCGCCTATTTCCTTCATATTCCGTTTCCGCCTCCCGATATCTTCGCGCGTCTTCCCTGGCGCGCGGAATTGATTGATGCCCTTTTGGACTATGACCTTGTGGGATTTCAAAATGCACGGGACTTGCGCAATTTTTCCCAGTGCGTTCGCCAATTCGTCCCGGAGGCTGAAGTCTCCGAAGGCGAGCAGTACGACGAAATCACTGTCGGCCGCCGCAAAGTCAGCGCGGGCGCCTTTCCCATCAGTATCGATTCCCGGGACTTCGACCAGCGCGCGCGGCAGCAGGAAGTGCAGGATCGCGCCTGGTATATTCACGAGAATTTCGAGAACCAGCAGCTCATGCTCGGCGTTGACCGGCTCGACTATACAAAAGGAATTCCCGCGAAGTTTCTCGCTTTCGAACGCGCCCTCGAGAAGTACCCGGAGCTGCGCGAGAAAATCTCTCTCGCACAGATTGTCGTCCCCAGCCGCCAGCATGTGCCCGAATATCAAAAGTGGAAGTCCCAGCTTGATACCACCGTCGGGCGTATCAATGGGCGTTTTGCAACGCGTGGCTGGACGCCTCTCCACTATATGTTCCGCTCCGTTCCGCAGAGCGAACTGCTGGGATATTATCGCGCCGCGGAAATCTGTGTTGTTACTTCGCTGAAAGACGGAATGAACCTCGTTTGCAAAGAATACGTTGCGAGTTGCGTGGAAGATGAGGGCGTCATGATTCTCAGCGAGTTTGCCGGCGCGGCGCCCCAGATGCATGAGGGGTCCTTGATTGTCAATCCCCACGACTGCGACGGGGTGGCCGATGCCATCTATCGGGCTTTCAAGATGCCGCTGGAAGAACGCCAGCAAAGGATGAGAGGCCTCCGCAAAGTCGTTTTCGAGAACGACGTGTTCAAGTGGGTCAGGTCCTTTCTTGACCGGGTCGAGAAACTGGATCCCATTTGAGGTATCAACCGGCCATTAAAAAGAAGACTGGCCGGGGCTCTTCGCTCCGGCCAGTCATTTCAAGGCGCTTTCAATGGACGCTTAGTAGGCGTTTGTTTTCCGGGCCTCGGGCCTGTGGTATAACTCGAACCAGTAGAATCCATGCGGGCCGAGGGTGACCAGGTAGGGCAGGTCGCCGATATCGGGGAAGTCGTTGAGGCTGAAGCAATCCCGCGGGGTCATTGCGGCAAACGGCTTCAGATCCAACTCCACGTATTGACAGAAACGGGACAGGTTGTTCACCACCAGCATATACTGTCCATTATGTTGAAGCAGGTAGCTGACAACCCGCGTGTTTTTGGGATGCAGGAATTTGATTTTTCCCCGGGAAAACGCCGGATAGCTTTTCCGCACGCGGATAAGCATTTTGAGCCAATTCAGAAATGAGGACGGCGAACGTTCCGCTGCTTCCACGTTGACCCCCTGGTAGTTATAGCCGGGATCGCTGATCGGTGGGCAGTAAAGCCGGCTGGGGTCCGCCTTGGAAAAGCCCGCATTGCGATCGCCGGTCCACTGCATCGGAGTCCGGACGCCATGCCGGTCTCCGAGATAGATATTGTCGCCCATGCCGATTTCATCTCCGTAATAAAGGATGGGCGAACCGGGCAGAGAGAGCAGCATGCTGTGGAGGAGTTCGATGGCGCGGCGGTTGTTTTCCATGAGTGGATAAAGGCGCCGGCGAATCCCGATATTCAGCTTCATGCGGGGATCCCGTGCATACTCCGCATACATATAGTCACGTTCTTCGTCCGTGACCATTTCCAGCGACAGTTCATCGTGGTTCCGCAAGAACGTGCACCACTGGCAGTTTTCTGGAATTTCCGGGAGATTGTAGATGATGTCCTCGACAGGCTGGCGGTCCTCCTTGCGGATGGCCATAAACATGCGCGGCATAATGGGGAAGTTAAAGCACATGTGGAATTCATCGCCGTCTCCGAAATACTCGACGACTTCGCTCGGCCACTGATTGGCTTCGGCCAGCAAGAGGGCGCCCGGCCAGTGCTTATCGACGTGCGCGCGCAATTCTTTGCAGAACTCATGCGTTTGCGGGAGGTTCTCGCAATTCGTTCCTTCTTCTTCGAAAAGATAGGGCACGGCATCAACGCGGAAACCATCCAGGCCCTTGCCCAGCCAGAAATCGACGACGCGGAAGAGTTCTTCTTTGACCGCGGGGTTCTCGAAATTCAGGTCTGGCTGATGGCTGAAAAAGCGATGCCAGTAGTGTTTTCCGGCGACATGGTCGTAGGTCCAGTTCGACGTCTCAGTGTCGACAAAGATAATTCGCGCCTCGGAATACTTCTCCGGGTCGTCGGACCAGACATAGTAGTCGCGATAGGGGGAGTTCGGGTCTTTCCGCGCTTCCTGAAACCAATGATTCTCAATACTTGTATGGTTCACGACCAAGTCGGCGATAACACGGATGCCCAGCTCGTGGGCGCGATCGAGCATGCGCTCGAAGTCCGCGAGCGTCCCGTAATCGGGATTGATGCTATAATAATCGGCGATGTCGTAACCATCGTCGCGGAGCGGCGACGGGTAAAAGGGAAGGAGCCAGATACAATCGCACCCCAGTTCCCGTATATAGGGAAGCATCTCCGTGAGGCCGGAAAAGTCACCGATTCCATCAGCGTTCGAGTCCTTGAAGGCGCGCACGCTGACTTCGTAGAAGATCGTATCCTTATACCAATCCGGATAGGTCATATTATCCGGTCGCCGGTGATTCGCCATGGTCGCCTCTTTGATTCTTACTGTTCCTGGTCTGATTCATCTGTGGGAAAATAGATCACAATGTTATCGTGCATCAAGGTGACGATTTCGTTGCGCCCATCATCGTCAAGGTCCGCAGCCTGCAGCGCCCTCGGTTCTGCCGGAGCGTTCAGATTGACTTGTCGCGCGACCGTCCGCTCGTTGTCAAACATCTTGAACTGGTAAAAGCGGTGGAGCGCTGGATTGCCTTCCTTGTCTTCACCGAGCAGAAAGAGTTCCATGAGATTTTCCTTCATCTCGATGGCGGCGATTTCGGGGTCGCCGCCAGCGGTCAACTCCGCCGGGTAAAGCATTCCATAGCCGCCCTCCTCGTCAGCCGTGGCAGCGCGGGCAATGGTCTTCAGTTCCGTCTGGAACGGCCGGGTGTAAATCACCGTTAACCGGTCGTCCGCGGAGAGCAGAATGTCGTCTTTTCCGTCGCCGTCTAAATCAAAAACGCGCACCGCGTTATAATCGCCGTTGTCTAGCTCGGTATTCACCAGCAGTTCGAATCCGGGGTCGCCTGACTCGCGGCCGTAAATTGTCAGGACGCGATTTCCGCGATCGAGCAAGACGACTTCTCGGGAGTCTTTTCCGCGGAGGCTTCCCACGGCTGCCGCCTGAAGCCGGGCGGAAGCATTCCGGCCATTCAGCTGATGCTCTACTTCCACATTGCCCTGGTCGTCGATCGTGAAGGCCCTCAGGAACTGCTCTTTCAACGCGAGAGCGGATTCGCCGGTTTCTCCAAAGCCAAATTGAGCCGCATCGATGAGGCGCGGTTTGGCTCCAGAGAGCAAGCCTTCCAGAACGGTCGATGTCGCGCGGAACTCTTCAAACTGGCCGTTCTCATTCTGCATCAGGATTGCAGCCGCTTTGAAATCCGCATAGACAACGAGGTCGCGCCTTCCGTCGCGATTGATGTCCAGCGCTTCCAGGCCAACAATATCCATGTCGGAAAGTGATGTCTTCTCCTTCGGCTGGCCCTCCGCAAAAAGGGAGCGGCCCTCGCCGAGCTTGCCTGCTTCTCCGAGGGGATAGCCTTTCAATACCGGAAGGCCGGATCCGTCCTCGCTCCCAATTACGGCGAGCACCCTTTCGTCTCCTGCGTCGAACACCGCGACGCCGCGTGGTTCCCCGGAAACCGGCAGCACTTTCGGAAACGGCATCACATCGCTTTCCTCATGATAGCGGGCATAGGCCACTGCTTTCTCACCCGAGGAGAAGAGCACCAGCCCCTGGGGCTTGCCGCGGCCATCGGATACGGGGATGACTTCTTCCACCCCCTGGAGCGTCGGCATTTGCTTCTCTTCCAGGGTGCCGCCGCGTGATTGGAAATAGACACGCATGGTGGAGAGGTCCGGAGACGCAACGACGACATCTGTCCGGCCGTCACCATTCACATCGGCCGCGGTGGGGTAGGTGTTTCCCGAACGGAGGTCCGTGTTGAACGGGATGGTCTGGAATCGGGAAAGGGGGACTGGGGAGGCCTGGCCGCCGTCGTTTCGTTGTCCATCCATTTCGAGCAGAATCATCGACCGAGTCACGTTGTGAACGGCGGCGATGGCGCCCTTTTCTCCTCTTCCCCGATCGACCGGAGCGACCAGGCGCAAAGTCGCCGTTTCCATTCGTGTCTCGAAAGGAAATGTCTTCTCCGAAGATTGGAGCCGCACAACCAGTTCTTCGAAACTTCGCGAGTTATGGTAGACGATGTCATTCCGTCCGTCGCCATCAAAATCGATGATCATGGGGTGGCTGGCGGGTTCGCCCGTTGTATAGAACTCCATCGAGGGCTCCAGGGAGATCCCGCGCTTCTGGCTTGGAAGAACCTGGAATTTCTGTTCATTGTAGACGAGCACATCATCGCGGCCGTTTCCGGTCAAATCGCCCAGGGAGAGACGCTGTGCTTCAACGGGAACCTCCACGGGAGATTCCAGCCCCCCCGAGTCGTTTTGATACATGACAGAAAGGCGCGGGGGGGAAGAGGACATGAGCAGGTCCATGCGCCCGTCTCCATCCACGTCGAGGGAAACAGCCATGCGAACGATGCGGTCCAGTGTCAGCACCTCCTCGCGAAAAGGCTTTTCATTCTCTTGGGGATCTTTTTCCTGGTAGAAAAGCTGAAGGAGGCTTTTCTCGTTCGTGAAGACCGCCATATCCAGCAACCCATCGCCATTCAAATCCTGAACGATGAGATCCTTGCTCCGGCGTCCCACCTCGTAAATATCGGGACCATCGAGGAGGTATTGGCGGGCTGGCGCGGGAAGCAGTTCTTCATCCGCCAGGCTCACTCCCTGGCTCGGCGCTCCCACGGGTAAAATCAAGGCCATGAGGCCCGCGAAAGTGCAGGAGATCGGGAGTTTCGACAGCAGAGTGAGCATAATCAATGGTCCAATCTTTCGGGATTATCTGTAAAGCGTTTCGGCTTGTCGGTCTTGTTCGTTTTGATTTTCCTGGTTCGAGTAGGACGTTTCTGTCTCGCCAGCGCGGCGCACCATACCATCCACCGGCGGGCGGTTTTGCGGCTGAGCCGACTGACCTGTTTCTTCCTGTCCACTCCCCCCGGCACTTGCTCCATCAGTTTGCGTGTTTCGACTTTCTCCGGCGCCGGAGTCATTTCGCTCCACTGGTTCCAGAGCCGAAGCCTCTCCGCCGGTTCGGATTCGGATTTCTGTCGGCACCTCGATGTACGAACTGTCGTGAAAAACGACGTAGAACAGGACAACAAGCGAGCAGGCAACGAGGAGGAACTGGATAACGATGGCTTTTCTCATGTTCGAGTCGGAAAGGATCGCCTTGTGAAAGATTAGGGTGCGAAAAAATGGGAGTCATGGCGGCGGTTGTCAAACCCTCATGAGCCAGACTTTGATCCTATTGTCTCCCTCTCCGAACATAAGGGCGCCTTGCCCGGAGATCGGTTTGCTTCTAGCAGCGCCGCCGGGCGTTTTCCAGGGCAAAGAGGGCTTTTTGATTGTCGCCTGTGCATGAAACTGGCTCCCTGCGCTTAAGGCGACGAGAGCAAAGCCCTCTCACTTCCCTGATTTTAAAGCCTTTGTCCGATTCAGGGAGCCGCTTTTTCAAACAACTCCCGAACTTGCGCCTTCGCGCGGCGAAACACCTATGGCCCGTATTCTAATCGCAGAAGACGAAGAACGCATGCGCCGATTGCTCGGCATGCTTTTGAGCAATAAAGGGCATGAATTGATCCTCGCCGAGGATGGCGAGGAGGCTCTTCAGAAATTTGAAGAGTCCCAAATTGACCTCGCTATCACTGACCTCCGGCTTCCCAAAGTGAACGGGCTGGAGGTGATCGAAGGCATCCAGGCCCGCTCCGCCGATGTCCCGATCGTCGTCATTACCGCTTATGGCTCGATCGATTCCGCTGTGGAAGCGATGCAAAAGGGCGCGACGGACTATATTACCAAGCCATTTGACGAGACCCGGATCCACCTGGCTGTGGAAAAGGCCCTCGAGCGCGGCCAACTCATGGCAGAGAACAAGGTCCTGCGCACGGAACTGCGGTCGCGTTACGCCTTCGACGCCATCATTGCCGAAAGCCCGCAAATGCACGAGGTGCTCGACCTCTCCCAGCAGGTGGCCCACTCGAATTCCACGGTCATGGTTTACGGCGAATCGGGCACGGGCAAAGAGCTTGTGACCCGCGCGATTCACGAAGCCTCGGCGCGGTCGCGCGGCCCCTTCGTGGCGATCAATTGTGCGGCGATTCCCGAGAATCTGCTGGAAAGCGAACTGTTTGGCCACGAACGCGGCGCCTTCACGGGGGCGCAGGAAGCGAAGCGCGGGCGTTTTGAGCTGGCCAACGGCGGCACTCTTTTTCTCGACGAAATTGGCGAGTTGGCGATTACGCTGCAGTCAAAGGTCCTCCGCGCGCTGGAAAACCAGGAATTCGAGCGCGTGGGCGGGCTGAAGACGATCCGCACGGATATCCGCTTTATCGCAGCGACGAATCGCAATCTGGCCGACATGGTCCAGCAGCGGGATTTTCGCGAAGACCTGTTCTACCGTCTGAATGTCTTCCCCATTGTGATTCCTCCGCTTCGCGACCGGCCGGCGGATATAATTCCACTGACAGAGCATTTCCTGAAACGCTTCTGCCGTGAAATGGGCAAGAAAGTGCCGCGCATATCCCCAGAGGCGGAAGACCTGCTTCTCTCCCATCGTTGGGATGGCAACGTGCGCGAGCTTCAAAATACCGTCGAGCGTTCGGTCATTCTGCTTCATGGAGACGTGCTCCAGCCCCAAATGCTGAAAATCGATACGCTCGACCGGTTGCGGCGGCTTGGCGCGGATAAAGCCCTTGGCTCTTTCGGGCCGTCT
This sequence comes from uncultured Candidatus Sumerlaeota bacterium, assembly GCA_964346275.1. Taxonomy (GTDB): domain Bacteria; phylum Sumerlaeota; class Sumerlaeia; order SLMS01; family SLMS01; genus CAYFUR01. Next base: position 14,943 of record CAYFUR010000071.1, read on the forward strand.
CTCGGGCCGATCAGCGGCGAGTCGGCTGCCGGGCCCGCTGCTGCCGGCAAAGCCAAAGAGCCTGAAGCTGGAAGCCAGAAAGGGGAAATGTCCCCCGGGCCCGCTGGGGAAGGCGCGCGCAATGTTTCCCCGTGGCGGCCATTCCGCATTCCGGAAGTCGGCTTTTCGCTCGAGGATCACGAGAAAGAGCTGCTCAACCAGTCCCTGATCCGGACGAAGTATAATAAGTCCGCGGCAGCCAAGCTTTTGGGTTTGAGCCGCGCGACGCTCCGATATCGCCTGGAGAAGTTTGGCATCCCCGACAAGCCGGACAAGAAACAGGACGAAGATAAAAAGGGCTCGGACGAGAACAAGAAAGAACAGGAAGTCGGAAGCGGCGATGGATCCTGACCACCGCAGCGCCATCGCGCTTGGATCAAACATCGGCGACCGGAAGATGTGGCTCGACCGCGCCCTGTCGATGGTCGACCGCCTTGCGGGCGTTGAAATCCTTTCCACCTCCCGGCTCTATGAAAGCGCGGGCTGGGGGCGTGAAGACCTGGATCCGTTTCTCAACGCAGTTCTCGCTGCAAAGCACACGAATCCTCCGGAAGATTTTCTTCGAGATCTCCAGCTCATTGAAGACACCCTCGGCCGGCAGCGCTCGGAAAAATGGGGCCCGCGGACGATTGACCTGGATTTACTGGCCTGCGACGATCACGTGGTGGAAAATGATTTTCTCCAACTGCCCCACCCCTGGATCGCCCGGCGGCCATTTGTCTATCTCCCGCTGCGCGAAGTGCTCGCCGTCTATCCGCCGTGGGAGTCTCTCACCGCACCCCACGCGGAAGGACTAGAGATCGAATCGGATAGCCAGCCAGCGGATTTTGGCCGGCCCGTCTGGGGAGCGGCAACTCAGCCCGGCGGCAGGCTTTCCGTCTATACAAAAGGCGAGGCGGAAACCGAAGCCCTCGCGCGTTGTCTTTCTCCGTATCTTCTGGCGGGAGACACAATCGCGCTCACAGCGCCCATGGGCGCTGGGAAGTCGGTGTTTGCGCGCGGCCTCGCCCGCGGGCTTGGAATCGAGGGACCCGTGCAAAGCCCGACCTTTACGCTCTGCCGAAGCTATGACACCAAACCCGCGGCCTTCGAACATTGGGATTTTTACCGGCTCGAAACAGAGGATGACCTTGAATCGACGGGGTTTTTCACTTTGGAATCCCGCGAAAGCATCCGAGCCATCGAGTGGGCCGATTACTTCCCCGGGGCGGTGGGGGATCCCTTTCTTTCAGTCCAGCTTTCCGTCGAAAATGCGTCGAAGCGCCGTATAGACATCCATTCCGCGGCCGGCAGCCTGCCTTTCTTTGTGCGTGCTCATGGACGAACCTTCGGCAAGGAGGACGCATGAGGCTGCTTGCCTTTGAAACCTCCACACCAACAGGCGGCGTGGCGTTGCTTGAGGATGGATCTGTCACGGGACAGATGACCCTGGCCGGTTCCCGTGTTCACAGCCGGGAGGGACTTCGCCTGGCGGAACGCCTCCTGGCGAATTCCAACCTTGCGTGGAAGGATCTCGATGCCGTGGCGGCCTCCCACGGCCCCGGATCGTTTACCGGGGTGCGCGTTGGGCTGACCCTGATAAAGGGCCTCGCTTGGTCTCTCAAAATCAAATGCGTCACGGTTTCCAGTCTCGAAGCGCTTGCCCTGCATGCGTATAGCGGCGAGTCCGTCGACGCCGTCGTTCCCCTGCTCGACGCTCGCATGAACGAGATATACGGCTCCGTCTATCAGATTTCCGGAGGCGGATTGATCCCGACGGGCGAAGAGTTTTCCGCCGAGCCAAGGGAATTGCACGAGAAACTGAAGGGACGCCGCAGCCTTTTTGCCGGAGAGGGGGGGCGGCGCTATTATCAGGAACACCTGGCGCATCTCGGCCTGTTGGCGCGGCCGGACCGGCTTCAGGCCAGCCCCGCTGCCGTGGCTGTGCTGGCGGCTCAGGCCCTGGAAAAGGGCGCCGAACAGCGGCCAGAGGATATTGCGGCGATTTACCTTCGCCAGCCGGTGCAGCGCCGGGCCGTTTGAGGCGCTGGCTCAGAGTTGCCGAAGAATCCGGCACGGGTTTCCCGCTGCCACGACGTTTGGCGGCAGATCCCGGGTGACAACGCTTCCCGCCCCGACCGTTGTGTTTTCTCCGATGGATACGCCCGCCAGGACGATCACGCCGCCGCCGAGCCAGGCGCGATCACCGATATGGATTGGCGCGGCAAGTTCGCGCCCCGAGCAGCGTTCCGCCGGATCAACCGGGTGATAGGCTGTATAGAGCTGAACATAGGACGCGAGCATGACATCGTGCCCTATCCTAATGCTGGCCGGGTCGAGGAAAACGCAGCCATAGTTGGCAAAGAAGTTTTCGCCCAGAGAGATATTGTATCCATAATCGCAGTAAAAAGGCGGCTCGATGCGGATCTCTTTTCCGGTTCGGCCAAGGAGTTCGCCAAGGATCTGCCGCCGCCGTTCCCCTTCGCGGTCTGCGGACTCGTTATAGGAGCGCATCAGCCTCTGTGCGCGCAAATGTTCTTCTCGGAGTTGCGGGTCCGAGGGATCATACATCCCCCCCGCCAGCATTTTTTCTTTTTCCGAGCGGATCATGAGGACGAGAGGGCGTAATTGAACATGGCGCGGACGTTCTCCTCCGGCGTGCCAGGCGGGATTTCGCAGCCCGCCGCCAGGATATAGCGCTCGCCAGCTTCTTCATGGCATTTGGCAAAAGCCTCGCGGACGCTGTCCGGTGTCCCCTTATAGACACCTTCCACGGGATGGACATTTCCTGAGAGAACGATGTCCGGGCCAACGGCCTCGCGTACATCCGAGAGAGCTTGAGGATAGTCGATATCGATCATGTCGGCTCCGGTGGAGGCCATGGCCTGAAATTTCCCTTTCACGTTGCCACAGATGTGGAGGCGGACACGCGCTCCTGCCTCGTGGATAGAATCGACCAGTGCCTTCTCGCGCGGAGCAACGTGTTCTTCGTAGAAGCCCGGTGAAACGAGCGATGCCGCGGCGTCTCCAATGCCAATCATGGTGGCACCGGCTTCTATCTGTGCCAGAGCAAAACGGCGTTCCATTTCGACAATGAAATCCATCAGATCGAGGACGAAATCTTCCTCGTCCATGGTGGCGATCATCAAGTTGTCCATGCCGTAAAGGTCGACTGCTTCGGCAAGGGGTCCTTCGATCCAGCCGAGAATGGGAATCTCGTCTTTCACCTGCTCTTTGAAATTCCGAACGGCATCGATTCGGTCTGTCATGCGGCCGCCGCTGCTTGGATCGGGGAGGCGAAGGCGGACCAGGTCTTTTGGAGTTTCGAGCAACGGCCTGCGGCCGTGGGGCGGTTGATGATCGGGAAATTCCAGTTCTGTCCCGAGGTCCGCCGCCTCGCGCCATGCATCGGAACAGCAGGAAACGACATCCAGCGGAAACTTTTCCGCGAGGGCGAGCTGGGCCTTCACGAGAAGACGGTCATCGCGGACGTAATCGGAATATTTGACCCCGATTTCGTCCGCCGCATAGATCATGAATAGAGGAGCAACCGGCAAGCGGTCCACCGGTGTTCCATCGAGCCGCGCGAGCGTGCGTTCCTGGGAATTCACAGCTCTTCTCCTCAGAGTTGATCCGGATCGATCAAGAGTGGAAAGAACTGGCCTTCCATTTTCTGGCCCTTGGGGATTGGCGCCTGGCCGGGAAGCATTGCATCATCCTGGTCGGAGATTGTGCCGTCGCGGAACGTATTGACAACCGCCGCTCTCCGGGGCCGATCTGTCTTGTTTTCTCCTGAACCATGAATCATGAGGGGATGGTGAAAGCTCGCCTCGCCTTTCTTCAATTCGATTGGAACAGGCTTGAACTGCTCTTTCTGCTCCTCAGAGAGGACGGAGTGGATGGCCTCCATATCGCCGGCCAGGCCGGTCATCGGCAGCAAATCCCACTTGTGGCTCTCGGGTATATACATCAGGCAGCCATTATCCCTCGTCGAGTCGTCCAGGCCGATCCAGCAGGTCAGATGCATCATCGGCACCGTGCGCGTCCAGTAGGAATAATCCTGATGCCATGCGACCACGCCGCCGTGATGAGCGGGCTTGCAGAAGAGCTGGTCGTGCCAGAAGCGAACGCCTCCGGCCAGAATCTGCGCCATGGGGACCGTCACCGCCGGGTTCCAGAGCAAATCGTGAAAACCGCGGCCCGCGCGCCAGGCTCCCAGCGCGTGAAAGAGCACCTTATTCGGATCTTCGGACTCGTTGGAGTTGTATTCGTGAAAGAGTTCCCGCAGGCCGGAATCGGGATTCATCATGTCTTTCAATTCATCGCGGAGGGCACCCACTTGCTCGTCACCGAGCACGCGCACCCCCGATACGTATCCGTTTTCTTCGTAAAATCGAAGTTGCTCATCGGATAATGCGTAGTTCTCCCAGTCATCGCGGCTCTTCAGTCTGGGAAAGAGATTCGTGATGGGCCCTTCGTAACGGGAGAGATCTTC
>CAYFUR010000072.1:0-2222 GCA_964346275.1 uncultured Candidatus Sumerlaeota bacterium
GGTATTCTTTCTCGCCAAAATTGACAATGATCCGGGTTCCGTCTTCCCAGGTTGTTTCCTGGACGAGTTTGTCCTCCGTGAGATAGCGGAAACCTGTTAAAGCGGAGAAGCCAAGGCGCTTGTGCACGGGACTCCACCGAGAGGTATGCTCTTTGAGCTTCGGTCGCCGGTCTTCCAGCGTTGTATAGTTCAAATGGACCATGGGGGGGCACATCCAAAGTAGTTCAAATAACTCGATGCGATCCACAAGGTCCGGATATTTGAAATGCCCGTTGGACCAGTGGTGCGTTGTCACAACGGCGTCATGGAAAGCTGCCTGGAAAAGAGGGATCCGCACCGTGGGGTCATAATTTAGTTTCTGGTATTTCTCTTTCAGGGGAATGGGCTTGAAATTGATTTCTGGTTCCTCCGGGGAATAATGACGGCGCCGGCGCCGTCGATCACCACCGTCTCGGAGAATGACAGGCTCGCGCTCAGCAAACAGGCAGGCAGCAGAAAAAAATAAAATGATGTCGTGGCATGGAAGTCTCCCCGCCGCGCAAAAAGCATTCGCGAGGAGAAAGATGGGCCGTGGCGAAGAAGGTCAACCGCGATGAATCCATGAGAAAACCGACTGATGGCCGTGGATCGACTCTGCGGGCGGCTACTCCACGTCCCCCTTTTCGCGGAGCTTCTTCGTCGCTTCCTCGTTGGGCGTAAAGCGCAGGTCCATCTTGCTGTCGTCGAGTAAAAGGGCCGACATGTCCGATTCGATGGTGAGCGTCTTGGGGCGGAAGTCCCTGGGCGCCTGCGAGAGAATGCCGCCGCCTTCGCTTGTCTGGGCGGGCTCCGGCGCGAGATCGAGCTGCTGGCCCTTGACCGTCCATTTCCCTTTTTCCACACCGGCGAGCATGAGCACGCGGGGCTCGATGATGAGAAAACGGTAGGTGCCGTCGGAGAGCAATTCGAGCTGCGCTTTCACGCCCTGCTCTCCGGCGGAGGCGTGGAAAGTGCCCTCGCCGAGCCAGGCGCCATCCAGACTGGTACGCGGGTCGGCGCCTCGCTCGCCGCAACCAATGGCGGCGGTTGAAACCAGGAAAATCAAGGCACTCAGAATCGCGAGACGCATGATCGGCTTCTCCACCGGGCAAGCACCCGGCATGGGATGGTCAGGCTTTCAGGGAAGGAGATGACTGATCAAGGGAACGATGGCAAGAAGAGAAGAGACGCATCTGTTAGTGGGCGAGCACGAGCATCTGGAACGCCATCATAGCCAGAAAGGCAAGGGTTACAGCCGATGCGGCGGAACCCTTTTCTACTTTATCCAAAGCATCGGGATAGAGTTCGGAAAAAACCATCCAGATCATGGCCCCGGCTGCCAGTCCGAGTCCAACTGGCAGAAACGGGCGGAATGTTTCAACGAACAGGTAGGCGGGCAGGGCCATAATCGGCTGCGGCAAGCTGGTGAAAATGGCCCAAAGGCCAGCCTTCCACACGGGAGATCCGCGTGGCACGAGAACCAGCGCGATAGCCAGCCCCTCCGGCACGTTGTGGAACGCGATTGCAGTGGTGATGAAGGCCCCGAGCCCTTCAGAGCCGGCAAAGGAGACACCGACACCGACTCCCTCGGCAAAGGAATGCGCGGTCATAATGCCAAGAATCAACAGCGCCTTGGTTGCACTCGCACCCTGCAACTCGGCGATTTCGACATCGCCGGAGCGTGACAACAGCCGGTCTGCGAAGACAATCAAAGCCAAGCCTGCCAGAGCGCCCAATATCGTCAGCTTGATGTTCAGCGATACGCCTTCGGCGATCAAGCTGTGGCTGGCGGCCAGCATCAGCCCGGCGGCGAGGCCATTTGACCAGCCTATGGCACGAGCGCTGAGGTTTTTGACGAACACGAAAGGCACCGCGCCGACACCAGTCATGATCGCAGTGAGCAGTGCCGCTGAGGTGACGATGAGGAGAGAGGCTTCCATCAGCTCGTTCCTTTCGAGAACCGGGCGCTGAGGCCAATGCCATAAGCGGGCCGATGTCGAAAAGAGGCTGAACGAGGCACTTTCTGCTCTGAATTGACCCGATTAATCCCCCTGCAACTTCTGAACGTCCGCAGTCACAAAGAGAAGGAAAGAGTATTTCTTCACTTCCTCGTGCTCGCGCCGGAAGGCGCTGCCGATGAAGGGGAGATCACTGAGAATCGGCGTGCGCGACTCCATTGTCGTGCGTTGTTCTCCGCCCTTCGA
>CAYFUR010000072.1:2322-6359 GCA_964346275.1 uncultured Candidatus Sumerlaeota bacterium
AATTCCGGCGAGAGTTCTTTCGCCTGGTCCTGGTCCACATAAACGACTCGGAACTGGACCGATGCCATGGTCAGGGGGTCCTGCGCGGCCGCATCCTTCTCTTTCTTCTCGGCCCGGGCGAAGGACGCCGTAATCAGCAGTGCGAGGACCAGCAGGGCGTATCTCATGATCGGCTCTCTCGATTCGGTTTTCGGGGGCAGGGCAAAGAATAACCCCTCGCCATGGATCAGCAAGGGGTTTTCTTCTTTTGAATTTGATTTTCAGGGTGGCTATCCGTCGGTTTTCGGTCCGACCCAGACCTGCTGGGTGTTGACGAATTCCTTGATGCCGTGGGGTCCGAGTTCCTTGCCATAGCCGCTGCGCTTGACGCCGCCGCTGGGAAGGCGCGGATCGGTTTTGACGATGCCATTGACGGCGACCTGGCCCGCCGCAATACGCCGCGTCATGGCTTCGCCGCGCCCGGCGCTGGTCCACACGCTGGCCGCCAGTCCATAGGGCGTGTCGTTGGCGATGGCGATGGCCTCCTCTTCATCCCTGGCGCGCAGAACAACGGCCACGGGCCCGAATGTCTCCTCGCGGCAGGCGGTCATATCCGGGGTGACATCGGTCAGCAGTGTCACGGGATAAAAATATCCGGGGCCATCGGGCATCTCGCCGCCGAGATGGCACGTGGCCCCTGCCTGGATCGTTTCCGTAACCTGGCGATGAAGGCCTTCGCGCAGATCTTCGCGGGCGATGGGACCGATGTCGGTGGATTCCTCGCCTGGATCGCCCACGACAAGTTTGGCCAGGCGCTCGCGGAGTTTCTCCACCAGCTCGTCGTGTATAGGCGCCTCGGCGATGATGCGCTTCGCCGCGATGCAGGACTGGCCCGCGTTGATAACGCGCGAAAGCGCAATGATGTCCGCCGCCTTGTCGAGGTCCGCATCGGCCAGCACGATACAGGGATCGGAACCGCCGAGTTCCAGAACGGTCGGCTTGATTTCGGACGCGGCGGCGGATGCCACCGCCGATCCGCCGCGGCTGGAGCCGGTGAATGAAACACCACGGACGCGCGGGTCGCGAATGGCTGCCTCCACGTCGGGCGTGGCCAGGGGCAGGTTCTGAAAAATGTTCCTCGGCACGCCTTCCGCCTCGAACAGCGAGGCGATCGTTTCCGCGCATCCAGGCACATGGGGGTCGTGTTTCATGACGCAGGTGTTGCCCGCCATGAGCGTTGGCGCACAAAACCGAAACGCAATCCAAAACGGAGCGTTCCAGGGCAGAATGCCGAGGATGACGCCGAGGGGAAGGTGCTGGACATAGCTGCGCGTGGCGTCGGAGGGAAGCATCTCCCGCGCGAGGTATTGCTCGGCATTGTCGGCGTAGTGCTCCGCGCACCAGGCGCTCTTCAGCACTTCGCCGCGGGCTTCCTTGATCGGCTTGCCCATCTCCTCTGTCATGACGGGCGCGAGCGCATCCACGTCGTCGCGCATGCGTTTTGCCACCGAACGGAGGACACCCGCGCGCTCCGCGAAAGTGGTCTGGCTCCAACTGGCAAAGGCTTCCTGGCCCTGGCCGATAATCTGTTGCATTTCTTCGTTCGTTGCGGCGGCGACGCTACGAATCTCCGCCCCCGTCGCCGGATTGATAGCCTTCAGCACTTTCATGCAATATCCTCTCGTTCAAATCTTGCGCGGCCTGGCGCGGGTTGGTCTCTTGATCCCATTCCGCGGGCGGCGCCATCCGGACTTGCGAGCCATTGGAGGAGGGGGATGGCTTGACGACGAAATCTTCCTCCAGGGTGAAGAAGGATTCGCAGCTCCGTTCGGTGACATGAATCGTGTCGGAAACGCCGACCGTCTTGTCACCATCCACTCCCCACATCCAGGGGATAATGTGGATTGTCATGCCTTCCTCGATGATAGAAGAGTCGCCTTGTTTCAAGCTGAGTATATATCCTTCGTCCCAGCTTGGCGGAAAAGCGATACCGATGGAATAGCCCGAGCGCGTGATGAGCACCGCGCCGAGATCGTTATCGCTGATGATGTTTCGGACAAGATTATCCACGTCGGACACTGTGACGCCGGGGCGGATGAATTTCTTTGCCTGCTCGAGAGCGAGCTTCATCTTCTCCTGCGCCTTAAACATGGAATCGGTTAGCCCGCCAAGAACGACCGTGCGCATCATGGCCGTGTGATAGCGGCGATAGCACCCGGCGACTTCCAGAAAGATGTGTTCGCCGGGCTGGACAATTCTTCCTTCCCAGGTTGCATGGCCAATCATTGTGCGCGGCCCCGACGTCACATAGGGCATGACTGAGGGGAACTCGCCCCCCATGCGGAACATGCCGGCGCTGATCGCCGCGCCGATTTCGTTTTCCGTCACACCGGCCTTGGCTGCTTCGAATCCCGCTTTCATTCCCGCTTCCGTGGCGAGAGCCGCTCGGCGCATGATTTCGATTTCATGCTGGGATTTTCGCTTTCGGCCTTCCTCCACAATCCCAAAGCAATCCAGCAGACATCCCCTGGTGAAACGTGTGTGGATATAGTCCTGGTGATAGGCGGGGAAATAGTAACTGTTGCGCTCGTATCCGATGCATTTATCGGTAAGCCCGAACTCGCGGATACTTTCCACCAGCATCTGGATCGCATCGCCCGTGTCGGTATAGGGCCGCGTTTGTTCCACCCAGGTGCGCGCCCAGACGTTGCTCTCCTCCATGGCGCGCGTGATCATGAATGGTTCGCTGTCCAGCGGCACCACCAACGCCTGGAAGAAGGAATATCCCGTGGTCTGATAGTCCGTCAGGTACATCAGGTTTTCCGGGTCGGTGATGATGACCGCATCGAGGAGCCGGCGCTCCATGCGTTGGCGCAGCTCCGTCAATCTCCGCTCGTATTCCTCGAACGGAAAGGTCATGTCGTCGCGTTTTCTCATGATCCCTTCATGGCCTCATCAATGGACTTGGAGAGGATTTGCAATCCCTCTTCCAGCTCCGATTCAGGAATGGTCAGGGGCGGGATGAGTTTAATCACGCGGCCGCCGGTGCCACAGGGCCCGACCAGCAGGCCGTGTTCGAAACATGTCTTTGCGATCGCTTTCGACGTCGTCCCGTCACCGATGTCTATACCCTGCATCATGCCGCGTCCACGCACGTCCAGGTTATGGCCAGAATGCTTCTTTGCGGCTTCCTCGAGGACTTCGCGCATCCGCGCTCCTTTGCTGCGGACTTCGGCCATGAAGGAATCATCTTTAAAATAAGACATCGCAACGCGTCCCGCGACAAAAGAGAAACCCTGGCCGCGAAACGTGCCGGTGTGTTCGCTCGGTTGCCAGTGCTTGTCGTGCTCGGGCTTGACCAGGTTCATGGCGAGCGGCGTCCCGAAGCCGCCAATGCCTTTCGCAAGAGTGACGATATCCGGGTCCAGGTCCATGCCGTCGAAACTGAAGTAAGATCCCGTGCGGCCACAACCGGCCTGGATGTCGTCGATGATCAGAAGCGCGTCGTTTTCATGGGCGAGTTGCTGGATCGCATGGAGCCATTCCTTGCTGGCAACATGGACGCCGCCCTCGGCCTGAATCACCTCGATGAGGATTGCGGCGGGCTTTTCCAGGCCGCTGGAGGAATCGGCGAGGGCGCAACGGAACTCGTTGATCTGGTCGATGCCTCCGCCGGGGGAATCCTCAAAGGGAAGGTGAACGACGTGTTCCAGCGGCACGCCAGCGGCGTTGCGGAAGTAAGAGTTCGCCGTGCAGGAAAGCGCACCCAGCGTCATGCCATGGAAGCCATGGCTGAAAGCCACGATGGATGAACGGCCCGTCACGCGGCGGGCGAGTTTCAACGCCGCCTCGACCGCGTTGGTTCCCGTGGGGCCCATGAACTGAAACTTATAATGCATCTTGCGCGGCTCGAGGATTGTCTTTACAAACGCTTCGAGGAAATCGCGCTTCCACGTCGTATACATGTCGAGGCTGTGGGCGACGCCGTCGGACTCAATGAACTCGATCAGCGCCTTCTTCATCTTCGGATTGTTGTGGCCGAAATTCAGGACGCCCGC
>CAYFUR010000072.1:6459-9657 GCA_964346275.1 uncultured Candidatus Sumerlaeota bacterium
AGCTTTTTTAAGTGTGTGATGAGTCGAGCGCCGTTGGCCACTCAATCGGAGAGCGAGAGACCGGCAAGGCGGCAATAAAGACGCGCCACTCTTCCGATCAGACGATCGTTAAAATCATACCGAGGACTGTGGCAGGGGAAGTTGTGCCCCTTTCCGTCGTCCGCTCCGATCAAGGCGAAAGCACCGGGGACTTCGCGCAGGTAGTAGCTGAAATCCTCTGATGCCATGATGGGAATCGACGTCTTTTCGCTTTTCCATCCGGGGCCCAGCTCGGCGGACAGAGCCATGCGGAATTCCGCGGACGGGGCGGCGTGATTCACCGTGGAGCCATAGCGGGGAAAGATCTCGACATCTGCCTCGACCCCGTGGGCGCGACAGATTTTCCCGGCGATATCGCGTATCGCGTCTTCGATTGTCTGGCGGGATTCTTCGTTGGCGAGCCGAATGCTCCCGCCGATTGTGGCCTCGCTCGGGATAATCGTATCCATGCTGGGGGCTTCGATGGAGGCGACGCTGACGACTGCCGGGTCCATGGGCGAAAGCCGCCGCGAGACAATCTGCTGCAGCGCAACCGTGGTGGCCGCCGAGGCGAGCACCGGATCGCGGGTCGCCTCCGGCTGGCTCGCATGTCCGCCGTGCCCCTTGATGGTGATGCGAAAGGTTCCGTTCGCCGCCATGACGACGCCGTCTGGACAGACTGCTTTTCCGAAAGGAATGGCCGGCCAGTTGTGCCAGCCAAAAATAACGTCCACTCCATCCAGCGCGCCGTCCTCGATCATCCGCTTGGCGCCGTGGCCGCCTTCCTCTGCTGGTTGGAAAAGCAGAGAAACAGGGCCAGTCAGATCGGCTTCATGGCGTTTGAGCATCCAGGCCGCCGCGAAGAGCGTCGCCGTGTGGCCGTCATGGCCGCAGGCATGCATGCATCCATCCACCGCGGAAGCCCAGGGGACGCCACTTGCCTCGACGATGGGCAGCGCGTCTATATCCGCGCGGAGGGCCACATGCCGGCCAGGAGCGCCCGGAGCCAGGACGCCAATGGTTCCCGTTTCCGCGCAGGGCCGCCAGGAAATCCCCGCGTCATCCAGTTTTGCCCGGATGAGTTTGGCTGTTTCAAATTCCGCCCAGGTCCGTTCGGGGCGCTGATGAAGCGAGCGGCGCAGTTCCGTCGCCTTGTCTTGAATGTCCTGCCACGGATTTGTCATAATGCTGAATAGCCCAGAGTTTCTTCGACGATAATGATCTGTTTTAGAGAAGTAAAGCGAAGGAACGCGGGGCTTGGCCGGAGTGCAAAAAAAGCACGCCCCACCGGAGAGGCGGGGCGTGCTGAATCAGGCGCGTGGTCTGCCGGTCGTTTTAGAGGCGGCGGGCTTTGGATGCGCTTCCGCGGCGCCGGCCTCGGCTGGGCGGCCCAAAGATTTTATGGTTCTTCTTGCTTGGCGTGGAGGCCAGCATCGGCTCGCGTTCCCAGTTTGTCCGGTCGATCGGACGGCCAATAACGCGTTCGATATTGCCAAGGTCGCGCTCTTCGCCGGGGGAGACGAAGGTGATGGCATCGCCCTCGGCGTCGGCGCGGGCCGTTCGGCCGATGCGGTGAACGTAGTCATCGGGGGTGCCCGGTATATCGTAGTTGATCACATGGGCGATCCCTTTGACATCCAGGCCTCGCGCGGCAACGTCCGTTGCGACAAGAATCTTGATGCGCCCTTTGCGAAATCCGTCCAGCGTATTCTGCCGGCGCCCCTGCGTATGGCCGCCGTGAATGGCTTCCGATTGAAACTTCATCCGGCTGAGGGTTTCCGCAACTCGGTCCGCCGCGCGCTTGGTGCGCACAAAAATCAGCGTTGTGCCGAGATCGTTGTCTTTCAGAAGGCGCGCGAGCAATACGGGTTTGTGGGCATGTTCCACGGCATAGACGGATTGGCGGACAGCGTCGACTGGCTTGGCGGTCCCTCCGACCTCGACCCGCACGGGCTCGCGCTGCATCGTTTCGCTAAGGCGGGCAATTTCCCGGGGGAACGTCGCTGAAAACATCATTGTCTGGCGTTCTTTCGGCAACACATCGAGAATGCGCCGGATGTCTGGCAGGAAGCCCATGTCGAGCATGCGGTCCGCTTCGTCCAGAACAAGGATGGATACGTTGTTAAGGCGGGCATTGCCCCGCCCGATGTGGTCGAGGAGGCGCCCGGGGGTGGCCACCACGATGGTGGCGCCGCGGCGGAGGGCGTCCGCCTGGGGCTTCATGCCAACGCCGCCATAGATGCAGGCGGTGGAGAGTTTCAGTGCCTTGGCGTGTGCGCTGAGAACGCCGTGCACCTGAACGGCGAGTTCGCGGGTCGGCGCCAGAACCAGCATTGCCGTCTTCCCGCGCGGAGTGCCCGCGAGGCGGGTCAGGGCGGCCAGGCCGAAGGCCAGCGTTTTACCAGTGCCCGTCTGGGCAATGGCGGTCACATCCTGTCCATCCAGCGCGGGCGGAATGGCCTGCTCCTGGACGGGCGTGGGCGTGACAATATCTTGCTTCTCCAACAGGCTGAGACAGCGGGGGTCAACTTCGAGGTTTTGAAACGTCATAGATGAGGAAGATTCCTTCCGGGGAATTGGGTGTCTTCAGATCGTAGCGACTGGCTCAGGCGCTCTCCAGCCGCATCGCAAATCAGCGAAGACGGAACCCCGGATGGATCGTGGGGAGGGAAGCGCGGCGCAGGAATGAAGAGGGATGAATCCAAATCAGACATGCTTTCGAGCAACGACGATGAAGTCTCTTCCGGCAGCGACATCACACGCAAGAGAAAAAACCGTTTTTTTCAACTGCTTACCCCGCCGAGTCCGGGAGGATTGGCCCTGGTGCCTACTCCACCAGCAATCTGCGGTCGTGTTCGTCCGCTTCCGCCACTTCAAACTCAAGCGTGGCGTGATCTATTTGGAACTCGTCGTGAAGCAAAGTTTTCAGGCGCTTTTTCAGATCTTCCATTTGCCGCGGGGGGATCTCGTCGATGGTCACGTGGGCCTCCAGGGCGACGCGCTCCTCGTCGAGATGCCAGACATGGACATGGTGGATGTCCTTCACGCCATCGGCGGACTCCACCGCTTCCACCATCCGGCTGAGAGAAAAACCTTCCGGCGCGCTGTCCATCAGGATGCGGACCGCGCCGCCGATCATGGTGCCGCCCTGCCAGAGTATATACGCGGAAATCAGCAGCG
>CAYFUR010000072.1:9757-19289 GCA_964346275.1 uncultured Candidatus Sumerlaeota bacterium
TAGATCAGATAGACGCCGACAATGATCAGCGTCGTCAGATTGATCAGCGCGCCCACCACCGGCGCCTTGCGATAGCCGAAAGTTCGCCGCTCGTCCGGCGGCTTGCGTCCGATGCGCCGCGCCACCAGCGCCAGCACCAGGGAGGCCGCATCGTTGAGGTTGTGCAGCGCATCCGCTACCAGCGCCAAACTGTTGGCCAGGACGCCGCCGATCATCTGGGCGACGGTGAGCAGCCCATTCGCCACGATGGCCCACACGAGCCGAGAGTCGCTCATCGACTCGGTGTCGTGATCAGAGTGGCCATGGCCATGAGAATGATCATGTCCCATGGCCGGACTCTGCGTCAAAGCCGCTCGCCGGACAAGGCTCAACTGGCTGCGGAGAGAAAGGAAATATGGCAAATGAAAGTGGTTTTCATTCTCTTTCCCATCATGATGAGCTTGCTATTTCCTGGGGAGGCACTCAACATCGCCAGCGACCTGTAAGGATAGGAACGCTATGACCCCGTGGTTGAGACGCACACTGTATATCGGCGGCTTGTTCCTCCTGGCCCTGCTTTGGGCGGCGGCCGGGGTGCGGTCCGGCCCGATCCTGTTCCAGAGCGATTTTGAATCGGGCGATCTGTCGGGCTGGAAAGAAGAGCGCTGCTGCGACTATTCCATCCAGGTGGTGGACTCGCCGGCGCGGGCGGGGAAGCACGCGGCGCGTTTCGAAGTGCGGAAAGACCAGCCCAACGTGTCGAACAGCAAGCGTGCGGAGATCAAGCTGGGGAGCGTGCCGCCGGAAAGCGAGCGGTGGTATGCCTTCAGCATCCTTCTGCCCGAGGGTCACGGAGCCGATCCCTCGACGGAGATCGTGGCCCAGTGGCATGCCGTGCCCGATTTCGACGAGGGGGAAACGTGGCGCACGCCGCCGCTGGCGTTGGAGACGGAAGATGGCTCCTGGAAAATCCATCGGCGCTGGGATGCTCGCACGGTGACGCCGGACAACACCCCTGAAGGCAAGGCGACGGACACCATCGGCCCCTGCGAAGAAGAAAAATGGGTCGACTGGGTTTTTCGTGTGAAATGGTCGTGGAAAGAAGACGGCCTGATCGAAGTCTGGAAAGATGGGGAACAGGTGCTGCGCCACGAGGGGCCGAATGCCTATAATGATGAATACGGCACGTATTTCAAGATGGGCATCTATAAGTGGCTTTATAAAATCGATCCGGAAAACTGCCCGTCAGCCAGGCGCGTTGTCTATATAGACGAAGTCCGGGTTGGAGACGAAACGGCGGGGTACGCGGAGATGGCGAAGTTCTAGAGTCGGGCCGGATGATCGATCCGCTCTTGATCTTAATCTTACTCGTGATCTTACTCGTAATCTGGAATATATACGCGTATAGACGCGGTGTGAGGTGGTCAGGGACGTTTGGATTAAGAACAAGATCAAGAAGAGGATTAAGACGCCATTGCTTCGCACGTTGCACTATCTATTTTGTCCGTGCTATTCGTGGCCAAAACAACGATCTCATTGTCAGATAACACCCGGCCGAAGCATGGCGGCAATGTTTTGACTCTCAACGCAACCGGATATACCTTCTCCAGATATGCTACCCACCGAGAGCGACAAAGCGGAACTCGTCGCCACGCGCACGACCATCTATCCGGATACCGTGCGCGCCTGCAAGGTCGAGGTGGACGGCGAAGTGGTTGCCAGGCTGCGCGCGCACGAGTCCGCCACGATTCTGGTCACCCCCGGTTTCCACCGGATTCGCCTGAAGATCGACTGGTGCGGCAGCCGAACGGACGCATTTCGCGCACGGCGGGGGAGAAGTGTTCGCTTTGACTGCGGCAGCAGTCTGGCCGGTGGCCACGCTGTTCTCGCGCTCTTTTACATCATTTTCCGCCGGAATCGGTATCTCTGGCTGCGGCGCACGGCGTGATCACGCGCTTTCCGGAAGCTGCTTGATTTGACCGCGCGGCGCTGTTACCGCTTGGCCGGTTTTGAAACACGACTAACAGGAAAGGAACAGATTGCTATGATACGACGAATAGCTGTGATGCTTTGCGCGCTGGGGATGCTGGGGGGGAACATGGCAATGGCCGAAGAGCTGCCCACCCACGGGGACGTGCGGTCCGCCCTTCAAAGCGCCGTGGCGGAAGAAAACGGAGGCCTTGGCAATGAAATGTGGGCCACCGTGGTAGACCGCGATGGCGTGGTGCGCCTGGTCGCGTTTTCCGGCGAAGAGCGGGGCGACCAATGGCCCGGCAGCCGCGTGATTTCAGCGCAAAAGGCCAACACGGCCAATGCGTTCAGCCTGCCCGAACTGTCGCTTTCCACCGCCAATCTCTATGCCGCGACCCAGCCCGGCGGCAGCCTCTTCGGCCTGCAGCACAGCAATCCCGTCGATACCTCGGTTGCCTATGGCGGCGACTCCCAGGGCATCGGCACGGAGAACGACCCCATGGCGGGCCGCAAGATCGGGGGCGTGAATGTGTTTGGCGGCGGGCTGCCACTTTACGACAGCGAGGGGAATCTGCTGGGCGCCCTTGGCGTCAGCGGCGACACGTCCTGCGCCGATCACAACATCGCGTGGAAAGTGCGCCATGCGCTCAACCTGGACAACGTGCCCTCCGGCGTGAGCCCGACCAATGACGACAATATCATCAACGATCTGAAATCCGAAAACCCCGGCGGCTTTGGCCATCCCGTGTGCTCGAACGCCGCCGCGAAAATCGCTTCGGATCTGCCGGAAACCCATCCCACGGGCCCGGAAGAATAGTTCCGAAAGAGGCAACGTCTATAACAAGATTCCCCGGCCACAACGCAGCCGGGGAGTCTTGTTTTTTGTTGAGAGGGTTTTCGGAGGGCGATCAGGCGGTTTGCGGATCGCCCATGACGGAATCGGAAACACCGGGTTCGGGCTGAGGAGGATTAGGAATCACGACGCCGAGCGGCAGCACCGAGCGGCCATAAACTTCGTTGAGGATCTGTGCCACGGCTGTATAGATCGCCGAGGCGCCGCAAAGGATACCTTCGAAGCCTGCAATCTGGTGAAGCAGGGCGCTTCCCGTCGCCGTCGCGGCGGCGAGGAGAAAGAACAGCACGGTGAGGGTTGCAAAGACCACCTGGAGCGCCCGGTTCATCCGCAGGGTGCCGATAAAGAAGGCGGCGGTCAGCAGGCCCCACATGCCCAGGTATGCGGTCATGCCGGCGCTCTCGGGGGCGGCCGCGAGGGGCTCGCCGCCGGACTGAATCCGGGGCAGCAGCCAGATCGCCACCAGCGTGAGCCAGAAAAAGCCGTAGGAGGAAAACGCCGCCGTTCCAAATGTGTTGTTTTTCTTCCATTCCATGATGCCCGCGAGGATCTGGGCGGCACCGCCATAGAACACGCCCATGGCCATGATCATGGCGCCGAGGGAAAAGAATCCGGCGTTGTGGATGTTGAGGAGGACCGTGGTCATTCCAAAGGCGAGAAGGCCGAGGGGAGCGGGGTTCGCGGTGGTATCCTTGATGGTGACTTGGCGTTCATCCATGCGGCGGTTTCTCCATTATTTGAGAAAAGTGGGCGCTCCAATCGCGCCAAATACCGCCTTTATTGACAAGACTTGGTAGAAGTCAAGTGGATATATCGGGATTGTTGGCAGGTTTGTGTTTCCGATCGGAAAAGTCTCGCCTGCTTTTCCCGGTCGGCTCCTTTGTTCTTTCGTAAAAGGGCAGAAGGCGCGAAAAGCCCTCACGGTCTTCTGACGCCGTAGACCAAAACCACGCCGCAGCCCGCCACCGCGAGACCAACCAAGTCTGTGGGGATCAGCCTGTCCCCAAAGGCGATCCACGCCATCACCATGGTGACCGGCGGACTCAGGTAAAACAGGCTGGCTACACGCGTGGCATCCTCGCGGGCGAGCAGGCGCCACATGGCCCAGTAAGCTCCCAGGGAGACCGGCAGGATCAGCCACGCCATGGTTCCGATAAAGGGGGCCGTCCATTCCGTGGCGAAACTCTCGGCCAACCAGGCGGGAAGCAGCAACGCAAGCGCCGTTGCGGAACCCTGATAGAAAAGAGTCGTATCGAGCGGCATGTTTCTGAAGGTGCCGTTTCGCACCCAGCGCCGCTGGAGCAGGCTCGCCGCCGTGATAGCCACGACTGATCCGAACGGAATCAGGTAGCCCGTTGCCGGCACCGTGGCGTCCTGGGAGAGGCGGGCACCGACGGCGATCAGGACGCCGAAGAAGCCCAGGATTAATCCGAGCCACTGCCGGGCGCTTGTTCGCTCGCCGAGGACGACACCGGAAAGGGTGCCCGTCAGCAAAGGCTGGAGTGCGGTGACCAGGGCGACGATCCCCGCCGGGACTCCCTGGTTCAAGGCGACCAGAACACACGACAGCCAAACGCCATGAGCCAGCACGCCAATAAAGCCCACCTGTCCCGCCGCAATGGGTCCCGGCCAGGACAGGCGCCTGGAAAAGAGCAGCCACAAGCCAAGCAGCCCGGCGACAGCTACATAGCGCCAGAACAATAACGTCCAGGGCCCGGCGAACGGCAGGCCATACTCGGCACCGATGAAGCCGGAATTCCAAAGCAGGACGAATAAAACTTCGAGGCTGAGGATGCGAAAGAGAAGAGTTTTGGAGTCCATGGTCCTCTCAAGAGAGAATTTGGTGCCGGACGCAAACCCAAAGCAACATTGCCCCGGCAGTCCTCAAAGACGCTACGAAGTCAAACTGCGGAAATCTCATCGTATTTTCCGAAGGCCTGGCCAGAGCAAAATAAAGTCCTCCGGTGGATTCCGGAGGACTTTCTTTTCCGCGCAGAGCCGGGAGCCGGGATTTTACCCAGCTGCGGCTTTCTTTCGGGGACGTTCTCCGCCGGGAAGTTGTTCCAGGTCGAAGCGATCGGCGTTCATCACTTTCGTCCACGCATCGACAAAGTCCTTCACGAACTTTTCCCGGTTGTCGTCCTGGGCATAGAGTTCCGCATAGCCCCGCAGGATCGAATTGGAGCCGAAGACCAGATCGACACGCGTGGCTGTCCACTTCACTTCACCGGTTTTGCGGTGGCGGATATTATAGCCATTGGACCCGGTGGGCTCCCAGACATAGTTCATGTCCGTGAGATTAACGAAGAAGTCGTTTGTCAGCGCGCCGGGGCGATCGGTGAAGACGCCATGCTTGCTGCCGCCGTAGTTGGCGTCGAGCACCCGCATCCCTGCAATGAGCACGGTCATCTCCGGAGCGGTGAGTCCCAGGAGTTGTGCGCGGTCCAGCAGCAATTCTTCAGGCTGGACGACATAGCGTTCCTTCTGCCAGTTTCGGAAGCCATCCGCGAGCGGTTCCAATGGTTCGAAGGAATCGGCATCGGTCATCTCGTCGGTGGCGTCGCCGCGGCCGGGGGCGAAGGCGACGCTCACATCGAAGCCCGCTGCCTTGGCGGCCTTTTCGACGCCCCAGTTGCCGGCGAGCACGATCACGTCGGCGATGCTGGCGCCGGTCTCTTTGGCGATGGGCTCGAGGATGCCGAGCACCTTGGCGAGGCGTTCAGGCTCGTTGCCGGGCCAGTCCTTCTGCGGCGCCAGGCGGATGCGCGCGCCGTTAGCCCCGCCGCGCATATCCGAGCCGCGGAACGTCCGTGCGCTGTCCCAGGCCGTGGCGGCGGCTTCGCTGATACTCAGGCCACTGGCGTCTATACGTTTCTTGACGGCCTCCACATCATAGTCCGTTTTGCCGGCGGGAATGGGATCCTGCCAGATGAGATCCTCCTGCGGAACGTCGGGGCCGATATAGCGTGCCTTCGGGCCCATGTCGCGATGAGTGAGCTTGAACCAGGCCCGCGCAAAGGTCTCGGAGAAATACTCCGGATCTTTATAGAAACGCTCGGCGATTTCGCGGTAGACGGGGTCCACCTTAATGCCCATATCCGCATCGGTCATGATCGGATTGTGGCGTATAGAGGGATCCTCGACATCGACGGGTTTGTCTTCCTCCTTGATGTTGGTGGGCTCCCACTGCCAGGCGCCGGCGGGGCTCTTCTTCAGCTCCCATTCGTGGTTGAGGAGGAGGTGGAAGTAGCCATTGTCCCACTTGGTGGGATGGGTGGTCCACGCGCCCTCGATCCCGCTCGTCACGGTGTTGCGGCCAATGCCGCGGCTGGTCTTGTTCATCCAGCCGAGGCCCTGGTCTTCTATCTCGCCTCCTTCCGGTGCCGCGCTCAGGAGCTCGGCGTCCCCTGCCCCATGGCACTTGCCGACGGTATGCCCACCGGCGGTCAGGGCGACGGTTTCCTCGTCGTTCATGGCCATGCGGGCGAATGTCTCGCGCACCTGCTCGGCGGACTTCTGTGGATCGGGATTGCCGTTCACGCCCTCGGGATTGACGTAGATGAGGCCCATCTGCACCGCCGCGAGGGGGTTTTGCATGGTGGAGGGATTCTCGACATTCCCATAGCGCTCCTCGCTGGGAGCCAGCCACTCCTTCTCCGCGCCCCAGTAGATGTCCTTTTCCGGGTGCCAGATGTCCTCGCGGCCATAGGCGAAGCCAAAGGTCTTCAGCCCCATGGATTCATAGGCGATGGTGCCAGAGAGGATGATCAGGTCGGCCCAGCTGATCTGGTTGCCGTACTTCTTCTTGATGGGCCAGAGCAGGCGGCGGGCCTTGTCGAGGTTGGCATTGTCGGGCCAGGAATTCAGGGGAGCAAAGCGCTGGTTGCCGGTCCCTCCGCCGCCGCGTCCGTCTGCAATTCTGTAAGTGCCGGCTGCGTGCCAGGCCAGGCGGATCATCAGTCCCCCATAGTGGCCCCAGTCAGCCGGCCACCATTCCTGGCTGTCGGTCATGAGGGCGTGCATATCTCGTTTGAGGGCGTCGAAGTCGAGCTTCTTGACTTCCTCGCGATAGTCGAAGTCCGGGTCCATCGGGTCAGGCTTCCTGTCATGTTGGTGCAGGATGTCGAGGTTCAGAGTGTTCGGCCACCATTCCTTCTCGCGTGAGCCCGCCGTGGTATTGCCCCCGTGCATGACGGGGCACCCTCCGCCGTGGTTTTTTGCAGCTTCAGTCATAGGAACACTTCCCCTGAGTGAGATGGAGATCAAAGGCGGTCAATCGATCGATTCTTTTGGACCGCTATCCAAGGCTTGAGGCGTAGCACCCTTTCCCGTATAAGGGAAATACAAATTTCCTAGGCAGCGATAGGCGGCGCCTATAACCATGGACATCCAAAGAATACGCTATTTCCTCGAAGTCGCCCGGCAGAAAAACTTTTCGCGAGCAGCAGAGATTTGCCATGTCTCCCAGCCCTCTCTGAGCCAGCAGATCAAGAAATTGGAGGAGGAAGTCGGCGGGCCATTATTCCACCGCAACCACGGCCGCGTCGCGATCTCGCCCCTTGGAGAATCTTTTCTGCAATATGCCCAGGCAATTATGGCCAGCGTGGCCTCGGCAGAAGAATTTGTCGCCGAAACGTTTTCCCAAGCCCGCCGGGTTGTCCGCTTCGGCGCCCTTCCCACCATCGCGCCTTATCTCGTGCCTGAAATCTTTACGGCGATCAGCAAACGCGAGCCAGGCATCAAATTCGAGCTGTTGGAAAACCGAACCGAGTATTTGATCGAAGCCCTTGCCATCGGCACCATCGATTTCGCCCTGATGAGCCCGCCCACCAGCATCGACAGCGTTTGTGACCACCTGGTGCTCTGCCGCGATGAACTTTTGCTGACACTTCCCGCCAATCACCCCCTGGCGAATGCCAGGCGTATATCCCCGGCGAAGCTTGCCGATGAAAGTATCATCCTCCTCGAGGACTCTCACTGCCTGTCCCGCCAGGTGGCGGATTACTGCACCCGCGCGGGCCTGACCCCCGACATCAGCATCCGGGGCTCACAGATTGAGACTCTTTTACGCCTGGTCGAACTTGGCTTTGGCCTGACCTTCACCCCCCAAATCGCGGTCGATGCCAACATCGGCAGCAAGCTCGTCTTCCGTTCCCTGAGCAAAGATCCCTGCTACCGCGAGATCCGGCTCATGTGGCTGCGGCAACCGGTCCTCGCCCGGTCTCTCAAGCTGGTCCTCAACGTTCTTCAGGAGCATTTCGCGCTGCAGGGTGCCTCCTCTCGGTAGGGGGGCATCGCAAGCGGCCCGTGAAAATCGTACTAAAGCCCGCCCCATCGAACTCGGGCCCCGTGGAGCGGTGGCGGCGCGGGACCTTTGCGGGCGCCCCGGGTCTTCGTCCTTGCACTGCTCGCTTCCTCACGCCATATTCCATGCAGGCCCATCCGAACATTTCTGAAAGGTGGTCACCCCATGTCAGCCCCAGCTCTTCCACGCAGACAATTCGGACGAGCGGAGGATCAACTCTCCGTCATCGGCTTCGGCGGGATTCTCGTCATGAACGAGGACCAGAAAACCGCCAACGAACGTGTCGCCCGGGCATTCGAGCGGGGCGTGACATACTTCGATGTCGCGCCCTCCTATGGGAATGCCGAGCACATGCTCGGACCCGCCCTGGAACCCTACCGCAAGGATGTCTTTCTGGCGTGCAAGACAACGGAACGATCCCGGGATGCGGCAAAGGCGGACTTCGAGGAATCCCTCCGGCGAATGCGCACCGATTACTTCGATCTGTATCAACTCCACGCCATCACCGATGTCGGGCAAGATGTCGAGGCCGTGTTTGCGCCCGATGGTGTCATGGACTTTCTGATGCAGATGAAGCGCGAGGGCCGCGTTCGTTACATAGGATTCTCTGCCCATTCGGAAGAAGCTGCTCTCGCGGCCTTTGATCGTTACGATTTTGACTCGGTTTTGTTCCCCGTGAACTTCACAACATGGCATGGGGGGCACTTTGGCGAGCCCATTATGAAGCGGGCCCAGGAGACAGGCGCCGCCCGCCTCGCACTCAAAGGCATGGCTCTTCAAAAATGGCAGGAAAGCGATCAGAAGCGGGAGAAATACACCAAGGTCTGGTACGAGCCCATCACGGATCGCGAGCTGGCGGGCAAGGCCCTGCGGTGGGCGCTCAATCAGCCCATTACCGCCGCTCTGCCGCCCGGCGAATGGGATTTCTACGAGTGGGCCCTGGAGATTGCCGAGAACCTGCGGCCGCCCACGCCCGAAGAAAACGACGAACTGGTCGCTCACGCCGAAGGGCTCGCACCGATTTTCCCGCTCAGCGAATAAGAGCGTCTGGCGGGGGAGTGGAGCACCTGGCCAGATTCAAGCTGGCGCCCCGACCCATGATAAGGCAGTTGCTCTGCCAACCGGGCTGCACGAGGACATTCGGCGAGAGGATAGACATTACCCTCCGGAGAAACCCCGTTGTCGCTTCAAAAGTCTCTCAAACGAAATGGCTCGCCAATAAAGCCATCTACCGCACCCGTAAAGCGATCGCCGATGGGGGCGAACTGATCGTCATCGCTCCCGGCGTCGAACGTTTTGGCGAACAGCCCGATGTTGACGCGATGATCCGCCGCCACGGTTACAAAGGGACGCCGCACACGATGGAAGCCTATGGCGCCGATCCGGAACTGCGCGGCCTAGCCCACGCCGCCGCGCACCTGATC
>CAYFUR010000073.1:0-18575 GCA_964346275.1 uncultured Candidatus Sumerlaeota bacterium
GTCATCACCGTGCCGGCCTACTTCAACGACTCGCAGCGCCAGGCCACCAAGGACGCCGGCCGCATCGCGGGCCTGGAAGTGCTCCGCATCATCAACGAGCCAACGGCCGCATCGCTGGCCTACGGCCTCGATAAGAAACACGACCAGAAGATCGCCGTTTACGACTTCGGCGGCGGCACCTTCGACATTTCCATTCTCGAACTGGGCGACGGAGTCTTCGAAGTCAAGTCCACCCACGGCGATACCCACCTCGGCGGTGATGACATCGATGAAATCCTCATCGATCACATCGCCGATGAGTTCAAGAAACAGGAAGGCATCGATCTGCGCGGCGACCGCATGGCGCTCCAGCGCCTGAAGGAAGCAGCGGAAAAAGCCAAGATCGAACTCAGCTCGTCCACTTCGACGAATGTGAACCTCCCATTCATCACAGCGGACCAGAATGGCCCGAAGCACTTGGCCCTGGATATCTCCCGCGCCCAGTTTGAAAAGCTCGCAAGTCCCATCATCGATCGCACCATCGAACCCTGCAAGAAGGCCCTGGCCGACGCGAGCGTATCCAAGGACGACATCAGCGAAGTCATCCTGGTCGGCGGTTCCACGCGTATTCCCTATGTCCAGGACCAGGTGAAGAAGCTCTTTGGCCGCGAACCCGGCAAATCCGTCAACCCGGACGAAGCGGTGGCCATTGGCGCCGCGATCCAGGGCGGCGTGCTCGCCGGCGACGTGACCGACGTGCTCCTGCTCGACGTGACGCCGCTCTCTCTCGGCATCGAAACCCTGGGCGGTGTGTTCACCAAGCTCATCGAGCGCAACACCACCATCCCGACCAAGAAATCAGAAATCTTCTCAACCGCCGGTGACAATCAGACCACGGTGACCGTGAAGGTTTACCAGGGTGAGCGCGAGATGGCCGAGCACAACAAACTCCTGGGCAACTTCAACCTCGACGGCATCCCCCCCGCCCCGCGCGGCGTGCCTCAGATCGAAGTGACCTTCGACATCGACGCCAACGGCATCCTCCATGTCTCGGCCAAGGATCTGGGCACCGGCAAGGAACAGAAGATCCGCATCGAAGCGGGTTCAGGCCTCTCGGAATCCGAAATCGACCAGATGGTCAAGGACGCCGAGGCGCACGCCGAGGAAGATCGCAAGCGCCGCGAACAGGCCACCACCAAGAACGAGGCGGAAACACTCGTCTATACGGTGGAAAAGGCTATGGAGGAACTCGGCGACAAGCTGTCGGCCGAAGACAAGGGCCAGATCAACGGCCCGCTGGAGGACCTTCGCAAGGCCGTCAACGAAAACGACCACGACGCGATGAAACAGAAGACCGAAGAGCTGAACAAGGTCTTCCAGGAAATCAGCACGAAGATCTACCAGCAGACCGGCGCCCAGCCGGGAGCCGACGCAGGCGCCCAGGGAGCCGGAGCCACCGGAGGACCGGAACAACAAAGCAAAGACGAGGACGTCGTCGATGCGGAATATGAGCCGGTCGACAAAGACCAGTAATCCCGCTTAACAAATAGCAATAATCGAAACGCCCCGGAATCTAATTTCCGGGGCGTTCTTGTTTACTGAAAGTAACTTATCCAGTAAGCAAATTCACTTTGACGGGACAGGGTTGAAAGAGCTCACATAAATCCATTCGTGTATTCGAGCTTGGCCAACCTTTCCGGGATAAGGAGTCTTCCCATGAGACTACAGACAAAGGGACGCACCATTGCAGCACTGGGGCTGGCGATTTCCATGACACTGGCTGCCGGGGCACAGTTAGGCCAGATGGCTGTCAAACACGCATCGAACGATTCCACGATGGACCGGATACAAACAACAGAGACGGAATCCATCTACTCAATCAGCTCAGAACGCGACGGAATGAAAATCCTTCAAGTCAGTTTCACCGGTGAGGCGCAGCAAATCTATAACGTCAAAGCCAGTGATGAAATGGACGTCTATAGCATTACGATCAGTAATGGGTTATTCCATACCGGCACATCGGGAAAAGGCGGCGTATCATTCCGTGTCAACGGGGTCAGTATGCATTGCGCCTTTGATCAATACGGCACGTGTCCTATGCCCTTTCCCGAGGCTTTGAAACTTCGGGCAAACGACAGCATCAAGATCCAAGCCACTGGAGAAACGATCACCGGGGAAGTCGATGTAACCCTCGTCGGCACGACACCGCAAAGCAGCAAACTCGTGATCTACTGACTTCCCTGGCCGAAGAGTAATCCTCCAGCGCCCCCAGAAATCATTCTGGGGGCGCTGAATGATCATCGTGAGCACCCTGACAAGAGGGATTCGGAAGAAACTCCCATTGATGCAGCTGCATCAAAAGGAGAGTGTCTCGCAATTCCCCCACAGGAGATGTTCAAATGAAAACGTGGTCCTATCCAATAATCTACGCCCTCGCCGGCTCCACTCTCTCGCTTGGAGTCTACGCCGGAGCCCAGGAAGCCGTCCGGAATCTTCTTCCGGGAGAGACAGAAACGGCATCGGGAGCCGAAACCGCTAGTGTGTTCGAAGAGTTCATCCAACGGGATGGCATGTCTGTCCTCGACGTTAAGTTCTTTTCCGGCGGCGACCTCAATTACGACCTCCCCGCGGATCAGGAAATGGATGTCTATACAATTGTCATCAATAACGGGTTTCAAAACAGCAGCAGCGACACCGGAACATTCCAGATTATCCTCGATGGGGTGGATGTTTTCTTCTCGACCCAAGGATTCGGAACAGAATCCATCACCCTGGGAAAACCTCTCAAGCTCCGAGAGGGAGACACCCTTCGATTTAGAGACTCTGATGACAATGTATCCGAATCCATCGATGTGGCCTTGATCGGAACCCCACCGCAAAGCAGCCAGGTGAAGATTTATTGATCCCATCTCCCCGAAGCGCACATCCCGGCGGGCGCCCCGGAATTTTACCTGGGGCGCCATTTCTTTAAGTGGTTAGTAGAGAATTAACTGATTCACCGATGCTGGTTCAATCACGTCCGTCACCGGGAGCACGGAGAAATCCACGCTTTCCGTGGCCTCCTCTCCATTGATGGCGCGAACCGTCAGAGCGAGTGTATAGCTCCCGATTGCCAGGTCGCGCAGAACAACCTGTTCGCCGTTCCCAACCTCCTCTCCGTTCAGTTCCCAGGCCAGATCATCCGCGGCCAGGAAACCATACTCCGGATCCCATCCCTTTCCGGAAGCGAAAATGGTCACTCCCGGCGGAAGCACCTCTCCATCGCTCGGCACATCGATCATGGGATCGGGAGAACGATCCGGAACTGTCAGGCCGGTGGCCAGATCGACCGTCGTGTTGAATCCATCGGTCATCAGAACACGAACGGTCCCCGTTCCATCGGCTCCCGTAAGCGCCCCTGCATCGATCGCTTCCGGGCTCTCCCGCCCGTCCTCGATCGCCAGCGTTTGCCAGGTCGTCCCGTTATCCGGACTATACTGGACAATCGCCGTCAACTCATCGCTATCCGTGTCGATCACGTTCACCCACTCAAGATTCATCTCAGGACCATCGAGAATCTGATTATCAAAAGGGCGCGAAAGATCAAAGGAAGGTGCGTTGCTGGTTGCAAGTTCCTCGGCAACGATCTGTTGCTCTTCATCTTTCAAACGAAGCCCGCCGAGATTCCCTTCGTGGGGAGCCAGGATTTCAACTCCCCCAATATCCGATGCGGAATCCCACAGCGGTTCCGGAGACACGCTAATCGTATCGATAACGCTCTGATCGATCCCAAGCACCTCCACGGTCCAGGAGTCATCGAACTGCTTTGCCGCAGCCTGCTTTTCCGCGAAAGTCGAAAGCGTCTGGCCGGGGAGATCCCCATTAAAGAAGGACGCACCGAAATTGAGAGCGGTCCCCTCGCTGCCAAACTGCATATACGCCAAGTGGTAAGAGCTTGAGCCCTGAAGAGTCTTCAGGCGGCCAGAGTAGTTCTCATAGAATTGATGCGCGTCTTTGCTCGGCGGCCAGCCGCAGGGCGGCCCCTCCTGGCAATCAATACGCGAGCCCATGATTCCATAGTTTTCCGGTGAGATCCAGCGGCGGTTGGCATAACTCATCAATGGCCCATGGGACCGCTCAGGACCGCCGGAGCGAGGACGGATGACACGGATATCACCCTCGACACCGGCATCCGCCAGATCAACGCCCCAGATTCCCTCCGGCCCGCCGGGCGTATATTCACAAGGATCCCACGGCCAGTTGCGCTCCTGGGGCTCGAAGTCGGAGACGGGGCCGCACTGAACATGTTTCCGGCCCAGGCAATGGCCTATCTCGTGAGCAAGCGTCCGGCCCCCAAAGGGCTCATTCCACTCGGGGATCCCGTCGGGCTCCGGATTGTCCGGGGCGGACAGGCGCACAATCATCCCATTGAGGCCGGCCATCCCATTGAATGCCCCCGCGTAGCCCTCGGCGACCATGCCGAGCACCAGCGGACGAACAGCCAGGAGATCACAATAGGCCGGGCTGAAACTGGTCACCGCAATTGCGTTCAATCGCGTGACGGCGGCCCAGGCGACAGGATTCCGCTCAAGATCCCAGGTTCCAACATTTCGCAGGTTTCCCGGCCAGATCACCCGGTTCGTCGGTTCGTAATACACATCCGGCGTCGGCAGCATCGCCTCCGCCCGTTCCTGAATGAACAGCGAAGGCACGCCGCGCTTGATCAGGGTTTCCCCGCTCCCTCCTTCCACCGGTAAAGAAACAGCGCGAACACAGAGCGGCGGCACATCGGAGAAAGAAACCGTGACCGACCCGGTGTTGTTGGTGTCATCCGTCTCCGGCACAAAACCGTCGCTGTTCACCTCTGCCGTGAGAGTCAGACCATTCTGCAGGTCGGCGGACGCATAAGTTCTTGGTATCATAAAGTTAAAGGTGTGGTTGATGTCGCCGCGATCGGGACCACCACCGGGATTCGAGATACACTGGTTAAACCGCGGAACATCGACATCGAAACTCTCGCCACTGCTCGCGAACGTGCCCGAGGCACGAAGCGTAGCGTTCGCTTCGGTGAACGCATCACCGCCCGCATCCGCATAGACACGGACCAGCGTTCCCTTATTGGCAATGAGCGGCACGCTGTTATTGAAATCCTGAAGAACCTGCGTCACCTCGATTTGGGCAACGGTCATATCAATGGGAACGTTCGGATCCACAATCCGCTGCTCATGGGTATTCACCAGCACGGAATCCGGCTGCAATCGCGAGGCCGACTCCAGTCTCGCCGTCGTAATCGTCCTGCCGGCGTTCATTGGCGTGAATTCAACCTCAAAAACTTTCGAAGCCCCTGCGGGAAGGGACTCGATAAAGCAAGACGCCTCTCGTGGACCGGTGATCACGCAGTCCCCGGTGATCGAAGTGAGCTCCGCCGAGCCCGAGATATCCACCTTCAGATCAATATCACGCGCAAAACCGGGTCCGTCATTGGTCACCGTCACATCCAGCTTGGACGGCCGGTCGCTCAGAACGCTGCAACGGTCATTCTGGGACTCCACGGAGACCAACAGGCGAGCCGGCGCACCCACCAGGTAATCAATCCCGTGACTCACCTCGCGCCCGAATTCACGGTTGGCGACGTAAACCCAGCCATTGTTGGGAACAATGGAATCGATCCGAAAGCCCGCGTTATCGGGCACATCAAAAGCAAGCTGCTGCTTCAGGTCGCCCGTTTGCAGATCGAGGACAATCAACTCATTATAGGCAAGGCCACCCTCCGACTCGATCGAGGTGAAGAGGTTGTTGCCCGAAATCGTCAGCGTATCGCTCTCGATCGTGTGTTCGAAATCAAAGCCCTCCGGCGCCACCCGCTCCCACAGGATTTCGCCATCGGAAGGGCGAAAAGCGAGGATCGTCTCGTTCTGCCGCGTCACAACCCCAACGTCGCCGCTGAGGGCAAGAAGCGACGGCGCCTCCGGATCAAACTCGGGAAAATCCTCTTCATTCAGAATGGGGATTTCCCAAAGAAGATTCCCGCTATCCAGATCAATCGCGAGCACCCCGCCTTGCCGGGCAACGAACAGCGTGTCGTCAAAAATCGCCTGTTCGTACGGGATATCGTCTCCGGAAAAGAGCCCCTCGGAAGAAAAGCTGGTGTCTTCATAGGTCCAAAGCGCTGAAGAACTCCGGAATTCATAAGCATGGATCGTCGTTTCAAATTGCTGGAAACGCCGTGTCGCATCGACGCTGACCAATGGAACGGATGGACCATCCGCGGGCGCGGTGGGATTAAAAGTGTTCCAATCCGTTCGGACCCCTGGCCCGAACTCGTCGTCTGAGCTGTCATAAAGGGACCGTTTCGTGAGATCAAAATTACCGGACGTATCGTTGTAAAGAACCAGCGGCCCGGAAATATTTGCCAGGATTCTTGCCCCATCCCTCGCTTCCCCCGGAAGCAAGTGTGTCGCGATCAGTTCACCCGTCTCGCCATTGATTTGAAAAACCGCCAGTTCTCCCCTGCCGCCTGGATTCTCGCCGAGAATAAACAGGTCGCCACCCCAGTAAATGGGCGCTCCTTTTTCAAAGAGAGATGTGCCGCTTTGGGGGCTGGCCGGATAGCTCCAGGCAGGGTCCGGTTCCCATTCACCGCTCAGAAGCTCCTCCTCCGTCTTCGGTATCGGGTAGGCATAGATCGCCTCCGCAAACGTCAAATAGACATAATTCCGGCCGATAATGAGTGAAGTGCGGCCGGATTGGTTCGCGAAATTGCTGTCGATCGATGCCAGCGATGTTCCCGCGGACTCAAACCCCGGTTCGCTCGCCGAGGAGAAGACATTATTTCTCGACCGCGTCTCGTCGAAAGCATCCTGGGGCCAGAGACCGGGGGCGACTCTTGCAATCAGAATAAAGAAGAATGCGGATACCGCGCACCGTGATGGAAACGTCATGAATCATCTTTCACATTGAAATTGAGTTTTCTGCCTACTGATGTCTAAAAATGTCTCTTGTCAACCCAAACCGGGCCACCTTTTGCCGTCTCCTCCCATCGCCCTTTCCCGGCCTTTTTCCCGGATTCGGTGATGCCGTTTTTCCCTTCCCACGCAGCCCGGCGCGAGGCCATAAGACTCACCGTTCAATCTCCTCTTCGCGGGGTCTCCATGTCCGACGTCTCCATCACACCGGAAATCATCGAAGAACACGGCCTGAAGCCGGAAGAATACGACCTGATCCAGGAAATCCTCGGCCGCGAGCCGAGCTTCACCGAGCTGGGCATTTTCAGCGTCATGTGGAGCGAGCACTGCTCCTACAAGAACTCAAAGCCCCTGCTGAAAAAGCTGCCCACGGAGGGGCCGGCGGTGCTGGTGGGCCCCGGCGAGAACGCCGGCGTCGTGGCGCTGGATGAAGAATTGGCCGTTTGCTTTAAAATGGAATCGCACAACCACCCGAGCGCCGTGGAACCGTTTCAGGGCGCGGCGACGGGCGTCGGCGGGATTCTCCGCGATATTTTCACCATGGGCGCCCGTCCGGTGGCGCTGGGTGATTGCCTCTTCTTTGGCGAGCCCGGCGACCCGGCGGTGGATCGCATCGTGAGGGGTGTGGTCCATGGAATCGCCGATTACGGCAATTGCGTGGGCGTGCCGGTGGTGAACGGCATGGTCACGTTCGCGCCGACTTTTGCGCGCAACTGCCTGGTCAACGTTTTCTGCGCCGGCGTCATGCCCAAGAAAGACCTCACGCTGGCCTGCGCCAGAACGCCCGGGCACGTGGTGGTTTATTACGGCAACTCCACGGGGCGCGACGGCGTCCACGGCGCGACCTTCGCCAGCGAAGAGCTGACCGACGAGACCATGGAACAGCGCTCCGCGGTCCAGGTCGGCGATCCGTTCATGGGCAAGAAAATCCTCGAAGCGACGCTGGAGCTGATTCGCTCCGGCTCCGTCGAAGCACTGCAGGACATGGGGGCGGCGGGGCTGACCTGCTCGGGCTGCGAGATCGCCGGGCGCGGGCGCCTCGGCATGGAGCTGGACCTGGACAAGGTGCCCCAGCGCGCGCAAAACATGTCCGCCTACGAAATGATGCTCTCCGAATCCCAGGAGCGCATGCTGGCCACCATACCGCCCGACCGCCTCGACGAAGCCATGGCGATCCTCGACCGCTGGGAAACCAATCCCGCCATCGTGGGCAAGGTGACCGACGACGGCCTCTTTACCGTCACCCACGGGGGCGAATCGGTGGCGCGCGTGCCGGCGCTGAAAATCAGCGAAGAATCCCCCGTCTATACACGCGAAGCCCGCAGGCCCGCGGGCCACGGCGAAGGGAGCTATACGCCGGCGGGTTGGGTGGAAGAGCTGGATTACGCCGAATCGCTTCTGGAACTGCTGTGCCACCCCACGATTGCTTCCAAGCATTGGATCCACGAGCAATACGACACACAGGTCCAGACCAATACCGTCCTCGGTCCTGGTGCCGGAGCCGCCGTGCTCCGCGTGGATGGATCAGACAAGCTCCTCGCCATCGCGAGCGGCGTCGATTCCATGAAAGTCGCCATCGAGCCCAACTTTGGCGGAATGTATGCCGTGGCCGAAGCGGCGCTGAACCTTCTCTGCGTGGGCGCGCGGCCCCTCGGCCTCACCGACAACCTCAATTTCGGCAATCCGGAAAAACCAGAGCAATTCTGGTTCTTCAAGCGCGCCGTGGAAGGCATCGCGGAAATGTCGGGAGCGCTGTCTATACCCGTCACCGGCGGGAACGTGTCGCTCTACAATGAATCCGCGGTGGGGCCGATCTGGCCGACGCCAACCATCGGCATGGTGGGGGCCGTGAATTCCTTGGAGTACCTGATCCGCCCCGGTTTCAAAAGCCCTGGCGACGTGATTGTCGCCATTGGCCTGGCCGACACTCTCGCCGGGAGCATGCTCGCCTGGCTCCGCGACGGCAAGACGCTCCCAGCGCCCATTCCCGCCGACGAGGTAGAAAGTTTCCCGGCGCGAATGAAGGCCCTGATATCGCTCCTCGAAAAAGCAATCGAGGCGGGCCTTCTCCGCTCGGCCCAGGACGTCAGCGAGGGCGGGCTGGCCGTCGCGCTGGCGGAATGCTGCATCTTCGCGCCAGGTCCCATCGGCGCCGAAATTGGCCCCTGGGACGAGGACATGGGCCCCGGGTTCTTCTTTGGCGAGCCCGGAGCTTCGGTCGTCATCAGTGTGGAAGAATCGCGTCTCGACGAATTGGCCGTCTTGCTGGATGAATTCGAAGTCCTGGACTTCGCCGAAATCGGCGAAGTCATCGACGAGCCGGAACTCCGCCTCGCCGAAAAAGTCCAGATTCCCGTCCAGACGCTGCGCGAGGCCCGCGGGCGCAATCCTTACGCAGACTGATTCCCTTCCGCGCCGCGATCATTTCTGTTTGGGATCACCCAGGTGCCCCGCCGATTTACGCCGCGTCACCGGGCGTTCAGGGCGGTCGAATTCCGCGCGGGATTTCTTGAACTCTTCGCGAAGCCGGTCCATGAATTCCGGCAGCCGCTGGTAGAGCCGCTTCAGCTCGCGCGGCTCGTGGCGCGACAGCGAATAAGCCGTCAACAGCGGCAAGGCCACCGTCGAGTCCAGGTAGCACACCACGGAGTCGGGCAGCTTTGTCGGATCGACTTTGCCCCAGCTTACCGCCTCCGATGGCGTCGCGCCCGACAGGCCGCCGGTGTCCGGCCGCGCGTCGGTCACCTGAAGGAAATAGTCGTGCCCTTTTTCCACGATCCCCAGCACTTCCTGAATCTGGGGCTCGGTCTGAAGCATGAAGTTCTTTGGCGACCCACCTCCCAGGATCCAGCATCCGCTCTTGCCGCCTTCCCGTTTCGCATTCAGGACGATGGAAGCGGTCTCGTTCACATCAGCGTTCACATCGAAAGAGAGCTTGTTTCCCTCCAGCGCCTTCGCGGCCACATTCATTCCAATGGAAGAATCGCCGGGCGAACTTGTGTAGACAGGCACGTCGGCGCGGTAGCATGCGGCGAGAAAAGACTTCTTGCCGATGCCGAGCGCTTTCTCACGCGCATCGATGAACTTGCCGCAGAGCCAATGGAACTCGCCGGTGCTCATGGGCCGCTGGAAATCTTCCGTCGCGATCAGCTCGCGGAAGAAGAGGTCCGTGTCCAGCAGGACATTGTAATCGAAGAAGACGTCATATATACGGACAACGCCTTCTTCGAAGAGCACCGTATCATCGGCGAGATGGTTTCCCTGGTGCAAATCCAGCCCCAGCGCAAAATGCGTATCGTGATAGAGGTTCGCCCCCGTGCTCACCACCCAGTCCACAAAACCCGCCTCGATCAGCGGAATCAGCGCAGACATCCCCAGCCCCGCGGGCGTCAGCGCCCCCGTCAGGGTCATACCGACGGTCACATCCGGCTCAAGCATGCGTTCCACCAGGAGCCGTGCCCCCTCGCGCAGCCGCGCCGCATTATAGGCATGGAAAGACTGTTCGATCAGATCCGCCGCCGTCACATCCTTGCTGATCGGGGGAGGGGCGATCTTCGCGCCGCGAAGAAAGGGATTCGGAGTTTGGCTCATGGGGACCTCGCCGGGAGATAAGTCATCCACATCGTGTAACGCCGGCAAATGTGAGCCAGCGCCCTGCTTGAATCAAGGGCGAAAGAAAGACCGCGCCCCGGCGGCATGGCCCGGGCGCGGCAGAGAGTCGTTCCGGAAAAGTCCGGCAATCAGGCGAGGAGGATTTCCTCCGCTTTGCCGCGATAAGCATCCATCAGATAAGGCACACCAGAAACGTCCGTGGCTTCCCTGGTCAGAGACATCAAGTCATTACGGGTCAGGCAGTCCAGGCGGAAGTTTCGGCTTCCGGCCATGAGCTGCTGAAGGCCTGTCTTGAACTTCTGTGTATACGTATAGAGAGCCATGGCGCCGAGGGGGATGTTCTTCACCTCTCCGCCGAATTTCTCTTTCAGGTCCTCATAGCAAACGAAGATTTCTTCCACGCTGGTGCCGTATTTGGACACCGTGCGCGGCAGGTCGTGTCCCTGGATCCAGTGGCCAACATTCTTGCCCACCATGCCGGGGATCATCAACGCCCGGCCCATGCAGACAGCTTTGAAGTAGGGGGCACCCATCGCCAGGGCCTTATAGACGCCGGTTTCATCGGAGAAACCGCCGGCCATGGCGAGGTCTGGCACCCGGTGCCCCTTCGCGGTCAGCTTCTCGGCAAAATCATAGGCCAGAGACTGAAGATAAAACGTCGGGATTCCCCATTCATTCATCATCGGCCAGGGACTCATCC
Source organism: uncultured Candidatus Sumerlaeota bacterium (assembly GCA_964346275.1). Classification (GTDB taxonomy): domain Bacteria; phylum Sumerlaeota; class Sumerlaeia; order SLMS01; family SLMS01; genus CAYFUR01. The sequence goes on from CAYFUR010000073.1 coordinate 11,236, forward strand.
CGGTGCCGCCGGGGGCGCCGTCGATGGTCAGCAGATCGATCCTGGCCTCCGACGCATAGCGCATCGCCATGGCCAGTTCCGTCATGGAATAGGCACCGGTCTTCAGAGTAATGCGCTTATAGCCCATGTCGCGAAGCACCTGGACACGCTCGAGGAACCCTTCCTTGTCAACAAAGCCAAGACGCGAGTGACGCTCGAATTCTTTCAGCGCGCCGTCCTTGTAGGCCGCCTGCACTTCGTGGTGCGTCGGGTCAGGAAGAACAATATAGCCGCGCTTCTTCAGTTCCAGCGCGCGCTCCAGGCTTTTCACCTTGATTTCACCGCCAATGGACTTGGCGCCCTGGCCCCACTTCAGCTCGATCGTGTCCAGTCCATGCTTTTCCAGTACGTATTCCGCCGTCCCCAGGCGCGTATCCTCCACATTGAGCTGGACCAGGATCTCGCCATAACCCTCGTGATATCGCTTATAGGTCTCAATGCGGCGATCCATCTCCGGCGACTTCTTCACCAGCCCGTCGTTGGTCAGTTCCAGCCCCGGATCAATACCGCACACATTCTCGCCGCAAACCAGCGTGATCCCAGAAATCGCCGCCCCGACCGCAAAATGCTCCCAGTTCACACGCGCAATTTCCGTCGACCCCAGCGCGCCGGTGAAGATCGGCACCCGCATGGGAACCTTCTTCTCCCATCCGTAGGAGGTTTCCGTGTCGGCCCGGTTGAAGACCGCAGTGTCCGGCCCCGCTTCTTCTCCCTCGGGCAAACCCCGCGCGCCCACCGCATAGCCCTGGATATTCAGGTGCGAGTAGTCAACGGGGTACTCCTTGTCGGCGCCTGATGTTGATTCGCCGAACATTTTGGGGTAGAGTGTTTCCCGCCCGCGCAAGGAACTCAGCCAGATATCGCAGCCGCCTTTGCAGCCATCGACACAAACCGAACAGATGCCGGAAACAGGCGCCACGCTCTTGGAACGATTGAAAGTCCCGATCGCGTCGTTGGAATTCGGAGTTCTCAGATTCATCGTGCTTTGTCCTTCTTCCCTTAAGATTGGCGGGGACCCGACGCAAAACCATCCCTTCTCGCGAGAGGAAACCTTCTGGTTTGCGTGCAGAGAGAGTCTGGTTTGATCAATGGCGCGGGGGTCTGCGCCTCCAGACGTTCCCCGGTCCCCTGATAGGCGGTTGCCTCCCGGTGGCGAAAATGGAAAAGCCAGAAAGGAAGTTCCTCCACTTTCCGCCGGCAACCAGAACACTCTGCTAGGGACAAACCGCGAAGATGTCCACGGGAAATTCCGAAAGATCCTGATTTTTTATACTATTGCATTATATCAAATTTGTTACGCCTGGAAAACAGAAAGGCCGGAAATAAAGAAACGCTCCCAACTTCCGGGAGCGTTTCCAAAATCTCATTCTCTCATGAGCCTTCCGGCCCGGGACTTACTCTTCCGGCGAGCCTTCAGCCCCCTGAGACGCCGTCTTCAGCTCGTGAGCATGCTTCATCAGGCGGCTCTGCTGGCGGCTCATCGCGTTCTTCTTGATCAGCTTGGTCTTCGCAGCCTTGGCCAGCTTCGCCTGGGCCGCCTTGACCTGCTCATCGACGTGGTCGACGTCTTTCGAGAGGATGGCCTTCTTGGCGCTCTTGACAGCGGTCCGCATGTCCGATCGCTTGGCGCGATTATGCACACGGAGGCGTTCGTTCTGGCGGGCGCGCTTCTTTGCAGACTGTTTATTCGGCACGGATGACTCCTGTATCTTGGCTTCAATGTTTTTGAGGGCAAACGGCTCGTGGATGCGGGAGGCCCTCAGCAAATGCAGCGCGCATCTCTGCCGCCAAGACACCCCCCTCGTCAACGGCAAAGTAAAGCAAGATCAGGAAAACCCGTCAAATCCCGCTCCCCCGCCGGCGCAGCCAGTCCAGCAGGCTTTCCCGAAATATCCGAAGGCCGCGTTTGCCGTGGCGAACCGCCGCGAATTCCCCCATTTCCACAAGCTCGTAAACACGGCGCCGATCCATATCAAGCAGACGGGCCACGCGATGGGGCGCCAGCAGAGGCGGAAGGGCCAGCTCCTCGATCTGGCGGACGTAATCTTCCACTCCGTGGTGTTCGCCAATGGAAACCTGCCGGTGGCTGCTCATCAAGGGATCCCTCTTTCCGGTAAATTCTTAACGGAAATCTGTCGAGGATCCGGCTTAACTGTCTCTTGACTGGCTCTGAAGGGTTTCTGGATTCTTGGCGATCATTGGAAGAAACAACACCCGAAAATGAACATCCTTCCTCCCCTCTTATTCAGCCTTTTCCTGGCCGGATTGTTTGCCCTCCCGGTCGCGTGGGGATTCGTGCGCGGCATCGAGTCCGCCGCCGATCCTTCTCACCGCTCCACCCCGGCTTCGCCCTGGCATTTCTTCGACCACACATGGAGGCGTTGGCGGCGGCGCGTGGTGGGGATTGTCGTCATGATCTGCGCCTGTTGGCTCTTCTATGCCATCTTCAGCACCAACAGTTATTTCACCAGGCGGTTTTACCACCTGGCCCTGGAAAGCGCCACCATCGCGGCGATCCCTCTTTTCCTCCTGTTCGCCAACGTGGGCTTCTGTTACGCGGCCGCGCCATATTACCGGAACATTGCCGGCTTGGCCGCCCTGGCGGCGTGCCTTTCCGTCCTCAGCTTCGTCGTCGGATTCATCCTCCTGACCTTCTCCCCGTTTCCCCCCTCATTCATCACATTCCAGATCTGGATGAAGAACGGATACGTCCTCGGCTCGAACCAACTCAACATTACCCCCTTCTACCTCGTCTTCCTTGCCGCCCTCTTTTGGCTGGCCGCCTCTTTCTGGGCCCACCGAAAAAACGAACGCTGGTTTCGCTTCGCTGAATAGAGCAAGCCGCCTTACTGGTCGTCGCGATGGACCGTATCCGCAGCGAACGCGGGCACGCAGACCGCAAGATAGACTGCCCCCTCTTCCCCGGGTGTGCTGTAGCGCACCCATTCGCCCGCCGGAGCATGGACGGCCTGCCCGGCGGCAACGTTCACCACTCCCCCTTCATGCTCCACGTGAAGCACACCGCTTAAAACCACGGTAAACTCGTCAAACTCGGGCCGCTGTCCCGGCTCTTCCCACCCGCCTGGCGATTGCATGCGGGCCACACTCAATCCCTCGTGGCCGGTGTTCACTCGGCCGATAAACTCGTCGATCAATTTGGGTTTGTTGCCAGCCGCTTCAACGCGGCTCGGCTGGGAGATCAGGGTCACGGCCATAGCGAGTCTTCCTCCTGTTTTTCCTGAATGATACGGGATCAGGGAATTTGAGTTGATGAGAGCAGGAACACGAGCCAGATTCATGCTCACCCCGCATGGTGGGGAAATCGCCCTGCAAAGCCCTCTTCTCGCTTTCCTTCCAGGTCTTTTTCCTTGCTCTGTGCTGGCTGCGGGAATTTATTCGGCAAGTGCCCCGGACCGAGCGCGTCCGGGGGATCTCCTGCGCCTTTTCCGATGGGATTCCGATTCCCAAGCCGCGCTCGAAAGAACGCCGCAACTTCCCAGGAACACCTCATGCCCTCTGAAAACAGTGCTTACACAATACTTGGCCTGCCGAAAGGGGCCTCGGACAAAGAAGTCAAGAACGCCTACGTTCATCTCGTCAAGAAATACGATCCAGAGAAGCACACAGACCGCTTCATGGTGATCCAGCAGGCCTACGACCGCCTCCGCGATCCCAAGCTCCGCGCCCGCGAGGACGTCTTTACCTATAACCTCGCCATGGGCGAATACCTCTTCCAGGAAGACGAAAAGTGGAAGGACGACGAGGCGCAGCCCGAGGACAGCCATATTGAGAAGCTCCGCGCCGATTATCTCGAAGATCCGATGAATGACCAAGGCAAGCGCAACTTCTGCCGCGAGCTCTTCCGCCGCGCCCACTACTTCGTCCGGCGCAAACAATTCAGCGACGCGATCCGCGATTGGGGCGAAATCCTCGAGCACGAGCCATCCCACTCCCGCGCACGCCATAATCTCGAACTCGCCTGCGCAAGCCTCGGAATCTCCTATGCGCTCCACGGCCTCCACGAAGAGTCCGTCGAACTCATCGAGCGCGCCCTGCAGTTGAATCCCGACAACACCTCTCTGATGCACAATCTGGCGCTGATTTCCGAACATGCCCGCGATGCCAACCGCACTCTCTACTACTGGGAAGAGGTGATTAACCGCTGGAAGGCGAAGCTCAATCGAGACAAGGACAACGAATACCTCCGCCAGTGCATCCTGGAGGCCCTCAGCCACCAGGCCGATCTCAACGAGGAGCCGTGGACCCGCAAGGCCCGCATGGAAGCCCAGGAAGAACACGCCGGAGAGGGTGAAACTCCCGCATCGCAGCGGCCGAGTTCCAGCGCAGTGGAAATGCCCTCAAGGCAAGACGTGCAAAAGCCCGCGGGCGAACAATCCAGCGGAGAGGTTCGCCGCACCGCTCCCGCTCAGAAATCGTCTCTCGAACGTTATCGCGAAATCGTCGAATTGAATCCTGGTGATTTCGACTCCCACTTTCAGCTCTGCAATAAGCTGATGGAGGAGAAACTCTACGGCGAGGCGGTCACGGAGCTGGAAAAACTCCTGAAGAAAAACCCCAAGAATACCGAAATCTGGAACCTCCTCGGCTGGGGCCACCTCAATAATGGCCAGAAGGATAAAGCCTTCACCTGCTGGAAACGCAGCATGAACATCGATCCGAAAAACCCAGACACCCGCGAGCAGCTTGTTCGCGCCCACCTGATGATGGGCAAGGCCTTCCGCAACAAAGGCATCTTTACCCAGGCCCTTGTCCACTTCAAACAACTGCTCTCCCTGATGCCGAAAAGCGCCGAAGTTCACCTCGAAATCGCCGCCACCTACGACATGAAAGGCGACGTGCGGTCCGCCGCCCAGGCCTATAACCAGGTCATGGCCCTGGACCCCAAGAACAAGGTCGCCAAGAAGGCCCTCAATGACTTGAGGATGAAGCGCTGATGCGCCGAAACTTAGAGCGATGGCTATGGGAAGGAAGTTTTGAACCGGCGGCGATGAAGCTCGATGTTCTCTCGCCCGAAGATCTGCCGCAAGACGACCTGCTGACGCTCTCGCGCAAGACGATTCAAGATTATTCCCGGCAGATTGAAGACCTGCAACAAGCCCTGCACCGCCGGCGCGTTTCCTCCCAGCCCACCACCGCCCGGGGAGAAGAAGACAAGGAAGTCCGCAAGATCGCCAAGTCCTTGTTGCCCGTATTGGATGCACTTGACCGCATCATCGACTATGGCAGAGAGTTGGACAGGCAAGATGAAGAATTTGAAAACTGGCTTCGCTCGGTGGAAGCCCTGAGAACACGGATGACAAAAGTCGCCGAGGAAATAGGCCTCAGGCCGATTTCCGCGGTTGGGATGGAAGTTGATCTGGAAAAACACGACGTGGTCGGCGTAGTCCCCGCGGGTGAATACCCCCCGAACACAGTTGTGGACGAACGGCAAACCGGGTATTATTTTCGAGGACGACTGTTGAGAGATGCAAAGGTCATTGTGGCCCAATAACTGACTTTATCAGGAGGCTTTTAGCCATGGGTAGGATTATGGGTATTGACTTGGGGACGACCAACTCGGTTGTCGCCGTGATGGAAAAAAACGGGCCCTTCATCGTGCCCAACAGCCTTGGCGAACGCCTGACCCCCTCCGTCGTCGGCTTCACAAAGTCAGGCGACGTCCTCGTCGGCAAGAAAGCCAAGCGCGGCGCCATCATGAACGTCGGCCGCACGGTTTTCAGCATCAAGCGCCACATGGGCACGAACCATCGAGTCAAGGTCGAAGGCAAGGAATATACGCCCCAGGAAATCAGCTCGATGATCCTCCAGAAGCTTCGCCAGGACACGCAGGATTACTTCGGCGAAGAGATCACACAGGCTGTTGTCACCGTCCCCGCCTACTTCACCGAACAGCAGAGGGCCGCAACCAAGGACGCCGGGGAAATCTCCGGCCTCAATGTCCGCCGGGTCATCGACGAGCCCACGGCAGCCGCCCTCGCCTATGGCTTTGACAAGGAAGAAGACCAGATCCTCATGGTGTTCGACCTCGGCGGCGGCACCTTCGACGTCAGCATCATCGAAATCATCAGCGGCGTCTTCCAGGTGCGCGCCATCAGTGGCAATACCCAGCTCGGCGGGGACGACTTCGATCAGCGGATTGTCGACCATCTCATCGACCAGTTCAAAGAAGACCATGACGTGGATCTCAGCGAGGATCCCATCGCCAAGCAGCGCCTTCGCGAAGCCGCGGAAGAAGCCAAGATCGAGTTGTCCGAACTGAAGGAAACCCACGTCCTCGTGGAAGCCATCACGATGACGGAAAAAGGGCCTCTCACTCTCGATATGAATCTCACCCGCGATACCTTCGAGGAGCTCATCCGCGATCTCGTCGACCAGGTGTCCCCGCCCATGGAATCCGCCCTGAAGGATGCGGAGATGAGCGTCGGCGATATCACCAATGTCCTCCTCGTTGGCGGCTCCACGCGCATCCCCATGGTGCAATCCAAGGTGCGTGAATTCAGCGGCAAGAACGCCCTGCGAGACATCTCGCCGGAAGAGGTCGTGGCCATGGGCGCCGCGGTCCAGACCATCGTTCTCGCCCCGCTGGAAGGCGACCTGGAAGAAACCTCCGCCACCCACTACCAGGGCAAGGAACGCCCGGTCATCATCCACATGTCGCCCTTCTCCCTCGGTGTCGGCCTCCAGAATGACCAGATGGGCGCGATCATCGAACGCAACTCCACCTATCCCACGGAAGCGAAGGATATCTTCACCACCACGCGGGACTTTCAGGAGGCCATCAGCTTCCCCATCTACGAAGGGGAAAGCGACATCGCCTCGGAAAACACCTTCCTCGATCTCCTGCGCATCGAAGGCATCACCCCCGCCCCCCGCGGCGTGCCCCGCATCGAAGTCACCTTCCGCCTCAATCCCGACCGGATCCTCGAAGTCCGCGCGGAAGACCTCGCCACCGGCGTCGAGAAGCAGATCACCGTGGAATCCACCGGCAGCCGCCTCAACGATGCCGAGAAGAACCGCATGATCAAGGAAGCCCGCGAACGCGTCACCTCGATGCTTCAGGACCGCATCCGCGAATCCCGCCAGGACGAAGCCCGCAACGTGCTCGAACGCGCCGAATCCGTCATGGCCATCTCCGGCGATCATCCCATGACGGAAGACCTCCGCGGCCAGATTCGCCAGCTCCGCGACGCCATCGAGGCGGGCGACGAAGAAGCAATCAACGATCTCATCGACGACGTGCTGCGCGTCATGACGGAGATCGAGGCCGGCGCCTGACCCTC
>CAYFUR010000074.1:0-18304 GCA_964346275.1 uncultured Candidatus Sumerlaeota bacterium
GAACGGCCGTTCGACGGTCAGTTTTCCCTCCGACCCCAGAACCTGCAGATACTGGTTTCCGGCGGATGAAAGGCTGCCGATGGCCGTCGCCGTGACGTAATTGGGAAACATCATGCTGATATGCGACAGTCGATCCACTTTCTCCGGCGTATTGTCGTCGATGAGGCAATTCACGCTCAGGGGTTCCTCGCCCAGTATATAGCGGCATGCATTCACGGCGTAGCAGGTGACATCGAACAGGGCGCCCCAGCCGAGTTCCGCGGACCAACGATGGTTATCCGGATCGGGCAGGTTTCCCATGAAAACGGCGATGAGGCTGCGGATCGTTCCCAGGCGCCCGCTTTCCAGGATTTCCTGAACGGTTTTCCACTGGGGATGGTGGCGATACATAAAGGCGTCCATGAGAAGAACCCCCGCTTTCTCGCACGCCTCTTCCATGCGCCGTGCTGATTCCAGAGAAAGTGTCAGGCTCTTCTCGCAGAGCACATGCTTGCCGGCCCCGGCACAGGCGATGGTCCATTGTTCGTGCATGCCATTGGGCAAGCCGATATAGACAGCATCGATGTCCGGGTCCTCGAGGAGGGACTCATAGCTGCCATAGTGGCGCGGCGCGCCGAGTTTTTCCGCGATGCCGGCCGCCCGCTGTTCATCGCGCGAGGACACGGCAACCAGCTCTGCGTTTCGCGCTTTATTGATCGCCGGGCCGACGGCGTTCTGGGCGATCCCTCCGGCTCCGATAATTCCCCACCGGACGGGTCCTTTCTCAAGACGTTTCCAGTCACTCATGTGTCCACCTCCTCAAGAGCTTCGCATTCATATTTTCCGAGATCGTTCCTGAATATCCGTCCGGCAAGAATCCGGGGATCATGGCCGAAGACCGTAGAGACGTTTTTCTGCTCGAGAGCGGGAAGCAGTTGTTGCCGTGCCTCCATGACGCCCAGGGGGAAGAGGTCGTAACCCATGCACCAGTGCGGTTTCAGGTGAACGCTGGTCGGAAAAATGTCCGCGGTAAAAATCACTTTCTCCTCGCCATGCTGAAAGACGACGATCTGGTGATTGGCGGTATGTCCCCCCGTCACAACCATATCGCAGCCCGGGAAGAGTTCCGTATTACCATCGAGGAGCTTCAGTTTCCCGGCATCGTAAACGGGGCGGAAATCCCATTCCCGGTAGCTGGGGCGGCTTCGAGGATCGGGGCGGTTGGCAGCCTCCCACTCGCCCTTTTGCACGTAAACCATCGCATTGGGATAGGCGAGTTCGACTTCCCCCTGCCCGTTCAGCTTCGTCAAGCCACCGGCATGGTCGATATGCAGATGAGACAAGAGGATCAGATCAATGTCTTCGGGTTTGAGACCGTGGGGAGCGAGCATCTCCCCGGCCGTGAGCGGCGTGAGCGCGTATAGCCCCAGCTCTTTCTGGTTCCATTTCGTGCCCATCCCCACATCAGTCAGAATATTCTTTCCATGCATTCGGATCAGGATGGTGTTGCATCCGGCCAAAACACGGTTTTTTTCATCGGGGGTCACAAATTGTTCCCATACAACCTTGGGGACGTGGCCGAAGACCGACCCACCGTCAAAGCGCATGCGGCATTGCTGGAGGGCGTGAAATTCCAGGTTTCCTGACTTCATCGGTGTCCTTCTTCCTAATCGAATGAGGAATGGCTTACTGCCTTCAGCCCTCAGAGGGCAAAACTCTTTTTCGAGGAGGCCGCAAGTGCGGCGAAAAAACTCTCGCTGCGGGGCGCTTTTCTTTGCGTCTGTGCATTTCCTCTGATAATTCATCCCAGATTGTTACAGGAAAAACGCGGAAACTGGCGCTCACTCTATGGAAATCCCTGTCCATCGGCTGCTTCTGGAAAAAGGCGAAGAATTCGATCTGGAAATCCTTTCCGGTGAAAAGGGGCTGGAGAACCGGATCACTCACTCCGAACTCCATCGCCCCGGCCTCGCCTTTGCCGGTTTCCTGGAAGTCTTTACGTTCGACCGGATTCAGATCCTCGGCAATACAGAGATCAGCTACTTAACCAGCCTGGAAGGCACCGAGCGCCGCATTCGCCTGGAAGCGGTGTTTCGCTTTCCCATTCCGTGCTTTATCGTCACATCGAGCCGGGAGTTGCCCAGCGAACTGATCGAAATGGCCAACAGGTTTCATGTGCCGCTGATGCGGACGTCTTACGAGACGACGCGGTTCAATGCTATGATCAGTTTCTGGCTCGAACGCGAATTTGCCGAAACCACCACGGTCCACGGCGTCTTTGTGGACGTTTTCGGTGAAGGGGTGCTGATCACCGGCGGGAGCGGCGTCGGCAAGAGCGAATGCGCCCTCGAGCTGATCGAGCGCGGCCACCGCCTCGTCGCCGACGACGTAATCATCCTCAAGCGCCTGGGACGCAATATCCTCATGGGATCTTCATCGACCTCCATCCAACACCACATGGAAGTACGCGGCCTGGGCATCATCGACGTGGAGCTGCTCTTCGGCATCGGCTCGGTCCGCGAGGATAAACGCATCTCTCTGAATGTGGAACTGGAAAAGTGGACCACAGAAGTCGAGATCGACCGCCTGGGACTGGATGTTCAGCGCACCAGCTTCCTGGACGTTCCAATCCATTGTTTTCATATTCCCGTGGAATCAGGCCGCAACATTTCGATCCTGATCGAAGTCGCGGCATTGCAGCATCGTTGCCTGGAACGAGGCATCAACCCCGCTGAAGAGCTGAACAAGCGCCTGATCAAACGAATGACGGGTGGCTGATCTTCAGTCCGATGCGGGAGCTTTTTCCCGAATCTTAAGGTAATGCGGCAGCGGGAAATCTTTGATGATCGACTGGAAGTCGATCAGTTTGCCCGCCGGCCCGCCGGGAAAAGAAAAACCCTCTCCGTTCTCTTCCAGACGCACCCCCGAGATTCCCATTTCACGAAGCATTTGGGCGAGCATTTCCGCATAGACATCCGGGGTCTGGATCAACACTCCGATGGGAATCGCAATCCGCCCTTCGCGGCGCACAGGCTCGCCCGGCAGAAGTTGTCCTCCGCCGGCTCGTGCCTCGATGGAGCGGGCCACGGCCTCGGCAAGGCCCCGCGCGCCTTCTTCTGACCGGGCGGAAACTTCGATGCGGCGCTTCATCCAATCGAAATCGAAATCAGGCTTATCATCGCGGAATTTCCCGCGCTCGCAAGTCTTCTTCAAGATTTGAAAAAGGTCTTCCGGAAGAAACTTCGATTCGATGATATAGACGCGCCGTCCCGCCATGGGTTACTCCTCCGGGGCTTCCTTATAGACAGAGAGGATACGCGTGTCCGGATTGACTTCCCGGATCAACCGCTCGATTTCCCGGGCTTCTTCCCAGCTGATCGTCTTCAGCTCCACTCCCTCCACGGGAAGCACACCCGAGTGATTTCCCCGGGCATCGAGGTACCATTCGCGCGGGTAGGGCCTCTTGGGCGTGTTGAGCTGAATCTCGTCGGGGCCGATATCGCGAATCAGTTCGGCGAGGCGCCTCGCCTCCTTTATGTTGAGCGGGAGAAACATGCACTGAATCGCCAGAGTGCCGGGAAATCCGTCGGCTTTCAGCGCCTTGATCCCCCGGACAATGCGATCAACGCTGATCCCGGCCGCGGGCCGGTTGACCCGGCGCAATGTTTCATCATCCGGCGCATCCAGCTTGCAAGATAGGATGTCGGCCCGCATGAGGCGCTCGCGGGTGGCTTTGTCCTCCAGCGTCGTCGCATTGGTCAGAACAAGGACGGGTTTATCGTAAGCCTCTTTGATATGATCGATCACTTCTCCAAGATTCAGCGCCAGCGTGGGCTCGCCATTGCCGCTGATGGCCACGATGTCCACCTTGTCCCAATTCACATTTTGAAAATCCTCGATGACACGTTCCGTGGGAACGTAGACACGCTGCTCCGTGGTGACATTCTGTATATTTCCGAGCTGACAGTATATGCAGTTAAACGAGCAGATCGAGGAAACCAGCAAGAGATCCACCCCCAGCGAGTTCCCAAACCGCCACGATGGCACCGGCCCGTAGACTGTCGAGGGGTTCTCTTGAGAAAGTTGTTCGTTGTTCACAGTCATCATGAATCTCCAGTTTGGCAGTGAATCAAGCCGGAAGGAGTGGCGATAGAATGGACGCGGATATCGTGAGGCTCGACGGGAATGGAGAGGCCCTGCTGGAGAGCGTCCGGGCGGTCAAGCACCTGCCAATCATAGCCAAGGCCGATCCGTGTGACACTGGGCGGAAGCTTTCGCAGCAGACGGTCATAGTATCCGCCGCCCTGGCCGAGTCTCGCGCCGGTGCTGTCGAAGGCCAGGCCCGGGACAAGCACGACGTCGATATCGTCGGCAGACATTTCCTGGCATTTCTCCAAGTCGGGCTCGGGAATGCCGGCAAACCCGGAACGCACCGCGTCGATATCGGGGATGCGCCAGATTTCGAGATCAAGGCGATTTTCAGCAACACGGGGCAGGAAGAGATCTCGACCGCGGAGCAACCATGCTTTGAGAAAAGAGCGGCAGTCGATTTCGTTCCGGCAGGGATAAAAGGCAAAGAGCTGCGTCGCGTTCTCGAGAAAACGGCAGCCTGAAAGAACATTATAGAGCTGCGTTTCTCCACTGCCCAGTTCCTCGGCGGTCACGCGAACGTAACGGGCCCGAATAAGCCGGCGGAGTTTCTTTTTTTCCGATCCAACATCCATGGTTTCCTGGTTCTTCATGCTTTTTCAGAATAGCAATTTTTGAGACATTTCTATCGGCCGGGCTCATTTTCTTCCACAGCCTGGCGGACCTCGTCCATGGTAAGTCCTTGCGACCGTGCCAGCCTTCCCAACTGCTCGGTTCTTTCTGTGTCCTCCGGCAATCCCGCACGCCGCAAAAACTCCTCGGAGTCGAGTCCGATCTGAGCCGCGGCGTCGGAAACCATCATGCTGCCCCGAATCTCGACGACCGCGGTTTCTTCGGGCTCAACGCTCTCCCGAGGCGATAGAAAAGGGGCCGCGGCCAGCGCGAAAAGGCCGATCACTCCCAATACGGCAAAAGCCATACGCCAGCCCTGCTCCCGGCTGGCTTTGCCCTTGATCATCGCCAGCATCCAACGCCAGTGAAGCGCCAGGTGCGCCGCCAGCACGGCCATCAGCAGAAGGGCCACCCAGTAATGAACGGATCCCCAGTCATGGCGCGTCAATCCCCACACAGCGGTTCCCGGGCGATGCCCGCCTCCGCCGGACCCCGCGGGAAGGACATACTCAAGAAGAAAACCTGTCCCCGCGAGGAGAACAAAGGCGGCAAATGCCAGCAGATCGATTAGGAAGTTCCAGGACGAACGCGACATGACAAATCTCCCGGTTTTGTAAATTGTCCCCAGGAAACCCATCCTCCCGGCGGTCCAATCAGCACAAGGAAAAGTCTGGCTGCCTCGCCCCGGGGGCCAGCTTATGTTCTGGGGAGGGCGCAAAGCTTCTCTTGTCCACAGCTGATTGCCTCTCTAAATTTTAAGGTGAAATCCAAATGGAGGGGAGTTTCCTGCGATGACCCGATTTGCCCAACTGCTTTTCCTTTTCAGCGCCATGGCGCTAGTCCAGCCGCTCGCCGCGCAAACCCTGGAGGATGAGATCGATGGGATCCTATTACAAAGCCCGGCTTCTTCCAATACCTGGGGCATTCTGATCCAAAGCGACGAGGGAGCCATCAATTACTACCAGCGAAACAGGGATCTTGAGCTAACGCCCGCCTCCAACACCAAGCTGGTCACCACGGCCGGCGCTTTCGGCGTCATGGGTCCGGACCACGCCTTTGAAACACGCGTCTACTATAACGGCGATTTCTCCGGCGGAACGCTGGATGGCGATATCAACCTGGTGGTCGAGCACGATATCACGTGGAACGTCTTCTGCCTCGGAAGCTCTGACGAAGCACTGGACCACCTGGCCGATCAGTTGGCGGCGCAAGGGCTGCAAAGCGTGACCGGGCAGGTGAATGTCTACGGGGCGGCGTTTTACGGTCGCGGGCAATTCGACGATGTGCGTTTCTCCGCGCCGTCCTACGACAATGCGACGGCAGCGTCCGTTTTCCGGACATCGCTTGCCCAAGCCGGTGTCTCTGTGTCTGGTGGGTCGAGTGGGCGGACCGGCTTCACTGCTCCAGGCGATCTTGTCTATACGCATCTGTCCAGCGACTTGCTCTATGAGAATGAAGAGGGCCGCCACGCCGGCCTCAGAGAGATGCCCCTTACTCTCGCAACGGCCTCCATTGAAAGCAACCGCGTCAGCCACAACGCCATGGCGGATGGACTGCTCATGGCGATTGGGTACCAGGCAAGCGGCCAGAGCACGCTCGACGCAGGCGCCGCGGCCGTTCTCGACTGGCTGGAAAACGAAGCCGGAATCGACACGCGCCAGCTCGTCTTTGGCGATGGATCGGGCCTGGCGCGCGGAGCGGATTCCCGCCCGGGCAATGAGTTCAGCCCGGTCTTCTATGTCCAACTCATCCGCCACATGATCGACAGCTACCCAACGTGGGACACGACTCTGTCGATCGGGTGCGAAGACGGCACGATCGGCGGGAGGTATTGCTCGCCCAGCTATTTACAGGGACGTGTTCATGCGAAAACCGGAACGCTGTTCACAACGATTGCACTCTCCGGCTATCTCGATCACCCGCTATACGGTGAACGGATTTATTTTTCTTTTCTGGCGAATAATTCGTCGGGAATCAGCGCCACGGCGGCCAGAAATACAATCGAGGAGATCATTGTCACAATTGCCAATGGTTTCCCACCGGTCACTCCAGGCCTGAGCCACGTTGCCCAGGTGGATTCAGCGTCTCTGCAGGTGGAGGCAGTCCAGCAATTCTCCGCCCTCGATAACATGGAGGTGGAATACTCGGTGGATGGCGGCGCATTTTCACAATCCACTCCCCTGCCGCTGGCTCAGCCATACGTGATCGAGACGCGACCGGGACAACAGAACACCGCCGATTACCAGGAAGTCCAGGGAGTCTGGGCGGACACGAGCGCGGAAACAGAAGCACCGGGCTCAACGGGCGCCCCCGGCGGACGATGGGCCATTCCCACCGACTCAGGCGGCCCGGATATCGCCCGCTTTGCTCCCTCCGGTCTGGAAACCGGGCGCTATGAAGTGGATGTGACAACCTATGGCACGTTCCTCAGCGACAACGCCCACCAGGTCACGGCCCGAATCAACGACGCAAACGGCATCCGCGAGCGCCTCATCGATCTTTCCTTTGAAACGACGGGGGATGTCTGGCGGCCGGTGGCCGTCGTGAATTTTGTGGCCAACGAAGGGCATTACATCGAGTTCGACAACTCAACCCAGCTCAACGCCGCCGGCAGTTCATCCAACTCGCGCATGGTCATGTCGGCGGTGCGCTTTGTGCCGACAACGGGATCCGTCCGCTTAGACAGCCTGGCGCAAGGCACACGGATCGACGCGCGCGTTGTGGGAAAATCCGGCGCAACGACAACAGCGCCCTCGGATACGTATAGCGGCAGGATTGACACAAGCCCGCGTGTCTTGCTCGTCGACGGCAATGATCGCTGGGCAACGCAGCCGGAAAATCCGGCCGGTGAGTCCCACGATTTCGTGACGCGGATCGGCGCGTCGATCACCAATGTCGCCTTTGATTCCGCCGATAACGATTCCGTCGTGCGAGGGGATGTGGTCCTGGAAGAATACCCCGTGGTTGTCTATCTCCTCGGCGAAGAATCCACGCAGGACGAAACCTTCTCGGACACCGAGCAGGGGTTGCTGAATCAGTATCTCGACAATGGCGGCCGTGTTATTGTCTCCGGCGCTGAATTTGGCTGGGACCTGGAAGAGCAAGGCACAGCATCCGACCGGGAATTTCTCCGGGAAAGCCTCCGGATTGACTATACAGCAGACGCGACCTCCGCGAGCACGGAAGGAGTGGTTCCGGAAGGCAGCGACCTGTTCGCAGGGATCAGCAACATCGATTATTCGGCCGGGCCGCTTTCCATTGGCTTTCCCGATGTGCTGGCCGGGATGGCAGGCTCCCGCGTGGTGATGCGCTATGAAGGGACATCTGAGGGCGCGGCGCTGGCGTGGCGCGAATCGGCCGGACCGGGCGCTGTCGCTTTCGGCTTTCCCATCACCATGATCAGCGACGAGACGGCACAGTCCGAAGTGATCGAAGCGGCCCTGGATTACCTTCTTGAGCAGCAGAACGCCGGTTCTGCCTGGATCTTTTACGGGCAATAGTGCCTCATTCGGGATACGGGCACAGATTTCGAAGGCAGCATGCCGAGCAACGTGGCCGAGCGGAACGGCAAACAGCCCGGCCGTGACGAAAGAGATTCACGTGCATCGCATATCGATCCGCTGGCTTCACGACCTCCTCCAGTTCGTCGGACGCGCGAGCCAACGGAATCTCCTCACCAAGAAGCCCAAGCCGCCGCGTCACACGAAAGACATGGGTATCGACGGGCAGAACCTTGCGGCCCATACCGAACATCAGGACACAATCCGCCGTCTTCGGGCCGACACCGGGAAACTGGCACAACGTGCAGCGTATATCGGCTGTCGGCCTGTCGCGCAAATACTCGAGAGAAATCTGGCCTTGCTCTTCTTTGATTTGATGCAGGGTTTGGAGAATGCGCGGAGCTTTTTGATCAGCAAGTCCAGCCCGCTCGATTTTCGAGGCGATTTGCCGGGACGTCATCGCGGCAATGTCCTCCCAATCACGGCCTTCAGTGAGCCGGTCAAACGCCTGCGAACAGGCCTCGCTGGCCGTCTTTTGGGAAAGAACGGTCTGGACCAGATGATCGACGAGGCTGCGGCCACCCTCACGGGCGAAGCTGGGAAGCCCGTATTCCGCCTTCAGCCGCCGGAGGACCTTTTTTGCCAATTCTTTTCGAGACACGGGCGCTCGCTACCTCATGAATTGATTCGCTCTTTTCCTCGATGGATCAGTTTTCATGCCCGAATCGCCTAAGCGATTGACCTGCGAGGGCGGCGGCGCGATAGACAGAACTCATGATAAATTCCAAAACCTTCGATTCAACAGAACACCCCCACCGCCGCTACAATCCCCTCACGGCGGAATGGGTTCTCGTTTCTCCCCATCGCATGAAACGCCCCTGGCAGGGAAGCCAGGAATCGGGCATGCCCGAGCAACGCCCCAGGCATGATCCCTACTGCTACCTCTGCCCCGGCTCACAGCGAGCGGGTGGAAAAATGAATCCGGAATACGAAGAGACTTTTGTTTTCACGAATGATTTTCCGGCGCTCCTTGGCGGCACTCCCCCTGCCCCCAAATCAGAATCCGGCCTTCTGCGCGTGGAAAGCGTGAGGGGAACGTGCCGGGTGATCTGTTTTTCGCCGCGGCACGACATGACTCTTGCGGAAATGGATACGCCTGAGATCCGCCGGGTCGTGGATCTGTGGGCCGAGCAGACGGAGGAACTCGGGCAGGACTATGCATGGGTCCAGGTTTTCGAGAACAAAGGCGAAATGATGGGGTGTTCCAACCCCCATCCCCACGGCCAGGTCTGGGCCAGCGACACACTGCCGGATCAAATCGCCCGGGAAGACGACAACCAGCGCGTCTGGCTTTGGGAGCGCGGTGCGCCCATGCTACTTCAATATGCCGCACTGGAAGAAGAGGAGAAAGTCCGCATTGTCTATCAGAACGACAGTTGGCTGATCGTGGTGCCGTTCTGGGCTGTCTGGCCCTACGAGACTCTTGTCCTCCCCCGGTTTCCGGTCAAACACCTGGAAGACCTTTCGGACTCGCAGCGGAACTCTCTGGCGGATGCGCTCCGGACACTGCTGGCCCGCTATGACAATCTTTTTGAAACTTCCTTCCCCTACTCCATGGGATGGCATGGCGCGCCGTATAAACAAGGCCCGCAAGATCATTGGCAGCTCCATGCCCACTTCTTTCCGCCGCTTTTACGATCCGCCACGGTGAAGAAATTCCTGGTGGGATACGAAATGCTGGCGGAAGCCCAGCGCGACCTCACGGCGGAGCAGGCCGCTGAACGCCTGCGCCAGTCAGGAGATTCCCATTACCGGAAACAAAGAGACACCTGATGGCTGGCCCCCTTTCAGAAATGCCCGGCGAAATCATCCGGGCCTTTCGGGATCGCTTTGGCCAGGGGCCGAGCCTGGTTGCCCGCGCCCCCGGCCGCGTCAACCTGATCGGAGAGCACACCGACTATAATGATGGCTTTGTCCTGCCCATGGCCATCGACCGTGCGGCGTGGATCGCCTTGAGCCCGTGGGACAAGCCCATGATCGAAGTGGAATCCCTGCTCTTTCATAAGTCCATCCGCTTTTCCACCGAAGACTTTTCCTCGAAACAGAAGGGGTGGGGCGCATATATACAAGGAGCGGCATGGGCCGCTCGAGAGCATGGCCTGACCCTGCGCGGATTCCGTGCAGTCTTCACCGGAGACGTGCCGCTGGGGTCCGGGCTTTCTTCCTCCGCGGCCCTGGAAGTCGCCGTTGTGAAAGCAATCGACCGGCTGGCGGGAGGCGAGACTCCCGACGGAGATCTTGCGCGGATCGCTCAACGCGCCGAAAACGAGTGGGCCGGGGTGCAGTGCGGTATCATGGACCAGCTCATTTCCGCGGCCGGTGAGAAAGGCCACGCGCTCTTGATTGACTGCCGCTCACTGCAAGCGTCCCCCGCTCCCCTGCCGGATGGCTATACGGTCGTGATCATGGACACGGCGACGCCGCGGTCGCTGGCGGGTTCCGCCTACAACCAGCGAAGGAGGGAATGCGAGGGGGCGGCGAAGCTTCTGGGGGTGGAGACGCTCCGCGATGTGGACGAGGCGGCTCTTGAGAAAAAAAAATCATCATTGCCGAATCCTCTCCTGCGCCGGGCGCGCCATGTCGTGACAGAGAATGCACGAACGCTTCGCGCAGCAGAGGCCATGAACCGCAGCGATGCGGAGCGATTGGGCGCCCTCATGAATGAGAGCCACGACAGCCTGCGCGATGATTACGAGGTGTCCTGCCCGGAGTTGGATGTCATGGTCGAAATCGCCAGGAAAACTGAAGGTTGCCACGGTGGGCGCATGACGGGCGCGGGCTTTGGCGGCTGCGCCGTCGCTCTTCTTGAAAAAGAAAAAACGGCGGACTTTATTTCCGCCGTTTCCCGTCTCTACAGAGACCAGACTGGGAAAAAGCCCTCGCTTTTCGCCAGCGAGGCCAGCCAGGGGGCCGAGGCGTGGGAGGTTCGTTGAGCCTCCCTGCGAATCACCCGCTGATTTCTCAGGCGTTATAGCTCGCGGCGGTCGTATCGCCGCCCCGGCCGGTCCAATTGGTGTGGAAGAATTCGCCGCGCGGACGGTCGGCCCGTTCGTAGGTATGCGCGCCGAAGTAATCGCGCATGGCCTGGAGCAGGTTCGCCGGGAGGCGCTCGCTGCGATAGCCATCATAGTAAGCCAGCGCTGTCGAAAAGGCCGGCACCGGAACACCATTGAGCGCCGCCGTGGCAACGACGCGGCGCCAGCCTGCCTCGGCGTTCTGGATTTTTTCTCGGAAAAAGGGAGCAAGCATCAGGTTGTTCAGATCGGGATCCTGCTCGAAAGCATCGCGGATATCGCCGAGAAAGCGCGAACGGATGATACAGCCCGCGCGCCACATGAGCGCGATGGCACCCTTGTTTAGCTTCCAGCCGTGAGCTTTCGCGGCGGCGTCCATCATTCCGAAACCCTGGGCGTAGGAGACGAGTTTGCTCGCGAAAACGGCATTCTCCAGAGCGGGTAGAAAATCTTCTTTCGCCGGAATCTCGGTACGAGGAGGAGCATCCAGCAGTTTGCTGGCCTCCGTGCGCTCATCCTTCATCGCTGAAAGATTGCGCGAGAAAACCGCCTCGGCAATGAGCGTAATGGGCTGGCCAAGCTCCATGCCGTCGCGCACGGTCCACCGCCCGGTGCCCTTCTGTCCCGCAGCGTCCAGGACCAGGTCGATCATCGGCTTGCCCGATTCATCATCTTTCACCTTCAGAATATCGCGGGTGATTTCGATGAGGTAACTATCAAGGACGCCGTTATTCCATCGATCGAAGACATCGCTGATTTCTTCCACCGGCATGCCGAGCAGATCGCGCATAAGGTGATAGGCTTCGCAGATCACCTGGATATCGCCGTATTCGATGCCATTATGGACCATCTTCACAAAGTGGCCGGCGCCTTCGTCTCCCACCCAATCGCAGGCGACTTCCGTCTCGTTCACGTCAGCAGCAACCGCCTGGAAGATCGGCTTGATCTCCGGCCAGGCATCCTCGTGCCCCCCCGGCATCAATGAGGGCCCCCAGAGCGCGCCTTCTTCGCCCCCGCTGACGCCGGTCCCGACAAAGAGGATTCCTTTTTCTTTCAGCTCGCGGCAGCGGCGCGTCGAGTCGGGCCAATAGGAATTCCCGCCATCGATAATGATATCGCCTTTTTCCAGGTGCGGCAGCAGTTGCTCGATCACCATATCGACCGGCTTGCCCGCTTTGACAAGTATCATGGCCTTGCGCGGTTTTTTCAGCGAAGCAACGAACTCCTCAATGCTGTGGCAGCCAATGAAGTTCTTGCCTTTGCCCCGCCCCTCTACAAACCGATCAACCTTTTCCGTCGTGCGATTATAGACCGAGGCGGTGAATCCATTGCGCTCCACATTGAGCAGAAGGTTTTCCCCCATCACCCCGAGGCCGATCAGTCCGAAATCCGCGCTTGCACTCATTGTCGATTCCTTCGTGTGGTATGAAAGCCTGTTCGTTTCTTGCTGGCGCCGATATGGTTCCATGGGCTACCAAGGTAGCCACACTGACTCAACAATCATTCCGGGAAGAAAATGACCACATCCGGCGATCCAATGAAAACAATTTCTTTCAGTTCCCCCCTCCAATGGCAAAAGGCGTATCAGGCGGGGCAAAAGCAAATCGGCGCTTTCTACGTATCGCGCTGTTACGATTGGGGGTCTGTCGTTCAACAGGGAACCCTTGCGGAAGATGGGCACCTGGCGCCGGAAGAAGTGGCGGAATGGCGCGACTTTTTGACGCCATTTGCCACGGAATCCAGCCAACTCGACCGCCTGGAGGTTCTTACCCGCCCGGAATCCCATGCCGTGGTCACGGGCCAGCAGGCGGGGACGGCTCTCGGCCCGCTTTACACCCTTTATAAAGCCCTTGCAGCCAAGGCCTGGGCCGAAGAAATCCAAACGCGCACGGGCCGTCCGGTCGTCCCCGTTTTTTGGGTGGCAAGCGACGATCACGACCTTGCCGAGGTGGAGGCAGCCTCATGGCTCTCCCCCGGCGGCGGCCGAGAGACGTATCATTTTTTTCCCGCCAGCGAAAATAACGCGTGGCCTGTCCATGAGGCCACCTTCCAGAATCAGCAGATCGATACGTTTCTTGAGATACTGAAAAACTCGACAGTCGAATCAGAATTCCGCCGGGAAATCCTGGAGGCATTGGAGGAATCATTTCAGACAGGAGCGGGAACAGTCGAGAGCCACTTCCTCAGCCTTTTTTGCCGGTGGCTGCTCCCAATGGGCATCTATCCCGTCGTGCCGCGCCTTCGTTTTATCAGGAAGAAGAGCACGCGCCTCCTTCGCCAGGAGATCAACGAACCGGGCGAATCCAACAAGGCCCTGCTCACTCAATCCGAGAAGATCCAAAGCCTCGGGATGGACCCGCCCATTCACCGCAAGGGGAACGAGGTCAATTTTTTCCTCGAAGTGGAAGGCTACCGGGCAAAAGTCGTCTATACGGACGAGCAATATATCGCTCATAAGCCCAACAGCGGCGAAAAACTTGCCCGCTTCAGCCGCGAGGAGCTTTTGAAAACCCTCGATGAATCGCCCGGGCGTTTTTCCCCCAACGCGGTCTTGCGCCCGCTCGTCCAGGACGAAACCTTCCCAACGGCAGCGTATATCGCGGGGCCGACGGAATTGGTCTATCACGCGCAGATTGGCCCGCTTTACAAAGAGTTTGCTGTTCCTCGTCCGGCAGTCTTCCCGCGGCCCAACGTCTCTCTTCTGGAAACGAAAACAGAAAAAGCCGCGCAGAAACTCGGCCTTCCCGAAGGCGCTGTTCAGGCGGAATCGCCAGAACAGCTCGAAGAACTCTTTCGGCAGGTCCCCACGGAAAATGAATTAGCGAAGCCTTTCGACGAACGTGCCGAGGCCTTTGAGCAGGCTCTGAAGGAACTCGTGGAATTCGTGGAGGAATCCACCCGCGACACGGGAGTCCGCAAGGCGGCGGAAAAGCTGACAGGCAACGCGGACAAGGGGCTCGAGAAGCTGCGGGAACGAATGCACCAGCACCTCATGAACCAGGATGCGGACAAGACACGGGCGAGGGAAAAGCTGCTCGAGGGGCTTTTCCCCGGCGGCGAACTCCAGGAGCGCTCCATCGGACTCCTCTCGCCGCTCTTGATCCAGCACGGACCCGATGTCCTGCAACGTCTCTACAAAGCGATCGATTACCGCCATCCGGGCGTCCAGGCGATCTCCCTGCGGGACGTCTGAATTACTTTTCCAGGAACCGTCCGGCAACAAACGGCATAGACGCCAGCAAGGCGCTTCCCGTCCAGAGGATTTCCCCCTCGGGGAGGAACCGGGGATGATGCAGCCCATGGTAAGGGTCGCCTTCCCGGCGCGCGCCGATATAGACAAAGGAAGAAGGCCGCTCGCGGGCATAATATGCGAAATCTTCGCCTCCCATGGCTTTCTGGATATCAACCGGCGCCTCGGGACCAAACATCTCTGACAAAGCGGCGCGGGAAGCCTCGACGGCGCGTGGATCGTTGACCAGCGGCGGGTAGGTAAACTCGGTAAAAACGTCCGCTTCGCAGCCATAGGCCGCCGCCGTTTCCTTCACGATCTCGTGAATCGCCTGCTCGATCTCCGGACCGCGCGCCTCGTTAAACGTCCGCATGGTGCCCTTGAAGCTGACCTCCGAAGGTATCACGTTAAAGGCCGTGCCGCCCTGGATCATCGTGGTCGAAATGACCACTTCCTCCGTGGGCGGAATGCGGCGGCTGGCGATTTGTTGGAGGGCGGATAGACACGCCGCCGCGGCCAGAACCGGGTCGCGCCCCTCGTGCGGGCGGGCGGCGTGGCATCCCTGGCCCTTGATCGTGACTTCATGAGTGCCGACCATGGCCATCATCGGGCCGGCGCAAAGGCCAAAGTGGCCGATCGTCAGTTGCGGCGAAACGTGGACACCGAACGCCCCCAGAACGTCTTCCCCGCAAAGGCCCGCGCGCACGAAATCAATGGCCCCGCCGGGAGCCACCTCTTCCGCGTGCTGGAAAAGAAACCGCACGGAATAGGGCAGCGCCTCGCGCAGGTCCTTCAATATATTCAGCGCACCCAGCAACATCGAGGAATGGCAGTCGTGGCCGCAAAGGTGGCCCTTGCCATCCGTTTCGGAACAAAAGGGCGCGCCCGTCTCTTCCTGAATCGGCAGGGCATCCATGTCGGCGCGGAGGATGATATACTGATCCGGATTGGCGGGCGATTTCAGCTCTGTATGGAAGCCATGCTTGCCGGCCTCCACCGGGGCGCTGGTTTCCAGCCCCATGGCCTCCACCTCGCGGCGCAGAAAGGCGGACGTTTCCACCTCGTGGAAACTCAACTCCGGATAGCGGTGGAGGTGCTGGCGGCGCTCGTTGATCCACTCGTCCAGCGCCTTCGCCCGGCGGGCGATGTCTTGCAAATCAACGGTCGAGATGGCCATGCGACGAACTCCGTCTTTATCGGAAATAGGGCCGGCGGCGGGATGATCCGCGCGGCAGCGGCAGAAAGGTTACGAAAAGGAAAACCGCCACAATCAACAGCAAAACCAGGGCGAGAAGAATCGGGAGCCCGGCATTGGCCAGAATCATGGTCAAGATCACCGCCAGCGCGGCCAGCCCGATGCCGCCGAGCACCCGCCGCAGAAAGACCGTGAAATAGCGCTCGATCTCGAAGATGTCCGCCTCGTGGATTCGCAGGCGCAATTGCTCGCGCTCCAGGCGGTGGATAATGCGCGCCAGCTCGCGCACGGTGATGACGGCCTCTTCCGCGGCGTCCTTGGCCCGCTCCCCGATGGGCTTCTTTCCACGGAAAGCGATCTCGACCAGCATGCGCTTGACGATCGGCGTGGCCTCGATCACGGCATTGAACCTGGGGTCGTATTGCAACGCCGTCCCCTCGACCAGCGAAGACGCGCGAAACAGATAGACCAGGTTATTCGGCAGCCGGAGGGGAAACCGGTAGAAGGTATCGATAATCTCCTGGGCGATTTCCTGCACCTGGCGCGGCGTCACATCGTCCTTGAGCTGGATGCTCATCAGCGTTGCCGCCGCATCGCGCATCACCCCCCGGTTGATATCGGCATCCACCATGCCCAGGCGATAGAAGCCGTCCACGATGCCGTCGATGTCGTTTTTCACGACCGCATAGACGAGCTTCAGAAGCTCCAGCTTCGTTTCATCAGCAAAGGAAAGCGCCATGCCGTAGTCGAGGATCACCAGGCGTTTTTTCCTGTCGATGAACAGGTTCCCCGGGTGCGGATCCGCGTGGACAAAGCCATGGATCACGACCATGCGTATGTATGTCTCCGTCAGGAGGTGGATGATTTCTTTTGGATCCATCCCCACCTGGGCCAGCTCGTCGGGCCGGTCAACCCGGGCGCCTTCCACGTATTCGATCACGGCGATCTGGCGCGTGGTCAGCTCGTCGACAAAGTGTGGAATATGGACTCGCGGATCATTACGGAAATTATGGCGGAATCGCGCCGCGTTGCGCCGCTCGTTGCGGAAATCCATTTCGATCTTGATCATGCGCTCGAATTCATCGGCGATGGCGTGAAAGCTGCGCATCAGGTTCGGATCGATAAACATGTCGAGAAAGCCGAGAAGCACCCGCACGACGCTGAGATCGATGCGCACCATTTCCTCCACCCCCGGGCGAAGCACCTTCACGGCGACCCGGCGGCCCTTGTAAACGGCGGGATGCACCTGGGCGAGGCTGGCCGCCGCGATCGACTCCTTGTCAAACTCGTCGAAGACCTCTTCGAGCGGCTTGCCATAGTTCTGGCGGATGATGGACGCCACCTTCGGAGAGGGAAACGGCGGCACCTGGTCCTGGAGGCGCTTCAATTCCTTCGTATAGACGGGTGAGAGGATGTCCTCGCGCATGGCGAGAACCTGCGCCGCCTTGATAAAAGATGGCCCCAATTCGGCCAGGGTTTCGCGAATCGCCGCCGCCCGGGCGTGATGCTGCTTCGGAGCCAGCCTGCGCGGCGGCCCGACAATCAGGTATCCGCGCCAATCCCGGATAAAGCTGATCAGGAAAGGAAAAAGAGACCAGGCGACAAAGATCCAGCGAGGTTTGGGCAAGCGCA
Organism: uncultured Candidatus Sumerlaeota bacterium; assembly: GCA_964346275.1. GTDB lineage: Bacteria > Sumerlaeota > Sumerlaeia > SLMS01 > SLMS01 > CAYFUR01. The sequence continues at coordinate 17,371 of CAYFUR010000074.1, forward strand.
TCGATTCTTCTCCCCTTCCAATCCCAAGCGGTCTGGGCTCTGACAGCAAGGCGAAAAGCGCGCCGCTCTTCAACGCCATCGCTCCAAACTGAACAATTTCAATGCTTGACAGACCCGCTCCACCCCGAGGGGAATACTTCTCAGTTCAATCCCGACGGAGGTCCTTCGATCATGCGATTTTACTCCTTGCTGCTGCTGGCGGCAGCCATGCTGCTCTCGTCCTGCGCCCACCAAGCCAAAAAACCTGAAATGGTCACGCGCGATCAGTGGGGCTCGGACCCGGACCCGATCCCCGAAGCGCGCCAACACGAGCCCCAACACGTGACAATCCATCACGCCGGCGTGGTCTGGAATGAAGGCGACGATCCGCTGGACAAGATCACCGGCCTCCAGGCCTGGGGCAAAAGCGACAAGGGCTGGCCGGACCTGCCTTATCACTACATGATCGCTCCCGACGGCCGGATTTTCGAAGGACGCCCCCTTCAATACGAAGCGGAGACGAACACGGATTACGACCTGGCCGGCCACATCGGTATCAATGTCTGGGGGAATTTCGAGGAGCAACGCGTCAGCCGCGAGCAGCTCAAGGCCGTCGTGGACACCGCCGGTTACCTTTGCGGCGAATACAACATCGATCCCCAGACAATCCAGGGCCACCGCGACGTGGCGGAAGGCCAGACCGTCTGTCCCGGCAAGGACCTCTATCGTTACATCGACCAGGGTCTGATCCAGGCCTGGGTGGAGTTGAAACTCCAGGGCATGGACCCCAACGTGGGCCTGCTGCCCCCCGCAACCGACGGCCCCAAGGAAATGATTCCCGGCGGCGGCGAATAATCCCCCCGCTTTCCCCGAATCCAGACGCGGCCCGGCCACTCCGGGCCGCTTTTTTTCTTGGCTTTTCCATTCCAATCGCCGGCCTCGGGGGCGATGGACA
>CAYFUR010000075.1:0-18012 GCA_964346275.1 uncultured Candidatus Sumerlaeota bacterium
CGGCATGCATGCCGGCGACATCTTCCGGAGACGTTTCATTGCGGACCAGGATGACCTGCTTTCCTTCCTTGGCCCACCTCTCCGCTTCATCGGCGGTGAAGACGATCTGGCCGGTCGCTCCGCCGGGACCAGCGGGCAGGCCGGTCGCGATGGGGGTGACTTTCGCCTCGGCCTGCGGGCTCAAGGAGGGGAGAAGCAATTCGGTCAGCTGGATCGGCTTAACGCGCATCAGCGCCGTCTTTTCGTCGATCAGTTTTCCACCGAGCATCTCGATCGCCATGCGCACGGCTGCGGTGCCGTTGCGCTTGCCGATGCGGCACTGCAGCATCCAAAGCTTCTTATCCTCGATGGTGAACTCGATATCGAGCATGTCCTTGAAGTGCTTTTCCAGCTTCTTGCGGATTTGCTGCAGCTGGCGGAAGGACTTGTTGTCTTTGCGCTCCAGGGAAACCTGGTCTTTATCCTCGCGCTTGCGCAGGAGGGGATCAGGGGTGCGCGTGCCAGCCACCACGTCTTCGCCCTGCGCATTGATGAGGTATTCGCCGTAAAACTCGTTTTCACCGGTCGCGGGATTGCGCGTGAAGGCGACGCCAGTAGAGGAGGTGTCGCCCATGTTGCCGAAGACCATGGACTGAACATTGACCGCCGTGCCCCACTCATCGGGTATGCGCTCGATGCGGCGGTACTCGCGGGCGCGCTTGCCGTTCCAGGAAAGGAACACGGCTTCAATGCCGCCCCACAGCTGGTCCTTCGCGTTATCGGGGAAGGGCTTGCCGAGAACCTTCTTAATGCGGGCCTTGAATTCTTCACAAAGGTCCTGAAGGTCTTCCACGGTCATTTCCGTATCAATCTTATAGCCCTTCTTTTGCTTCCGCTCTTCGAGAATCTCTTCGAGCTGGACGCGAATCGCGTCACCCTCTTTCGGTTCGATCCCCATGGCCTTTTCCATGACCACGTCGGCATACATCATAATCAACCGGCGATAAGCGTCGTAGACAAACCGCTCATTGGACTGGGCGATGAGTCCGGGAATGGTTTTCGGATCGAGGCCGATGTTCAAGACGGTGTCCATCATGCCGGGCATGGAGGTGCGGGCACCGGAGCGAACGGAAAGCAGAAGGGGATTCTTGGGATCGCCGAACTTCCGGCTCATGGCGCGTTCGGTCTTCCGCAGGGCCGTTTCAACCTGGCTCTTCAGTTCTTTCGGCAGTTTGCGCTTGTTGTCGTAGTAATGGGTGCAAACGTCCGTGGTGATGGTGAATCCAGCGGGAACCGGAATTCCCAGGCGGCTCATTTCGGCGAGATTGGCGCCTTTGCCGCCGAGCAATTCCTTCATCGTGCCGCGGCCGTCGGCTTTGCCATCACCGAAATAGTAGACCAGCTTCTTCGGGCTCATACTGTTTTTTCTCCTTCAATTTGGTAAGCGGTTCACGGTGCCGCTCAAACTCTTGAGAATGTTCCCGGGGCGATGCATTCGTTGCCACCGGGGAATGCGTTCCCTCCAGGGTTCGTATGGCACGCGTCTAGACAGCCAACCTTAGAGAAGGGTTTTACTTTCCCGTTCAAAACCCAAAAATCCCGATTTGAAAAAAGCATGTCAAATGCTTTCATCCACAATTTCTGCCAAAAAAGCAAAAAAGTTGGGAGTTTCCCCTGTCGCCATCTTCCAACGTGCTCGATCCTGGAAAAAACTCGTCCTCTTCACCGCGTTGCAGAGTCCTCGCCATCCCTCCGCCTCGATTCTCCAATCGCGAATTCCGCTCAGGTCACTCATCCTTTTCCTTTTGCGAAATCGTCTTCACCCAGAACTGATCAAAGTTTTTAAAAAAACGGATAAAGCGCGCGTACGTCTTCACCGGCACGGCGGGAGAACCGATCACTTTCGCTCCATCCGGCACATCGTTCTGCACATCCGAGGAGCCTCCGATGCGCACCATGTTGCCGATGCGAACGTGATCCTTGATGCCCACCTTGCCGCCGATCATAACGCCGCTTCCGATTTGCACCGATCCCGCAATCCCGATTTGCGCGACCAGAATACAGTCAGAACCAATCGTGACGTTGTGGCCGATCTGCACCAGGTTGTCGATTTTTGTCCGAGCCCCAATCCGGGTTTCCTGGAGAAAGGCGCGGTCGATGGTGGTATTGGAACCGATCTCCACGTCGTCCTCGAGGACCACGCGCCCGACCTGGGGAATCTTGCGAAGCTTTCCTTCGATCAGTTCGTAGCGGAAGCCGTCGGCCCCGATCACCGATCCCGAATGGATACGGACGCGATGACCGAGGATTGTGGAATCGAGAAGCGTCACCCGGGGAAAGATCCGGCACCCCTCGCCCAATTCGACATCCGCGCCCAGATAGCTCAAAGCTTCCACCCGGGATCCCGATCCGATCCGTGTTTTCGCTCCGATCACCACGCCGGGACCGATATAGACGTTTTCGCCGATCACAGCGCTGTCCGAGATCTGCGCCGAAGGATGAACCGAACCCTCCGCCGGAGGATCGGGATGGAAGTGATTCAGCACATCGACCACCGCGCTCATAACATGAGGCACGGGGAGAATGGCGGGATGATCGACTTCCAAATCCTTGGGAACGAGAAGAAGCCCTGCCTGGGATTTGGCAGCGCGCCCGGCGAACTTCTCTTTCTGGACAAAAGAGACATCTTCCGCCATGGCCCGGTCGAGCGTCGCCATCCCACGAAGTTCGCGGTCTTCCAGCCCCGCAGGAGGAACGGTGTTGAGCTTTTCGCAGAGTTCCCGAACAGTGATCGGGGAAGAAGATGTCACGTTGCCAGGCGAACCTTTTTCGAGAATCGTGCGGCGGAATGATGAGTGAAACACCGCAACGATTGGATAACAGTAAGGGGGAGAACGGGTGCGTCAAGGTGGGATTGCCGCGCTCACACCGCATTTCGCTAAAAGCAGGGTAAAAAGAAGCGGAAAACACTCGGGCGTGAATTAAAAAATGTTATTTAATCATTGATGTCCCTTTTCCCTACGGACTTGAGAAATCTCAATCTGGCAGGATGGTTGACAGAATCACCCGAATGCTGCGAGGGTAAGCAAACCTGTGCGCATGCGCTCGTTTCCCGGTGCCCGACCTCTCCGGGAAATTCCTCGATAGCGCCCAATCCCCCCGGAGGCATCTATGCAACGCTCGGAGAACTTCAAATTCCCGCCGCCCAAAACCATTGCAGGAAGATGGTCAGCAATCATCCTTTCCACTCTTCTGATTCCCGCTACAGCCGCAGCGCAGCATCCTGACACAGGCAGCGGCTTGCCCGCCAGCGAACCTCTCTCGCAGGCGGAAGCCAACGCGCTTCTCTTCAAGAGTCACGCGGAAAACCTTGAAGGACTGCTCAATCCAAAAGACGCAGAAGCGGCTCGACGCCTGGGCACACACCTCCAGGAAGTGCTCGGTGCCAGCCTGACCGGGAATCTTCCCAAGAATCTGGAGGACTTCCAGCTCGGCGGCACAATCCCCTACCACAAATACAACCAGGTGAAAGACAACCGCGTCGTGGCCGATGTGACTCTCGTCGGGGATGCCCAGGCCACGGCGAAGGAACTGGAAGCCATGCAGGGCGTGGAAGTGCTCGCGACCGCTTCCACCAAGGCATACTCGGTGGTTTCCATCGCGGCAGAGCCATCGGCGCTCATCGACGTGGCGCAGGCAGCCAACGTCCGCCAGGTGGAATCGGCCGCGAGCATGACCAGCAGCGCGCCGGGAAAAGATGCGCCGGCATTGGAAGCGCAAGGCGCCGCGAGCAACCAGGCGGAACAGCAAATGGACATAGACGACGCTCGCCGCGTGATTTTTGGCGACGATGGAACCACATTCGAAATCGGCGCGCTCTCCGATTCCGCCGATCAGGTCAACGGGATTCAAGGCGACGGCTTTGTCGGGATCGATGAGTCGCAGAATACCGGCGATCTGCCCGGGGACTCCTTTATCAATATCATCCAGGACGGCAGTTCGAACGATTCCGACGAAGGCCGCGGCATGATGGAATTGATCTACGATATCGTGGACGATTGCGACGAGTACGGCTTTGCGACAGCCTTCGGCGGCCAGGGAACCTTTGCCAGCAACATCACCAATTTGGCCAACGCCGGTTCCGACGTCATCGTCGACGATATCGTCTATTTCGCCGAGCCGATGTTTCAGGATGGCGTCATCGCGGGCGCCGCGGAAAGCTTTGCCAACAGCGGCGGCATTTATCTCGGATCCGCGGGCAACTATGGGCGCCAGGGCTACCAGCGCACATGGCTGAATCCCACCGGCGACCAGTGGATGGACTTCCGCAACGGCGATGAAGTCCTGCAAGTCACCATCGCCGGGCCCAACAACCAGGGGAACAATCGAGGAATCGACATCCAGCTCCAGTGGTCCGAGCCATGGGGAAACGCCAGCGCCGACCTGGACATTGTTCTCTACGACGGGAACGTGAACAACATCCTCGCGCAGACCAGCACCAACAACACCAGCGGCAATCCCAACGAGCGCCTGACCTATACCAACACCACGGGTTCCGCCCAGACCGCCAACCTCGCCATCCGCATTAACTCGGGATCGCTCTCAAACGACGATAGCATCAAAATGGTCGAATGGGACGGCAACACAACGTTCGACGAATACTCGAATGACTTTGGCGGCACGATCGTTCCCCACACCGGCGCGGACAATGTCTTCAGCGTCGGCGCCTCGCCGTACTTTAACCGAAACAACATCGAAGGCTTCAGCAGCCGCGGACCACACCGCCAATACTTCGAAAATGACGGCAGTCCGCTTATCGGCACGACCTTCATCGACCGCACAAAGCCGGATTTCACGGCCATTGATGGCGTTGATACGACCTTTTTCGGCGGCAGGGATTTCGACAACACGGGGTTTCCGAATTTCTTCGGAACATCGGCCGCCGCACCAAACCTCGCGGCCGTGGTGATCATGATGCTCGACGCGCGGGGAAGCGACAGCAGCACGGAACTGCAGTTCGATGAAATCAACGAGATCCTCCAGGCCACCAGCATCGACCTCGGCGATTCCGGCGACGACAACACCTATGGCCATGGCCGCGTGAACGCCCTCGGCGCCACGGTGGCCGCGGAAGGCGCCGGCACCATCGAGTTCGACATCTATCCCAACCAGTTTGGCGACACCGCGCTGGAGGACACACTTCAGAACGACGGCGATATCGATCGTTTTGTCTATGCGCAGCAGCAGCCCAATGCCAACGCCCAGCTCACCCTCACGGAAACATCCAACGCCTCCGCCTGGGACCCCATGGTCGTTCTGCTGGACATGGCGAACGAAGATGTGGAGGCCATTGGCTACGACACGGACGGGACGGATTTCGGCGGCAACGACGACGTCGACATGTCCTTCAGCCCCTCCAACACCGTCGTTCATTATGGCAAGATTCTCAGCGAAACCGAGTTCAGCGGCAGCGCGGACTACCGCCTGGAGATCGACGGCCCCACGCCGTTTGTCTCCTCGCTCAGCTTCAATCGCCGCGGATCGGCATTCTCTTCCTCCAACCTGACCCAGTTCCCCCAGGATTCCGATCACTTTGAATTCACCGTCCCCGACGACGTCGCGGATAATCCCGACATGAGCGTCGCCGTGCAGAACTACGACTACTTCGACGCCTTGGTGCTCCGCTGGGACAGCAGCGGCAATGAAATCAATCGCCTCAATGACTTCGATGGGATTGGCGGCCGCGACATCGTCAACATCACCAGCGATCTCAACGCCGGGGAAGACTACGTCCTGGGCATTGCGCCCCACGAATACGAATGGTCCGGCGGCAGCAGCAGCAGCTATAACCTCTCGGTGTTCCTGCCCCGCTGGTACAGACAGCCGACTGACCTTGGCAGCCCCCCGTCGAACGTGGATTACATCGTACGGCCCAACCCCGTGAGCGGTTTCGACCGGCGGGCGCGCGAGGTCATCAACGACGACGATCTCCGCGTTATCGCCTTCCGGCCGAATGAGAGTGATGCTTCCTTTACCGCCTATGTTCCCCAGCAGTTCGACACAAAGGGCGAGATCAGCACGGGGCTCTACAACAGCCTCGGAGACCGGCTTACCGGCGAAGGGCACACCACCAGCTCGAGTTTCGATAATATCGATTCCAATGGTTTCGTGCGGTATTTCCGCATCGTCGGAGCAGAAGACGAAACGGTGTCGCCCGCCTCGCCCGGCATCTCCATCATTGGCGATTTCACTGATCTTCCCGCTCCCGCGGACGGGTTATCCAACATGAATTTCACCACGCCGGATGAGCCCTACGTCGCCGAAGCGACGGAAACGGTGAATCTGGATTTCGCTGAAAACGGCTACCACCAGTTCGTCTGGCCGACGGACGCCTACACGGGCGAGGGCAGCCTCCAGGCGGGTATCCAGTCCGGCGATTCCCTCGATCCGCTGCTCCGTCTTTATGACGCCAACGGCAACCTCATCATGGAAGAAAACGAAAACGGCGGCGGCGTCAGCGAGCGAATCGTCAGCGATCCAGGCGATCCCGTTTTCACGCCGGGCGACACTTACTACGCGCATGTCTCGGCAGCCGGCGAAGGCGGCATCGATCCCAACGCATCGGAACAATCCGGCCCCTATACGCTTCGTGTTGCGGCGTTCCTGCCCGATGAGTTCGTCACCCCCACACCGACGGCGACCCCGACGCCGACGCAAAGCCCCACGCCGAGCGCCACGCCCACGGCGACACCCAGCCCCACGCCGATCCAGGACTGCAACAATGTTCTCCGGAATGGCGGCTTCGAAGAGGCGGGGGATGCCTGGGAAGTGAACGCCACGAATCAGGTCATCTGCAATTTGCGCGACTGCAACCCCCTCGGCCTTGGTTCGCGGAACGGCGACTGGTGGGCCAGCTTCTCAACCACCCGGGGCGAACAAGCCGAGTGGCGAATGGCCCAGGAAGTGTCGGTGGAAGAAGGCGACACCACGCTGCGCTTCTATGCCGCCGCTCCCATCGAGGGAGAAGAATTAGGCGAAGATGTCGATTACCTCGCCGTGATCGTCAACGGCCGGGAAATCGGACGCTTCGTCGCCGGCAGCGGCCAGCTCGACACGACTTATCAGATCTTTGAAATCGACCTGACGGAGCTTGCCGAGAGCGGCACCATCCAGGTCATCTTCCAGGGGCAGCTCTCGGGCGAGCAGGACTACGCCTTCTTCGTCGACGACGTGGAAGTCGAAAACTGTGTGACCGAGCCGACGGCGACACCGACTCCGACAGCGGTGCCCACGGGCCAGCCGGACCTCATGATCATCGAATAAGGCTTCATCCTTCGAGCCGAGAACGCTCCTCGAATATCCCCCGGCCGCCAGAAAAGGCCGGGGGATTGCTTTTTTCGGGCAAGGGCGCGGCGGCTTTCAACTTGACGGTCTTGCACGAGAGAGGCGTCGCTGGGAGACGAGAATTCTGGCAAGAGAGTCCCCTTCCATGAGTGCCGCTGCTCCCGTTCCCACGCTGGCTCCTAATCGCAACCGCAAGCTGGAAATCACTGTCGGAGGTGATGTGTATCATCGCCTGCCGGTTCGAACGCCCTTGATCACGCCGGAAAGCAACCTGGCCCGGATCATCGAAGAGAATGCTCTGCCCTGGGCCGAACCGGGCGACGTACTTTTCATCTCCGAGAAAGTCGTCGCCGTGACACAGGGCCGCGCCATTCCCGAGTCCGAACTGAAGATCGGGCTGACCGCGCGCCTTCTCTGGCGCTGCGTAGCCAGGGTGCCTTACGGTATCGGATTGCGCCGCCCCTCGAGCATGCAATGCGCCGTGGACGAATGCGGTGCGCCGCGCATATGGCTCGCTGCGATCGTGGGTGCGCTGGGCAAGCTCGCCGGCCGGCGGGGTGATTTCTATCGCATCGCGGGTCCTCAGGCGGCGACGATTGATGCGGCCACGACGTCACCACTCCAACCCGATTGCGTGATCATGGGGCCGAAAGACCCGGAAGGCACCGCACGCAGCCTTTCGGAGAAGAGCGGCCTTCCCATCGCCATTGTGGACGTGAACGACATCGGTGGCAGCTCGGTTCTCGGGGCGAGCGAAGAGGTCGACCGTCCGCTCCTCGAGGCCGCGCTGAAAGACAACCCCCTGGGCCAGACCGACGAATGTACCCCCATGGGCTTGCTGCGCCGGGCGGGCGATTCCAAAGCTTCGGAAAAGAAATGAGCCTCTTGGATTCTGCTCGTCTTAATTGAACTTTGTATCTTTCACAAAGGTGTTCAGAGGAACCGAGCGCGTCAATACGCCGACTTACCTTTTTCTCCCGTGACGATGGCAACCGATGAACTGGCGCCTATGCGGGTCGCCCCCGCCTGAATCATGGCCTCGGCGGTTTCCCGGTCGCGAATGCCGCCGCTCGCTTTGACTCCCATGTTCGGGCCGACCGTTTCACGCATGAGGCGGATGTCTTCCACCGTGGCGCCTCCCCCGCTGAAACCGGTGCTGGTCTTGACGAAATCGGCGCCGGCTTTCTTGACGATCTCGCAGGCCTGCCTCTTCTCGTCATCGGTGAGCAGCGCCGTCTCCAGAATCACTTTCACGGTCTGGCCGCCGGCCGCTTCCACCACCGCCCGGATGTCTTTTTCCACGTAGCGGGTATCGCCGGTCTTCAGTTTCCCGATGTTGAGCACCATGTCCAGTTCCTCTGCCCCATGGGACACGGCGGTTTTGGCTTCGAAGGCTTTTGCCTCGCTCGTTGTCGCGCCAAGGGGAAAGCCGATGACCGTGCAAACCTTGACGGGTGCGCCCTTCAGTTCCTCCACGGCAAGCGCCACATGACAGGGATTGATGCAGACCGAGGCAAAGCTTTGCTCCCGCGCGTCCCGGCAAAGGGCGCGCACCTGTTCATCGGTCGCGTCGGGCTTGAGCAATGTGTGATCAATCAGTGCGGCAAGATTCCGAGACATCGAGTTCTCCCGTTCGGTAAAGGTGGGCAAAGGCAAATGATTCAGAATAAAGGACATCCCGCGGATTGGTCAATCCACGACCCTCAAAGCGTCTGGTGTTTTTTGAAGAAATTGTAGCCTGGCTTGAAAATCACCCGGCCATCCTTCACCAGCAGTTCATCATTCAAATAGAGAGAAACCGCTTTGGAGAGCACTTTGGATTCCAGCTCACGGCCCTTCTTTTTCACGTCTTCCAGGGTGTCGTTGCCGATCTCGATGTGGAAAACATCCTGAAGGATGATTGGCCCCTCATCGAGGCCCTCTGTGACGAAATGGGCGGTGCAGCCGGCAACTCGGCGGCCCAGTTCGAACGCTTGCTTATAAGCGTTTGGCCCGGGGTGATAAGGCAGCAGGGAGGGATGGATGTTGATGATTTGCGAGGGCCAGCGCTGGACAAAATCCGGCGGCAGAATCTGCATATAGCGCGCGAGAACGATGAGATCCGGCTGTAATTCATCCAGCTTGTCGAGAATCTCCTGATCGCGGGCGCCTCGGTCGGGATTGGAAAAATGATAAAAAGGCAAGCCAGCCTTCTCGGCAATTCCCCGAAGCGTGTCATGGTTGGAAAAGACCGCGGAGATCCTCCCGGGGATATTCTCTTCATCGACGTCTTCGATGATCTGTTCGAGGCAATGGGGCTCCTTGGTCGCCATGACCACAAAGCGGCGCTCTTTCTTATGGGAAAGCAGGCGCACTTTGACTTCGATCTTCAACTCGCCGCCCAGATCCATGAGCCCCGTGATCAACTCGTCGAGGGAAAGAGACAGCTCACTCATATCGACGAGCATGTTCATGAGAAAGATGCCCTGCACGACTTTCTGTTCGATATCCTCGATATTCACATCGTGCGAGGCGAGATAGGTGGACACGCGGGCAACAATTCCCTTTTGGTCACCACCAACAACGGAAACGATTCCAAGAACTTTTCGGTTTGGCATTCTTCCAGTCACTCCGGGAAAAACTGGGGTGATATGGAACGCATCCCGGGCCGGAACGCTAAGGAAATCTTGCGCGAGGAGCGAAAAAGAGATGAGTGAAGGGGAGAGCATGCTGAGCGCGCCGGCCGCACCCGCCGAGCGCCTCCCCTCTCTTGACCTCATCCGCGGTGTTGCCGTGATGGGAATTCTCTTTGTCAACATCAACGACATGGCGCTCCCCGGCAGTTCCTTTTCCTACCCCTTTCTGTGGGGCGAGCGGTCCTTCGCCGATAGTGCCGTGTTCGCCTTGAATTATACTTGGATCCAGCTGAAATTTTATTCGCTCTTTTCCATCCTCTTTGGAGCCGGGCTCTGGCTTCAGACGCAGCGGATCGAGCAACGGGACAAGCAGCCCTATCCCATCGTCCTCCGGCGCCTGGGCCTTCTCTTTCTCCTCGGGATGATCCATGCCCTCTTTTTCTGGCGCGGCGACATCCTCGCCCATTACGCCTTCGCCGGCCTGCTCGTCTATTCGCTGAGAAAAACGGACCCGGCTCGCTTGCTCGTCCTGGCCGGCCTCTCTCTGACGATCCCGCCGCTTCTTTGCACGGTCCCCACTCTTCCGCAGTTTCTGTCGGAAAACATGGCCCAGGGCATGCCGGCGGACTGGACTACCGCCGCTCCTCCCCAGAACGAAGTTGGATTGCAGAACTACGGAGAGATGATCACGGAAACCCCGAGAGGGCTGGCAATGGAAGCCCGTCTCTATAGCAGCGGAAGCTTTCAGGCCATCACCCAGTATCGCGCCGCGAGCCTGGCCGTGTCCTGGATAGGATATCTGTTTTTCATGCTCTTTCCCGTGCTGGGCTATATGCTGGCGGGGATGGCCATTATTCAGTCGACGCTTTTCCAAGACCCGGAACGGATGCGCGGCTTTCTCTGGAAAGTATTCCTCATTGGCCTGATCCTGGGACTGGCTTTGACCCTTCCCGGTACATGGCTCGTTTTCCAGAAAAACGGCTGGGCGATGCTGGGCACGCATGTGCTGCGCTACTTCGGCAGTATTCCCCTCACGGCGGCTTATCTCTGCGCTTTTCTGCTCGCCTGCCAGTCCCCCCTGTTCCTTCGCGTAACGCGCCCGCTGCGGATCGCCGGGCGCATGGCGCTGACGAATTATCTGCTTCCCTCAATCATCCTGACAGCCCTTTTCTACGGATACGGCCTCGGCCAGTTCGGTCTTTATGGTTACGCGACTCTCGCGGGAATGGCGGCAGCGACTTGTGTCCTTCTCGTTCTTCTCAGCATGGCCTGGAATCACTTCTTCCGATTCGGTCCGTTCGAATGGCTTTGGCGTTGCGGAACCTATGGCCGTTGGATTCGGATTTCGAAAAGCCGGGCCACATTTTCGTGAGAAACCTTTCCTTGCCAACTGAGGCTCTCAGTTGGTGTAATAATCCTCAGTTTTTGTGACTTAATATCATCAAGGCCCTTGCCAATTTGAATTCCCACGTTCCTGACGATGGGATGGGCTGATTCCCGGGAATCAATGCTTCGATCCGGCACGACGAAAAAACTGAGGGATCCGCAAACGCGCCCTGCCGTGATTGCCGCCGCCATCAAGCAAACGCGGGAGGGCTATCGGAAATACTCTCTGGAGAAAGCACGCGAACCGCTTCTGAACCTGATGGACCAGTTTGAGGAACTCCAACTGGATCCCATGGAACTCTTGTATGCCGCCGAATCCGATCTCTCCGGCGATCATTATTGGCTCCACTGGATCGTCAAGATCCTGCTTCAACGCCCCTGGCTGAATGAACAAGAAGCAACTTATCTCCTGCGCCAGGCCTTGCTTTCCCCGCGCGATCTCGAGCTTTGGCTGCGTATCTTCAGCGAAGGACGCCGTTTCGAGGAGGGAAGCTTCTATGCCAGGGCCCGTGAGCAATGCGCGCTCGCTCTTCTGCCTTTTTTCGAAGAACAGAAGCCTCGCCCCTGGGGCGACACAGAGCGCCGCGAGGAAGGCCGCCTCCTCCTTCTCCGGTGTCTTGAAGAAACCCTCGAAACGGTATTGGATGAGGAGCGGGAAGACGAAAGGGCCCAGCAGATTCTGAAAGCCGCAATGCGCTTGCTCCCCGATCGCCCGGAAGCACGGTTCCAAATCGCCCGCCTTATTGTCCAAAACGATGAGGAGCCAAATCCAGAGAATCTTTCGCTCGTTCTGAAAACTTTAGCGACAGACGACTCCGACAAAGGAATGAAGTTCTGGGCTGCCAGGGGCCTGGCAAAGAACGCCCGTCACGCGGAAGAAGGCATCGCCATGCTGCGGATGCTTTGCCAGGAAGAACCGGAAAACCCAGACTATTGCCACGCCCTCCTCTCCGCGCTGAAAAGCCAGGATGCCATCGGCGAAGAGGACTACGAATTCGTCTACAAACGTCTCCAGGAAGATCCCTCGGACCTCAGGGCGCTGGAGCTTCTTGCTGACTACTATGTCAAAAATGAGGACCTTTCAGAGGAAGCGCTCCTGATATACAAATCCGCCGCCGCCCGCAGTCCGAAACGCCGTATTTACCTGGGGATGATGGGCAGGGCGTCTGCCTCGCGCAGCGAATGGTCCGAAGTGATCAAGCTGCTCGACGAAGTGCGCGGAACAGGAGAAGAAACGGAAGACATCATTATCCCGCTGGCGACGGCCTACGCGGAATACGACCGCCAGGACGAGAAGGCGATGGCGGTCTATCGGCAGGCGATCCAGATGGGATCGCGCAAGCCAGAGGTCCACGATACGTATTGCCGGTATCTCTATCTGAACGCCCCAGCGGAGCCAGAAAGCGTGGCGGTTTTTCTCCAGTCCGCTCGCGATTGTCCGGAATGCGCCTGGGCACAGCTCGGAGCAGCTTCCCACTATGCCGCAACCGGCGATACCGGGCGGGCTCTCGACGCGGCCCTGGGACTCGTAAGGCGGAACGCCGGCGATATGGAAGCGATCCGCTTGTGCGCGGAAGCTCTGGCGAAGGATTTCTCGCGCCGCCAGCTCGCCAAACTTGCCGATGTGGATCCGGCCGCTCTGCGCCGTATCTTTGAACAAGCCTATCAAGTCGCGCCGGATGCCGGCCCGATTGTCATGGGGCTTGCCAGAAGGCGAATCGCCGATGGCGTGCGTGACGAAGAAACGGCGCGCCTCATCGGCGAGGTTTGCCGCCGGAATCCCGATATCGTTGATCTGCGCCTCGCCCGGGCCGACATGTTGTGGGAGATGGGGCAGAGGGGAAACGCCATCGAGCTTTACCGCGAGTTGATCGAGCGCTGGCGCTCGCGCGGCGGGTGGCAGCTTCCCCGCGGCATTAACCCGGAAACGAAGCGCCGCATTCTCATCCGCATGGCCGAGTGGCTGACACAGCCACCGGGGCCTTCCCAGGAGGATATCGAAATCCTCGTGGAGGCCATGGGCGAAAAGGAGATTTCCGCCGAACTGATTTTGTCCACGGCGCGCGCCCTGATCGATCTCCGGCTTGACCATCCACAAAAGACAGGGATTCTCCGCAAGGCACTCCCTTTCGCCCCGAACGACGCCCGGCTCAAACGCGCGCTTGCAGAGCAGCTCGCCGCCGAAGGGAATCCGCGCCCGGCATTGGAGCTGGCAGTGGAACGCATCCGGGAAGGAAAAACCGGCGAAGAAACCAGCAACCTGCTGAGAAGCCTCGCTGCAGTGGCCTCGAAGAATTCCTTCCCCCAGGAACTGGCGGAATTTCTGCGCAGCTCTCTTTCGCCCAAAGACCACCCGTCATCACTGCTGCTGGCTGCCGCCGAGTTGCTCGTGAATACAGGGCAATGCAGCGAAGAAGACATTCCAATGCTCGAACGGCTCCTCCAGGCGCTTCCCCGAAACATTCGCGTGCGGCGCTGGCTTGCCCAATGCCTGAGCCTCGCCGGACGAACGGAAGACGCGGCCAAGGAATACGATTCCTTGATGGATCACGGCAGCGAAGACGATGAAATTGTGCTGGAACTCGTGCGGGCCAATGCGCGGCTTGGGCGCCATAGCCCCGAGAACAAACGCCTTGCGAAGCGAGCGGTGAAAATCCGGCCGGAAGATCCGGAACTCCTCCTTTACCTGGCCTGCATCGAACTCGAGCAGCGCCAGATGGTTTCCGCGGCTCGCCACCTGAACAAAGTTCTTGAACTGGCGCCGGAAATGCACCCGCGCGTCTATTCGATCCTCGAACATGACCGCGAAGTGCGCACGCATCACGGCGAATTGTTCCTGTTGCTGGCCCGGGTTCATGTCAAGGCGGGGCGCATCGAACAGGCTCTCATGGCGCTGGGGAATCTCCAGGCCGATTACCAGCGTTACCTCGGCGATTTGATCGATGTCTACGGCGAGATCATCGAGGCGGCGCCGGAAAACCCCCGTCCATACATGGAACGGGCCACCCTGTTCCGCCTTTCCGGACGCCTCCACGAAGCGCTTCAACACATGGACCGGGCCCACCGCCTGGCGCCCGACAACTCGGATATTCTCAGTGAATACGCCGACATCATGCGCCAGCGCATTCAGTCCGAAGGAACCTTCCCCGTCTCCGCGGCGGTGCGCTGTGCCTCGATGTATCTACGGACCGGAGAAGAAATCCCTGCCTACGAAATGGTGGAAAAGGCGCTCAAAAAGGATCCGGAGAACAGCGACGCGCTCCGCCTCCTGGCACGCCTGCAACTCAATGCGAATGCCCTCCACAACGCCTGGGCCACACTGAAGAAGGTGAAAAACAAGAAGGCGAACCTCGAGATCATGCAGGAACTGGCACGGGCTTTTGCCGAAGACGATGACCACAACATGGCAGCGGAAATCATGACCGCGGCGATCGAAGTGGGCGGCCCCCAGAAGGAATTGCTCGAGCAATTGCGAATCCTTTACAAGGAGCAGGCCCGCGCCGACGAAAAGGCTCCCCAGCGCCAGCGCATTTTCGGATCGCTCTCCGCCAAGGCCCAGGGACGCTATGAACTGCGCGAGGAACTCGGCAACGGAGCCATGGGCCTTGTCTATAAGGCTTATGATCGCGAACTCGATGAAATCGTGGTCCTTAAAATCCTTCCCGATCATTTTAATCGCGACGCCAAGGCGCTTGCCCGCTTTCGCAATGAAGCCAAGGCAGCACGCAAGCTCGCCCACCCCCATATCTGCCGCATCCACGACATCGGCGAGGAAGGAGGCCGCCGCCACATCAGCATGGAATACGTGGCCGGGGGCGATCTGACCGCCTACCTGGCGCAGAACAACGGCAAACTCTCGCCCCCCGAATCGATCCGAGTTATTCGACAAACAGCCCGGGCGCTCGCCCATGCCCACAGCGAAGGGGTGCTCCATCGCGATATCAAGGCGGCCAATATCCTCATGACCCCGTCCGCCAAGGTGAAGCTCAGCGATTTCGGGATCGCTTCCCTCGTCGAAGCCGCCAATGAGGATAACCTCCAGCCGTCCAGCCCCATGGTGATTGGGACGCCACTTTACATGAGCCCTGAACAGTTCGACGCCAAGTCGCCGACACCAGCCTCGGACCTCTATTCTCTGGGAATCCTGTTTCACGAGGTCCTGACAGGAGCCCCGCCCTTCATTCGAGGCTCGATCCCCTATCACCACCGGTTCACTCCCCCACCCCCGATTCACGATATCAGCGACGAACTCAGCCTGATCATCGAGCGCCTGCTTCGGAAAGATCCGCGCGAGCGCTATCAAAGCGCCGAGGTTCTGCTGCAGGACCTGGATAACGTGCCCGATGCCAATACCGACCAGGACAATACGACGCGCAAGGGCTGATCACGCCTCCCCCCCCATCACAGCTTGATCAAAACCACGAGGGCCGTCGAACACCGCCGGGAGCATCCGGTGCGCGGCATAGAGGCCTCGTGCCAATCAGATCGCCTGCCTATTCAATTCATAGCCAAATATTTCGGCCTCCGAACTATTCGTCTTGACGAACGAACGTGCCATCCCCCACATCACGCCCTGCCGCCGGCGTCTTTGCCGCCGGGGATCGCAAATACGGAACTCTGACCATGTCCAAGTCGAAGCAGAAAAAAGCACGGATTGTCCACCGCCACGCCCAGCTCATGCGCACCTTCATCCTCAAGGGATCCAACCCGGAAAACATCTGGCGGGGGACCAGGAAGGATCCAACGCTCCCCCAGATACGCGCCATGCTGGCGCTTCACGTCCAGGGCCCGTGCCGCCTCAAGGAGTTCGCGGCGCTCCTTGGAATCTCCCAACCTGCTGCCTCCGAAATGGTCGAGCGCCTGGTCGAGATGGGCATGGTGACCCGGGAACAGGATCCGTCGGACCGGCGCCAGGTGATCCTGGGCCTGACCCCAAAGGCCGCCCGCAAGGTGGCTGCCCATGAAGAACACATGCTCGAACGAATTCGCGGCCTCATGGACCAATTGGAACCGGAAACCGTTGATCGCTGGGTCTCCGTGGCCCGGGAAATCACTCCCATTCTGGAAGACAATCACTGAGGATTGAGAACTCATGGAACAGCGCCAAGACGTGAAAACACATTCTCCGTGGCTCCGCATCCTCCTGGTCACTCTGATTCTCCTTTTTGGGGCAGGGGCCATGGCGGTTCTCTCGAATATGCGCGAGGATCCGCCGCCTTCCCATCCCGAAGAGCCCATTGTCCAAGCCCGGGGGATTCGGGCGGAGCTTCAGGATATCCAGACGATTCTGAGCGGTTATGGAACGGCCCGCCCGCATCGCAGGACCACGATCAGCCCCGAGGTCTCCGGGCGCGTTCTGGCTATCAATCCGAACCTGGAAGAAGGAAATGTTGTTCAGGAGGGGGATGTGCTTTTCGAGATTGATGAGCGGGATTACAGTCTCGCCCGCCAGGAAGCCCAGGCCGACTTAGCACGGCTCGAAGCGCAACTGGATCAGCTCGGCACAGAAAAGCAAAACGATAAGGAACGCCTGAAGCTTGCCCAGGCGATGCTCGAAGTGGCCCGCCGCGACTACGACCGCGTCGAGCGTCTTTATGAAACAGGCGGCGTGGAGAGTGAAGCCCGCGTGGATGCGGAGCGGATGAAACTGCGCCAGCAGGAACTCGCCGTGCAGGAGATCGAGAACAAAATTGGCCTCTACGGAACGCTGGCAAAGAGCCTGGAAGCCCAAATCGACTCTGCCAATGCCCGTATAGACAAGGCGCTTTTGAATCTGGAACGCGCGAGGGTCACAGCCCCCTTCACCGGCCGGGTGGAACAGAAATCCGTGGAAAAGGGACAGCGCATCCAGGCCGGCAGCCAGACCGTTGTTCTCGCCGACGACCGTATTCTTGAAATTCCCGTGTCCCTGGACAGCGAAAGCGTAAGCCGCTGGCTCAATCTTATTCCCCACCGCCATTCCCAGCACTGGTTCCGGCCAGCGGGAGAAATCGTGGCCCAGGTTCAATGGACTGAAGGAAAAGGCCGGGACGTGTATACCGGGCGGCTTGACCGGATCGAGAGCTATGATTCGAAAACACGAACTTTTCGCGTTGTCGTTCGCCTCGAAGGCCAATCCAGCAACAAGGGATTTCCCCTGGCCGCCGGGATGTTCTGTGAAGTGCGCATACCCGGCAAGCAAGCCAAGAACGTGATTCCCATTCCGAGGGAAGCCGTGGATTCCAACGGGAGCGTTCTCCTGAGCCATGAAGGCCGGTTGAAAACGAGGACTGTCCAGGTCGTCCGCTATCAGGGCAGGATCGCTCTCGTTTCGAGCGGTATCGAGCCTGGCGACGTCGTGCTGACTTCGCGTCCGCCCCAGGTCATCGACGGAATGCGCGTCGATGTCATGCTGGAGCCAACGGAGCTTCTCGCCGCGGTGAAACCATGAGAAACGCCCTGGCCAGCCTTGTAAGGAACACGGTCTTTGCCAATTTGCTGCTCCTGCTGATTTTCGCGGCAGGTTTCTCTGGCACCGTCATGATGATTCGCGAGGTGCTTCCTTCCTTTGCCGTGGAAAGCATCCAGGTGCGCGTGCCCTATCCCGGCGCCGGGCCCGAAGAGGTTGAAGAAGGAATCGCCCTGAAGATCGAAGACGCGATTGAAGGCGTCCAGGGCATCAAGAAGTACGTGACAACCTCCGCGGAGG
>CAYFUR010000076.1:0-17686 GCA_964346275.1 uncultured Candidatus Sumerlaeota bacterium
CTCGATCCCAAGAATCTCCCGGAAAACTTCAAGCCAAACTCGTTCATCTATATCGCTCCGCCTTTCCGCCATACTCATTTCGATGGCAAGCAGGTGGTGGTGCATTCCCGTGGCGACAAGAGTTACGAGATGTTCTCCTATAACCTTTATCCCGGGCCCAGCGCCAAGAAAGGCGTCTATGGCATGCTGATCGGCCAGGGTGAAAAGGAAGGCTGGGTCACGGCGCACTGCTCCACCGTGCGCGTCGTGACCCCCTACGATAACACCCTTGTGATCATGCACGAAGGAGCCAGCGGCGGAGGTAAAAGCGAGATGCTTCAACAGCCCCACCGCCTTCCCGATGGCCGCCTCCTTCTCGGCGAAAACATCCTGACCGGCGAACGCCGCTATCTCGAAATTCCCAGAACCTGCGATCTTGAGCCCTCCACTGATGATATGGCGCTTTGCCACCCCAAGCTGCAGGACGAGACCAAGAAGCTGTGGCTGACGGATGCGGAGAACTCATGGTTTGTCCGTGTCGACCACATCAACGAATACGGGACCGACCTGGAGCTGGAAAAGCTCACCGCAATGCCGCCCAAACCGCTCCTTTTCCTCAACATCGACGCTGTGCCCCAGAGCCGCGCGATGATCTGGGAGCATATCGAAGATGAACCAGGCAAGCCGTGCCCGAATCCGCGCGTGATTCTCCCGCGTGATATTGTTCCTGATATCGTCAATGAGCCTGTGCGCGTGGACGTGCGCAGCCTTGGCGTGCGCACGCCTCCCTGCACCAAAGAGGCGCCGAACTATGGCATCCTGGGCATCATGCACGTCATCCCGCCCGCCCTTGCCTGGCTCTGGCGGCTGGTCGCCCCGCGCGGACACGCCAACCCGAGCATCATCGCTACCAAGGGAATCAGCAGCGAGGGCGTGGGCAGCTACTGGCCGTTCGCAACGGGGCAGCGCGTGACTCAGGCCAACCTGCTGCTCGAGCAGATCGTCAACACCCCGCGCGTGAATTACATCCTCACGCCCAACCAGCATATCGGCGCGTGGAAAACGAGCTTCATGCCGCAGTGGATCGCGCGCGACTATATTGCCCGCCGCGGCAGCGCGCGCTTTAAGCCCCACCAGATCCGGGAGGCGCGCACACCCCTTCTGGGCTGGGCCCTGCGCAGCATGCGCGTTGAAGGCACCACGATTCCCCGCTGGTTCCTGGAAGTTCAGACTCAGCCAGAGGTCGGCGAAGAAGCCTACGATCAGGGCGCCCAGATTCTCTATGACTTCTTCCAGCGGACACTGAAGCCCTTCGACAATGACCAGCTCTCCAAGCAAGGCCATGAAATCATCGCCTGCTGCCTCGATGGGGGCTCGGTGGAAGAAATGCACGACCTGCTGCCGACAGAGAAGTAAGCCTTAAGGCTCTTCCGAATAGAGGACCTTTTCCAGTTGTTCGCGCCGGGGCGCGAGGGCTTCAAAGTCCTCCCCCGGCGTTTTCTGTTCCAGATCCGTTTCTTCCAGCAGTCTTCCGATCCATTCGGCGGCGAGCGCATTCCCCTCGGCCGTCAGGTGCACTTCATCGCGGTAAAGCCGGAGCGAATCCCCTTCTTTCATGATCTGTGGATAAAAGTCAAAGAGGGGAATCTGCATCTCCACTGTATATTCATACAGACGCCTTGCGGGCCGGAGCGCCCCTTCATCTCCACGGACCCGGGCACGCGAGGGAAAGGATACGACCAGGAACGGGATCCCGCGTTCCGCGGCCAGTTCCCGGGTGCGATGCATTTGATGCAGCGCCTCCCTCCAGGCTTCTTCGATTTCCGGGGGATAATCCCCTTCGCCGAACATGACCTCATAGCGATAGGGCCCGTGGTCCATGCTGGGGAGCACCACCCGGCCAAGATAGGCTCGCTCGAGGGCGGAGAAAAAAGCGCTCTTGCGAAGGAGGGATTTGATGTCGCGCCCGAAAGACTTCTGGCCGTAGAGCAACTGCGTCTCGGCGCCATAGTGCTTCATATTGGTGTAGGGCTCGTAAACATCGTTCACAACGAAGCTGGCGAGAATCAAGTCCGGCTCGAGCTGCAAGCCCTTGTGAAGCAGATTGTAGTAATGCGAATATTGGTTGTAGCCCTCGAGCCCGGCATTGATGACCTGTATAGACGACGCGGCAGTCCTCATTTCCAGGAAGTCCTCCAGTTGCGCCGGAATGGAATCCGGCTCTTCCAACTCGTGGCCGAACACGACGGAATCTCCGAGGAAAAGGATGCGGGTTTCTCCCGGCGGCGGCTCCAGTGGGATTTCTTCATCGCGGAATCCCATTTCATTCGTGCGCACAAGGGTTTCTTCATAGCCCCAGGTCGTTTCCGTGGCGGGGCGGAGTTCCCATTCCATTTCCAGGGAACTGTCGCGATAAGGGATTTCAGGAAAGGGCTCGAAACCAAGGAGGCGTGCGCCGATCTCGAGAACCGCCAGAAGCGCCACGAGGGGCACCAGGGCGAAGAGGAGTTTCTTTTTCCAACTGAGAAGCAGGCGCCGACGATCACTCATGGGACGCGATCAGAAAATCGTATAGATGAAGGGGGCGAAAGCGCTGCCGCTGAGAACGACGAAAAGGGCCGCAAAAAGCAGCACAACGACGATGGGTGTCAGCCACCACTTCTTGTTGTGAAGCAGGAAATCCTTAAACTCGACAAGGAGGCCGGGGGAAGCTTGCCGGGCCTCGACCTCAAAGTCGTCCGGGGATTCGCCGCTTTGCTGTTGCGATTCGTTTTCGGCCATCGGAAATGCGTTGCTCCAGCCCAACTTTGTGGGATTTGCCGCCCTCAGAACTGGCGGAAATACTGGGATGATTTTGCAGGAGGCTTGTTGGACTGCCAATAGGTTTCCGCCTCCGGATCCCAGCGCCGGTCCAGCGGATCGCGCCGCATGACACGGAGAAGCAACCCAATGGGCATCATGACCCCGAAGAAGATGAAACCGAGGATGAGATGGGACACGAGCCAGTGGATGGGAAACACGGCGATCATCCATCCGACAAAAACAGGCCTTATGAAAGAGGGGCGGAAAAAGCCAGTGAGCCCGGCGAAAAACAGCAGTGCAAACAAGCCCCCGCCAAGCGCCCAGAGCTGGAACTTGAACCCGAGGAGCGCCATCAGAATCAGGCCGAGCACGGGGAGGCCCCCGGCGAATTGGCGAAGGGTTCGCCGGGGGGGATTGCGATCGATCGAGACGAGTTTTTCCTGATTCATGGCAATGCCCTTAATCCACGCCGACGGAGGCGAGGTATTCCTCTTTCTCTTGATGTTCGAGCCCGGCCTGGCGGTCCTTGAACAGCACGAAGCGCCCCATCACGAGAGCATCCATGCGCGTCGCCATGAAACAGCGGTAGGCCTCGCGCGGCGAACGCACAATCGGCTCTCCGCGCACATTGAAACTGGTGTTGATGACGAGGCCGCAACCGGTCTTTTCCTCGAACTTCTGAAGGAGGCGCCGATAGCGGGGATGAGCCCCCTCACCCACGGTCTGGACGCGGGCGGAATAATCCACATGGGTCACGGCGGGGATGGTGGACCGCAGGGATTTCAGTTTCTCCAGTCCGCGAAGCTCCTGCTCTTCCGCTGAAAGCGGCTGCCGCTCGGATTCCACCACCGGCGCCACAAGGAGCATATAGGGGCTCTCTTGTCCCGGCTCGAGACCGAAGTAATCGCTGGCGCGCTCGGCCAGGACCGACGGGGCAAAGGGGCGGAAGGATTCACGGAACTTGATCTTGAGATTCATCGTGGTTTGCATCTCGCGGTTGCGCGGGTCTCCCAGAATGCTGCGGCAGCCGAGCGCCCGCGGCCCGAATTCCATCCGGCCCTGAAACCAGCCGACGACTCTCTGGCTGGCAAGGAGCTGGGCCGCCTCCTCGATCAACTCGTCGTCATCAGCGCATTCATGATACGTGGCACCGGCCTCGTCGAGGCAGGCGCGAATCTCGTCGTCCTGATATCCCGGGCCGAGCAGAGATCCTTTTTGTGAGTCGGGTTTTCCGGGGGTGCGGGGTTTGTTGAGCAATTGATGCCAAATGAGCAGCGCCGTGCCGAGTGCTCCCCCAGCATCACCGGCAGCGGGCTGGATCCACACGTTCTCAAAGGGCCCTTCGCGGAGGATGCGCCCGTTGGCCACGCAATTCAGGGCCACCCCGCCCGCCAGGCAGAGATTCTTCATTCTGGTCTGCCGGTGCGCGGTGCAGGCGAGGCGCAGCATGATGTCTTCGGTGACTTTCTGGACGCTCGCCGCCAAGTCCATCTCGCGCTGGGTGAGTGGGCTTTCCGGTTTTCGGGGCGGCCCGCCAAAGAGCTGGTCAAAGGCCTTCGACGTCATGGTCAGGCCGTGGTGATAGTTGAAATATTTCATGTTCAGGCGAAAGGAGCCGTCGGCCTTCACATCGATCAACTCTTTCAGAATCGGCTCGCAGTAAACGGGCTCGCCGTAGGGCGCAAGCCCCATGAGCTTGTATTCCCCGGAATTCACCCGAAACCCGGTGAAATAGGTGAACGCGGAATAGAGGAGGCCGAGGGAATGAGGAAAATCAATGGAATGGGTCAGACGGACTTGATTTCCACGGCCGGTTCCCATGGTGGTCGTGGCCCATTCGCCCACGCCATCGAGGGTCAGAATCGCGGCTTCCTCGAACGGCGATGGGAAGAAGGCGCTGGCCGCGTGGCTTTCGTGGTGTTCTGGAAAGATGAACCGTTTTTTGTAGGCACCGTCGAGGGCCTGGCGCATCTCACGGTTCAGATGAAGCTTCTTGCGCAGCCAAATCGGCATGGCCATGAGAAAAGAGCGGAAGCCTCGAGGCGATGTGGCGAGGTAGGTTTCCAGCAAGCGTTCAAACTTGACAAGGGGCTTTTCATAGAAGCCGACATAATCCAGCTCGGCGGCACTCAAGCCAGCTTCGGCGAGGCAATACTCGATTGCGTGCTGGGGAAACCGGCTGTCGTGCTTGACCCGGGTAAAGGCCTCTTCCTGCGCCGCGGCGATCAGCTCGCCGTCGATCACGAGGGCCGCTGCCGCGTCATGGTAGTATGCTGAGATTCCAAGAATGGCTGTCATGAAGCGTTCGCCGGTTTGCGCCCGAGATTGCTGCTAAAAAGAAAAAGTGGGGGCAGGAAAGCAACCCGATTCGGCTGATCCTGCCCCCGGAAGCCTGACTCTGCGCGGGTTTAAACCACCGGCTCTTCGACCTCGCTCTGGTGCGCCATCATTTTGACGCGAAGTTCTTCGGGATAGTGGGCGCGTTCGAGGGCGACTTCGCCCGTGACCTGGCCCTGGACGTAAAGGTTATAGAGGAAATCGTCCATGGTGACCATGCCCTGCTTCGCGGAAATCTGAATCTGCGAGAAAATGCGGTTGGTTTTGTGCTCGCGGACGAGGGACGCAACGGCGGGCGTGTTGTGGAGCAGTTCGTACGCGGCGCGGCGGCCCTTCCCCGAAGCGTGGGGAACAAGGGTTTGGGCGATGATTGTTTTGAGCGCCACGGAAAGCACCGAGCGGATTTGCTCTTGCTGGTTGACGGGAAAAGCGTCGATGAAACGGTCAACGGTGGAAGCGGCATCGATGGTATGGAGCGTGGCGAAGACCAAGTGGCCCGTTTCCGCGGCGTGCAGGCCGGCTTCCATGGTTTCCAAGTCACGCATTTCGCCGACGAGGATGACGTCCGGATCCTGGCGCAAGGCACCGCGCAGGGCGTAGGCGAAACTGGGCGTATCCACGTGGAGTTCGCGGTGTGTGACGATCGCCTTTTTGTGTGGGTGGATATATTCCAGAGGATCTTCGACGGTGATGATATGCACGGGGCGGTTCGTATTGATATAGTCAATCATCGTGGCCAGGGTCGTGGTTTTGCCGGAACCCGTGGGGCCGGTGATAATGCAAAGGCCGCGGTGTGCATGCATGATCTGGGTGATCGATTCCTTGGGAAGGCCAAGGACGTCGAAGGGAATCAGCCGCGAGGGGATGAGACGCATGACGATGGAGACATTTCCTCGGGCGCGCATGATCGCGGTACGGAAACGAGCCTGCTCGGAGTAAGAGTAGGCAAAGTCGCAGGAGCCATGCTCCTGGAGCATCTGCTGATAGCGGGGAGGCGTGATTTCCCGCATGAGCCGCTCGCTGTCTTCCGGCGTGATCACGTCGGGATCGAGAACGTCCAGTTGACCGCTGAGACGCATCACCGCCGGCTTGCCCACGGAGATGTGCAAGTCAGACGCATCACGCTCGACGACGAGCTTCAGCATGTCATTGATTTCCATTGCCATAATGCGAGCCCTCTATTCCTTCGAGAATCCTTGTGCCGCTAGGGCATCAACAAGATGCGACAGTCAACAGGGGCTGTCAACGTAAGGATGTCCGCCAATGCCCCCCCGGCGAGCGGCCATGTTCATGGAAATCCCTGGAAGAACAACAAGACACCGCATCTTTTGAGTTGCCGCGTTTTTTGCATAGCTAATACTGATGCCGGCGCGGGGAAAGGCGCATTGAGGAAGAAAGACTTCTTGGCCCGCGCAGACCTTCCCCCGTTCAATGGGGGGCGATTGATTCGGCGAAACAGAGGACACCCTCCCCTTGAAAAAGCTTTCCATTGTCATTCCGATTTATAATGAGCGTGAACTGCTCCCGATCGTTTTAAAGCAGATTCGCGAGGTCAACTACCCATTAGTGACCGAATTGATCCTGGTGGACGATTGCTCGAGCGATGGGACCCGCGAATACCTGAAAGAGGTGGAGGAGCCCAAGGAAGACACGGTGGTGCTGTATCACAAAAAGAACGTGGGGAAAGGGGCGGGGCTGCGTTCGGGCTTCCGCCGCGCAACGGGCGATATCATCGTCGTCCAGGATGCGGACCTGGAATACGATCCGAAAGAGATTCCCGCCGTGATCCAGCCGATTCTGGATCATCGCTGCAAGGTTTCCTATGGATCGCGTTTTCTCGGCCGCGTGCCCACGGGAATGCGGATTCAAAATTTCGTGGCTAATCGCATTCTGGCTTTCCTGGTCATCCTTCTTTTCGGCCAGGTCATCACCGACGAAGCGACCGCCTACAAGGCCTTCGACGCCGAGGTGCTCCGTGGCATCCGCCTCAGGTGCCGCCGCTTTGAATTCTGCCCGGAAGTGACCGCCAAGGTGCTGATGAAGGGCGAACGCATCCACGAAGTGCCGGTGACTTTCTTTGCCCGCACCGTGGAGGAGGGGAAAAAGATCGGCTGGAAGGATTTCTTCGAGGCGGTCTGGACAATGATGCGCTGCCGCCTTGGCTTGATGTAAATTCTTCTCATTCGTTGGCGCGATTTCTTCTGCAATTTTGTTTGAGCCTTCACGGGACAGCTGATACGATCTTTTTCTTCTTCGTTGAAGCGAGCAAGGATCCCCCTGTTAAAGGCTCATATTCTCACTGATTGCCAGCGGTTTGCGTCTCCCATGGCCAAGTGCCCCCTATCCATCGTCATTCCTACGTTAAATGAAGAGGAAAACATTTCCGGGATTCTTCGCCGCCTGCGCAAGCAAGGAGGAAAAGAAATTGAACTGGTCGTGGCGGATGGTGGCAGCCACGACGCGACCCGGGACCTCGCCCACAGCGCGGGTGCCATCGTGGTGGAATCGCCAAAAGCCCAGCGCGCCGCGCAAATGAATGCGGGCGCGGAGCAGGCCCGCGGCGATGCCTTCCTCTTTCTTCACGCGGATACGGTGATTCCCCCGGCAGGGCTGGATCGAATCTGCGAGGCACTGAAGCAGCCCGGCGTCGTGGGCGGCGCGTTCCAGCGGCGTTTCGATCATCCTTCCCGGTTTTTGCGCGTCACATGCTGGATCGCTGACTGGCGGTGCCGCCTTGGGAAGATTTTCTATGGCGACCAGGGGATTTTCGTGAAGCGCGGGGTCTTTGAGGAGATAGGAGGCTTCTCCCACCTGGATCTGTTCGAGGATGTAGATATTTCACAGAAATTGAAGGGGAGGGGGCGGTTAGTCTTGCTTTCGCCGCCGGTGTTGTCCTCGGCCAGGCGGTTCCGGCACCCGGGGCCGGTCCGCCGATCACTTTTGGACGCATGGCTCACTGTGCGGTACCTTGTCTCCCCGGAAAAGACGCTGAAATCCCGGCAAGCCTGGGGAGCACGAAATATTACTCGAAAAAGGATGAGTGAAAATGAACAGAATGAATACCTTGATGCTGGCCATCACCCTCGGATTCGCGAGTTCCCTGATGGCCCAGCCCGCAACTCAACCAGCCACGAAACCAGCGACCCAGCCCGCTGAGACGGAGAAACCAGCGGCTCAGCCAGCGGTCCAAACCCTCGAAGACAAGTGGGATCAGCTCCTGCAGGATTATACGCAGGAGGGCACGATTAACGGCGTCGACCTGGTCGTGGTGGACTACGCAGCTCTTGAGGAAGACCCGGACTGGATCGAGTTGCTCAAAGAACTGGAAACAGAGCCGGTTCCAGAAGGAAAGGATGCCAGGATGGCTTACTGGATTAACACTTACAACATCCTGGCCATCAAAGTTGTCCTGTCAGAATACCCCGTCGACGGAATCAAGGACGTGACCCCATGGTATAAATCCGTTTGGAAAGTGGACGCGGGATATGCCGCGGGCGAGATGCGAACGCTGAACGAGGTCGAACACGAAATTCTGCGCCACATGGGCGATGCGCGCATCCATGGCGCAATCGTCTGTGCCTCGGTGAGCTGCCCGGACCTGCGCCGCGAAGCCTTTCGGGCGGAGAACTTGGATCAGCAACTGGACAGCCAGATGCGCGTTTTTCTCGCCAACCGCGACAAAGGAGCCCGTGTCAGCGGCAACGGCGACACTCTGGCGCTCTCGAGCATTTTCGATTGGTTTGCCGAGGATTTCGAGGAGCATTCCGGCTCGGTCAAAGCCTTTGTGAAAGAGTATCTCCCGAAAGACCAGGCCGGGAAAATCACGGAAAACACTGATATTGAATACATGGATTACGACTGGAGCCTCAATGATACGGTGAAGGCGGGTCTTTGATCCAGGCGTCGTAAATATTTCACCGGTTTTCGGCATCTCTCCTGTTTCATCATGATGTCGAGAGTGACTCGAAAGCGCCTGGATATTTAAGGAGAAGTGTATGTCAAAGAAATACGACTACGATCTGGCGGTGATCGGCTCCGGTTCAGCGGGGCTGGTCGCCGCGGTCGGAGCCACGAAACTGGGTTTATCCGTCGTCCTGTTGGAGGGGCGTTATGTAGGGGGAGACTGTTTAAACTTTGGCTGCGTGCCGAGCAAGTCGCTGCTCCACGCGGGCCGGGTTGCGAAAACGATCCGCGGGGGCAGCCGCTATGGTGTGAACGCGGGAGAGCCGGAGATTGACTATGAAGCGGTGAAGAAACACGTTTCCGGCGCGCAGGACACCATCCGCGAACATGAAACGGCGGAACATTTCCGCAAAATGGGAATGGACGTGATCGAGGAATACGGATCGTTTGTGGATGCCCACACGCTGAAAGCCGGCGACCGGAAAATCACGGCGAAATTGATCGTGATCGCGACCGGCTCCCGCCCCCGCATTGTTCCAATCGACGGCCTGGAAGAGGCAGGCTTCATCACCAACGAGGAAATCTTCACCCTGGAAAAGAAGCCGGAACACTTGGCGGTCATTGGCGCCGGACCCATCGGTATTGAAATGGCCTGGGCCCATCGCCAGCTCGGCAGCCAGGTCACCGTGCTGGAGCGCCATAACCGGATCCTACCGAAAGACGACAAGGATATGTCCGATGTCGTGCTGGATTCGATGGCCGAGGACGGCGTCGATTTTCAATTCCACGCCGATATCAAGCGTGTTGAAAAAACGGAATCGGGCAAGCGAATCGTCTATGCGAAAGATGGAGAGGAAACACATATCGATGTGGACCAGATCCTGATTTCCGCGGGGCGTTTACCCAACATCGAGAAGCTCAACCTCGAAGCCGCCGGGGTTGACTCTACAAAACGCGGCGTCACGGTAAATGCTTCCCAGCAAACCAGCGTGAAGAATATCTACGCCGTGGGCGACGTGGCCGGTGGACTGCTTTTCACCCACTCGGCGTCGCTGGAAGCGGGGACTTTTATCCAAAAGGGAATCTTCCACCTGCCAGCAAAGACAAGTTACAAGGCCTTTCCATGGGTCACCTACACGGACCCGGAACTGGCCAGCGTCGGCCTGAATGAGACCATGGCCAAGAAGCAGGGCGTGGAATACCACCTGGCGACTTCGGAATTCAGTGGAAACGACCGCGCCATTGCCGAAGGCGAAACCCGCGGCCGGATCAAGGTGCTCATCGAGCCCTCGCGCATGCTGGGCCTCAAGGGTGGCCGGATTCTCGGCGCTCAGATCGTCGGGCCGCACGCGGGCGAACTGATCCACGAGTATGTCGTCGCGATGAAAAGCGGCTTAAAAGCCTCCGCGGTCAACGGCACCGTTCATGCCTATCCAACGCTGTCGGAAATCAACAAGCGCGCTATCTCCACCTTCATGGGCGAAAAACTCTTCCAGCCCAGGACGCGCCGCTGGCTTGGCAGAATCTTTGGCTACGCGGGAATTCAACACCCCGGTGAAGAAAAGTCGAAATCGGGCAAGAAGGGGGTGAGCCATGCGTAACTCCAAGCTTGGTGCCGTCCCGTGGAAACTCATCGCCCTGGGCGTGGTCATTGCCGCGCTCATAGGCCTCAGTTTCATCTTTCCCGTGAGAGAATATATCAAGGAATTCCTCGACTGGACGGAATCGCTGGGGGCTTTGGGATTCGCCGTCTTCGCGGCTGTTTATATCCTGGCGACCGTGCTGTTCGCCCCCGGATCGCCGCTGACCCTGGGGGCCGGGGTGATTTTCGGTCTGCCGATCGGCTTTCTCGCCGTCGTTGTCGGTTCCAATGTCGGCGCGTGGCTGGCTTTCCTGATCGGCCGCTACTTTGCCCGCGACGCCATCGCCAGAAAAGTCGAGGGGAACGCCCGTTTCGAGGCCCTCGACAAAGCGGTCGGCGACCAGGGGTGGAAGATCGTTCTGCTCACGCGCCTGAGCCCCGTTTTTCCCTTCAACCTTTTGAATTACGCTTACGGCCTGACGCGCGTCAGCTTCTTCGACTATGCTTGGGCCACGCTGGTGGGCATGATCCCCGGCACGCTGTTGTATGTTTACTTCGGCACCTTAGCGGGCGATGTGGCGGAGGCCGCCGCCGGAGAAGCCCCAACGGGTGGCCCGCTCCAGACCGTCTTCAAAGTCGTCGGCCTGCTGGCAACGCTGGTCGTCACCATCTACATCACAAAAATCGCCCGCCGGGCCCTCTCGGGAAAACTTGAGCAAGAAAAGCCCGGCGCCGTGAAAGAAGGCGGCGAGGACTCTTCCGGCGAAAACGCCCCGACTTCCCCCTGACCCCGGAATCCGGATTCCCTCCTTCATTGCGCCTCCCGTGGAATTGACACCCCACGGGAGGCGTGAAACGTTTGGGCGAAAGTCCAAATCGGGGGATCAAGCCATGGCGGACGAAAAAAAGGCAGGGGTGGCGGAATCAGCAGTGGAAACAGCCCAGGAAGGCGGACGGAAGGCCCTGAAGGTCATCGTCTGGCTCGTGCTGCTGGGGGCGCTGGGATACTTTGTCTTTATGATCTTCATTGGTTCCGATCCCCGCCGCGATTATGAGACTCCCGCCGAGACGCTTCAGGCTTACTCGGGCCTTGTCGGCTCTTACACGGGGGGGAACCAGGCCCGCCCCGATTCGCACACCGTGGGGTTGATTCTGGACTTCTACGACAGCGGATCGCGCGATTTCTTTGAAGAGAACAAGCGGCAAATGGCCCGCTATCGCCTCCAGTTCGATCCCGTGCGGGACATCTCGCAGCTCAGCAACAGCGCGACCCGTTCGGAAGCGATGATGTATCTCCTCGAATATCCTCCTCTCAACGGGATTGCCACGATCGATCAACAGCAAAACGAGACGCCCGACCGCGTGCAGATCACCGCACGCACCCGGGGATTGGAGTCGCGAACCTTCTTCATGGAAGAGCGCCATGGAATCTGGTATATCATGAATCTTGGAGGCCGGATGGAGGATATCGTCGCGGAACTGGAGGAGTTCGTGGAGGGCAACCCGGAAACCGCGACGCCGGAGCCCCTGTAATCGTCTCGATAAACCGGAAGGAAGAGAAATGACGCAGACTGCGAAGCTGGCCGTGATCGGCTCGGGTTCCTGGGGAAGTACACTGGGAGCCATGCTTTGGGAAAACGGCCACGATGTGCGCCTTTGGTCGCCCACGGAAGAGGAGGCGGCCGCCCTGCGCAAGAACGGGCATCCTCCCGGAGTGCCCGAACTCAAGTTGCCGGATTTGAAAATCACCACCAGCATGGCAGAGGCGCTGGAGAACGCGGAGGCGGTGATCCTGGTGATTCCCGCCCAGAAGACCGCGGAAGTCTGCGGGCGAATCCGCCAGGCCGGCGCGCCCCGCCTCGCCATCATCGCCAGCAAGGGAATCGACCTGGAAACCCTGCGGCCCCTTTCCGACGTCGTGGAGGAAAGCCTGCCGCAAACAACGGTCGGCGTTGTGAGCGGCCCGTGCATCGCCCGCGAAGTGGCCCAGCGCATTCCCACCTCGGTTGTGGCGGCGTGCCGCGACGAGGCGCTCGCCGAAAAAATACAGCATTGGTTTCACTCGCCCTTTTTCCGCGTTTACCGCCAAAGCGACGTGCTGGGCGTGGAGTTTGGAGGCGCTTACAAAAACGTCATCGCCATTGCCGCCGGGGTGGGAGACGGACTCGGCTTTGGGGCCAATTCCAAGAGCGCCCTGCTGACGCGCGGCCTGGCGGAAATGCGGCGGTTTGTGGTCGCCATGGGCGGAGAAGAGCTGACCGTGGCCGGGCTCGCGGGGCTGGGGGATTTGTGCGTGACATGTTTCAGCCCCCATTCGCGCAACCGCCGCTTTGGCGAAGCGGTGGGACGTAAGAAAGATGCGGAATCGGCGATCCGCGAAATCGGTGAAACCGTGGAGGGTGTGCTGACGGCCCAGGCTGTCTTCCGCATGGCAAAGGAAAAGGGGCTCCAGGTGCCCGTCGCCGAGGCGGTGGTCCACCTGGTCGATGGGAGCTGGCAGCCGAAGGACGCGGTGGAAAAACTGATGAGCCGGGAATTGAAGGAAGAATTTCAGTAAGCTGCTTCATTTTCGCTTGCGTGTAAGCGGTTACAAAAACACGATTCCCTCGACCACACTCTCCGAGGGAGGTTTTCCATTGAACCGCTACACCACTGCTTTTGTGCTCACGGCGCTGCTTTCTCCAAACGCCTTCGCTGTCAATCCCGATGCCGATACATTGCTTGGCATTCACTGGTATCCCAATACGGATTCCATCTCCGTCGGCCAGCCCACCGATGTTGAGGCCATGTCGAGCAACGAGCCCGTCTGGGTCACCGAAATCACCCACGTGGACGCGGCGGACGCCCCGCCCTGGGACCAGCCCGGCTACTTCGTGAATCACAGCCAGAAGGTGATGTCGGGCAAAGGACACTCGGTGATTTTTCGCATGCAGCCCTATTGGAGCCGCAACGTCCCCCATCCCGACGATCCCTACACTTTGTCCGATTACGCCAACGACGCCGAAGCTGCGGCAAACACCCTGAAAGATTACGTGCACATCTGGCAGATCGGCAATGAAGTCAACATCATCGAGGAAAACAAGAAGTGGAATACCTCGACCAGCGATTACGATATCAACTGGGAGCCGGCCCCGGCGGATTACGCCCAGACGTATATCACGATCCGCGACGCGATCCACGAGGTAGCGCCCTCCGCGCCGCTGGGTGATCAGATCGTGCTCATGCAGCCGGTCTCGCCCGGCCCCGACGACGCTTTCCGCTATATGGATGGCAATGAATTCCTTTACCGCATGATCGACGCGGTGCCGGACAAGAGCAAAATCGACGGGTTCGCGCTTCACTCTTACGCGGAGCCCGGCGGCGCGAACTATGGTATAGACGGCTATATGGACGCGCTGACCGAGCAGCTCGCGATTATCGATGCCTTTGGCCTGTCCGATCGCCCGATTTACGTGACCGAATTCAACAAGCACATGCCGAATTCCGCGGAAGCCAATATCGGCGCCAAGTTCCTCTATCGCTCTTACCAGGCAATGAACGATTGGAACAACGGAACCGGCGGCCTTTGGCCGGGCCAGCCAAACCACAACATCATCTCGGCCACCTGGTTTGTCTATCCCGAGGGCGGTTGGCAGGATTATTCGCTGGAATACTGGAAGGATGAGATCGCCTCGACGGACAAGGAGCTGAACCCGTGGTATAGCTTCCAGCACGCCGCGGGACTCAATCTGCCCGCCGGCGCCGCGGGCGGCGGAGCCAACGTGCTGCCCAATACGCTCTGGTGGGAAGACGATTTCAGCTCGCTCGACACAACGAGCGGCCCGCCGGACTGGTATGACGAGCCGGTCGGCGGCGGCTCCGCCGCGGCCGGAAGCGGCGGCGTGCGCCTCCTGGGCAACAACAGTTCCTTCGGCGGGGCGAGCCTCCAGACCCGGGGCTATGTCTATAGCGACTTCCGGGCGGAAGCCGAGTTCACCGTCGTGAATTCGGAAACCGCAAATGGCTCGCCGGGCGAGGCAAACTTCGATATCCGCATTCGGGAAGGTTCGAGCGGATATTCGCTGTCTTTCTATACAGACGGATCGAACACGCGGGCCGGAGAAGTCTGGCTGCGCCGGACCAACAACTGGTCGGAGAACATCGACGGACTGAATGCCTCGATCCCCGGCGGAATCAGCGACGGCGATCAGTTCCACGTCGTTATCGTGGCCGATGGTTCGGCCATCGATTACGAGATATACAAAAACGGCGGGGAGACGCCATCCGTGAATTGGTCTGTCACCGATTCCGGCCAGGCCGTTGGCCGCATCCGGCTCGGCTCCTACAACGTGAATGAAGTGGTCCTTGATCACTTCTGGCTCGGCGGAGTCGATTGGGCCGGGACGAATGTGACGCTGAATGCGGAAAGCTGGAAATTGTATTAATTCCGCCGGGAAGGCTCGGAGACGCGGCCGGGTTGCCGAGAGGCAGTCCGGCCATCCTTTTTTGTTTCACAGCCCCGGTCAATGCTCCTCCGGGACCTTGCTTGACCAATGGGTCGGCAAGAAGATAGCTTAGTGTTTCATCGGAGGCATTGGGTGGTGGTTTCGCCGCCCTCGCCCTGAATTATTCAAACAAGGACGGTCCAAGTGAGCATAGCCCCGGAAACAACCTCCCATCTGCAAGCCCAGGATCCTGAAGCCTTTAAGGCGGTTCAGCACGAAGTCGAACGGCAAATCAACACGCTGGAAATGATCGCCTCGGAGAATTTCGCATCCAAGGCCGTTCTGGAAGCGGCGGGGACGGTTTTGACCAACAAATACGCAGAGGGATACCCGGGTAAACGCTACTACAGCGGTTGTGAACCTTCGGATGAGGCGGAAAACCTGGCCATCGCCCGCGCGAAAGAGCTCTATGGCGCGGAGCACGCCAATGTTCAGCCCCACAGCGGCTCGACGGCCAACCAGGCGGTTTTCTTTGCGGCATTGAAGCCCGGCGACACGGTGCTATCGCTCTCTCTGGCCCACGGCGGCCACCTGAGCCACGGCCACAAAGTGAACATGGCGGGTCAGTACTACAATATCGTGAACTACGGCGTGCGCCAGTCGGACGAGCGCATCGACATGGACCAGGTGGCGTCCCTCGCCCGCGAGCACAAGCCCAAGCTCGTCATCACCGGCGGCTCGGCCTATCCGCGCCTCATCGATTTCGCGGCGTTCCGCGCAATCGCCGATGAAGTCGGCGCGACGTTCCTCACCGACATGGCGCACTTCTCCGGCCTCGTGGCCGGCAAGGCCATTCCCTCGCCCGTTCCCGATTCGCACATTGTGACCACCACCACGCACAAGACGCTGCGCGGCCCACGCTCCGGCCTCATCCTCTGCAAGGAAGATTGGGCGAAAAAGATCAACAAGGCGGTCTTCCCCGGTCTTCAGGGCGGTCCGCTGATGCACATCGTCCTGGCAAAAGCCGTCGCCTTCGGAGAAGCGCTCACCCCCGCGTTCCAGGCCTACGCCAAGCAGATCATCACGAACGCCCAGGCGCTCGGCGACGTGCTGGTGGAAAAAGGTCTGCGCCTTTGCAGCGGCGGCACGGACACCCACCTGGTGCTGGCCGATCTGACGCCCTACGAAAACGTGACGGGCAAGGCCGCGGCGGACGCCCTCGAAAACGCCGGTATTACGGTCAACATGAACATGATTCCCTTCGACAAGCGCAAGCCCATGGAAACAAGCGGCATCCGCATCGGCACCCCCGCGCTGACCAGCCGCGGAATGAAGGAAGAGGAAATGCGCCGGATCGGCGAATGGATCGTGGAAATTATCAAGGACCCCTCGGACGAAAGTGTGCAAAAGAGAATCAGTTCGCAAGTGAAGGAAATGGCACAGAGTTTTCCCTACCGCGCGGACGAATAACCCCGCTGGAAAACCGAAAACCGATGAAAACAGGCCCCGATTTCCGGGGCCTGTTTTCGTACGATCAATCAACCCATCAGGGGATCGCCCCAAGCCTGCCCATTTGACACCGGCGGGCGGGCGTGGATACGCTCTTTGCCTCGACGTAAGATTCCATGAAACCTCCCGCAGGAAAGGGTTTGAACCGTGAGAGCAATTATTCCCGTCGCCGGATTCGGAAGCCGCATGCGCCCCCACACGCACACCCAGCCCAAGGTGCTGCTGCAGGTGGCCGGAAAGCCCATGCTGGACCACATTATCGACGATTTGCGCGATGCCGGCGTGGACGGCGTCACCCTCGTGGTGGGCTATCTGGGTGACCGCATCGAGGAACACGTGCGCAAGCACCACAGCGACTTGACGCTGAACTTCATCGAACAAAAGGACATGCTGGGCCTGGGCCACGCCATCGCCATCACCCGCGACGTGCACAAAGACGACGAAAAAGTCCTGATCATTCTCGGCGACACCATTGTCCGGGCGGATTTCCGCAGCATGTTTGCCATGGATTCCAGCGCCCTGGCCGTCAAGGAAGTCGACGACCCGTCGCGATTCGGAACGGTGCAGCTCAAGGACAACACCGATGAAATCATCGGCCTGATCGAAAAAGATCCCAACCCGCCGACCAACCTGGCCATCGTCGGCGTCTATAAAGTGGACGACGCGAGGATGATGTATGACGCGCTGGAGCACATCATGGAGCGCGACATCAAAACGAAGGGTGAATTCCAGCTGACCGACGCGCTGGCGGTGATGCTCGAAAAAGGGCACACCATGCGCAAGTTCGAGATCGACGAGTGGCTGGATTGCGGCAAGCCGGAAACCTTGCTGCAAACCAATCGGCGCCTGCTCGATCTCGGTGGCGGTGATGTAGAGGAATACCGCCGGAAATACCCCTCGGCGGTGATTGTGCCGCCTGTCACCATCGGCGAGGATTGCCAGATCGAAAACAGCGTCGTCGGCCCCTACGTGTCTATGCGCCACAACGTAAAGCTGAACAACGCGATCCTGCGCGACTGCACCATCGCCAAGGAATCGGCCCTGGAAGAAGTCAACCTCCACGACTCCATGATCGGCGAATTCACCCAGGTCAAAGGCGTGTCGGGCGCGCTGATCCTCGGGGATCATTCGGTTGTGATTCGGGATTAGG
>CAYFUR010000077.1:0-17675 GCA_964346275.1 uncultured Candidatus Sumerlaeota bacterium
CGACATGGAAGACTTCTCCGTCGAGGGGCAACTCCGGATCCTGGGCCGGTGCGGCAAGGCAGAGCCCAAGAACCAGCAAGAGGCCGGATGCCAGGCACGACGCGCGGAAACGGCCGACAAGGAATCCCCCCGGAACCTCCCGCGGGCGAAAAAACATTTCAGGGGTTGAAACCGTAGAGCGTGATTTCATTGCTCTTTTCTCCATTCTGCTCAATCAGGTAGCGATAGTCGAATCCGGAGAGGAGCGCGGGGCTCTCGTCTATAAAGGATCCTGGGCCGGCGGGGTGGCGACCGCCATCCTGCATGGCAAATGCGCTCATGCGGAGCGCGGCCGCAGCCGTGCTGCGGGCAAGCTGTGCTTGCCCGCGCGCGAAAGCATGTCTTCGGCGGACAAAGGCGCAGGCATGCTCTTGCGCAATCCAGATGGCGTGGGAAATTCAACGGGCTCCCCCTCTCTCCTTCTCCTTTTCAATCATCTCCCATTGCAGTATGGGTGCATGATTCCGGGGGCGCCAACGCATTTGGCCGATTTTTAATGATTTTGTCCCGCCCCGGGCTACGCTTCCTGGTCCGAGGCGACGTCTTCAATGGCCTCGCGGGCGCTCTCAAGCGCGTCGTCCACGGTTTTGCGGTTGAGCAGCACGGCTTCCACTTCCCGCGTGATCACCTGGCGGACGGTTTCCCAAAACATCACGCGCGGCTCGAAGGTGGCATCGTCCAGCGTTTCCACGGCATTGGCATAGCGCGGGTCGTCTTCCAGGTGTTGCTGGAACTCGGGCTCTTCCACGGTGGCATGGCGCACGGGCATATATCCGGTTCGCCGCGCCCAGAGGGAATTGCCCTCGGCACTGGTCACGAATTTTATGAATTCCCACGCGCCCTGCTGCACTTCTTCCGGGTGGTTATTAAAGATTCCCATGTTGGTCCCCTGCATCAGGGTTTTGCCTTCCACCTCTTCGCTTTGGCTGGGCACGCGATAGCAATTCCAGATGAAGTTATTTCCCACCGCCATGTCGTTATAAAGAAAGGATGCGGTGGAGGCGATAAACATTCCGATCTTCTCGGAACCGAAGGGGCCCGAGAGGTAACCGGATTCCACGTAACCGACGCTTTCCTCGCCCGAGGTCAGGGATTTCAGAAAGCGCAGCGCTTCTTCCGCCTTGGGCGAATCCACCAGGATCTCGCCGGTCTCTTCATCGTAAAGCTGGGTCGTCGCGGAAAGGGCCTGGACAGTGAAATCTTCGATATAGGGCCGGGTGGCAAAGCCATAGAAGGACGGTTTGTTAGCGCCCTCGGGGATTACCGTCATTTCTTCCGCGAGTTGCTTGAATTCATCCCATGTCTTCGGCGGCTGCTCCCATCCGAGTTCTTCCATGCGCGTCTGGTTCACATAGAGGACATAGACGGATTTATTAAAGGGCATGGTCACGAGTTCCGCCTCGCCCGTCTGCCCATTCGCCAGGGTGTTTTCCTCGATCATGACGGGAAAGAAATCCTGAATGTCTTCCTCCCATGTGAACCGGGGGTCCTGGTTGATGAAGGTTTCGACGGGTTCGAGGTAGCCAAACTGGTAAAAACGCACGGTCCAGCCCGGATACATCTGAGAGATGGGGGGATTCTTCCTGGCATAGAGCGAGGCGATGAGCTTCTGGCTGAGGGAGTTATAGCCTCCCTGGTAAATCGTGACGACGCGGTATTTGTCCTGGGAATTGTTGAAGGCGTCGGCGACTTCATTGACGGCGCTGCCCTGGCGGCCGCCCATGCCGTGCCAGAACTCGATCAGGATGCGGCCGTCTTCGGCGCGATAATCATCCGAGCAGCCAGCCAGCAAGGCGGCCCCGGCGACGAGGGCCAGCGCCAGCACGCCGGCGCGGAATTTCAAACGATGGATCGAGGAGGGGGAAAACATAGTGGCGGCGCGCTCTCCTGGCCGGATGGTTTGACTGTTCTGGTTAGCGGGCCGGGGGGGCGGCGCGCAAGCCTGCTTCGCGCCGTCACTCTTTTTTCATGGTTTCCGCAAGAAAGGTCGACATGCTGTGGATGCCGAAGTGGATCTGGTACTTGGTCTCCTTCGGTCCCTTGGTCGTCATATCGCGCTCGATATTCATCAAGTCCTCGACGATTTCCAGAAAGGCGTCGAACACATCGGGATCAAACTGGATGCCGCGGCGCTGGTGCATGGTTTCGATCGTTTCATCCAGGGGCACGGGCTTCTTGTAGCTCCGGCGGTGGGTCATGGCGTCGTAAACGTCCACCAGGGTGACGATGCGGCCGTAGAGATGGATGTCCTCTCCTTTAAGGGCGTAGGGATAGCCATGGCCGTTGAACCACTCGTGGTGGGTCAGGGCGATGGTCTCCGCCGCCTGGAGAAGGGGATCGCTCGATCCAGAGAGGATCTCCGCCCCGATCAGGGTGTGCGTCTTCATCCATTCGAATTCGATGTCCGTCAAGCGCCCCGGCTTGAGAAGGATTTTGTCCGGCACGCCGATTTTTCCGATGTCGTGGAGCGGCGCCGCCTCGCCGATGATTTCCACTTCCTGGGTGGGCAGGCCCAGTTTGCGGCTGAGCTTGCGCGAGAAGAGGCCGATGCGGGTGATGTGGTCGCCGGTTTCGTCGTCCCGCCAGTGGGACGCACGGCAAAGGCGCGCGACCACGTCGCGGTAAGCGCCGCTGAGACTTCCGGCCTGGCCGCGCAGCTCCTCGATGGTGCTCATGAGGCTTTTCGCATGGCCGGTGATCAGGCGGGGAACGTCGAGGACGGAGATCTGGCGCAGCAGGCTGGCGCGCTCGCGTTCGAAGGCGCGTTCCAGGGCGAGGCGCAATTCCTGGCTTTCCAGGGGATGCGCCAGCACGTCGGAAGCGCCCTGGCGGAAGGCCTCGATGGCCTGCTCGCGCCCTTCATCGGAATTGGTGAAAACGATGCTGGCGATGCCGGGATAGCTCTTTTGGATTCGCCGGAGAAACTTCATCGCTTTCGGCCCGGAGGACGGAATGTCGAGCACGGCGGCGTCGGGCGTTTCCGATTCCATGATATCCAGGGCCGAGCGGTAGCTGGCTGTTTTCTGGATATCAAATCGCTCGCCCAGGCCCTCGATCAGTGCCTCGACTTCTTCGTGTTCATCGGCGGCGAGAAAGAGCAGGCGCGGCCGCGAGCGGTGAAGGCCGTCGGCAATGGCGGGCACCAGGTCCGAGTGTTCAAAGTCGCGCATTCCCTCGAGGACATTTTCGATCAGTCGCTCGAGGAGAATCGGATCGAGCGCCTTCAGGTGTCCGGTGCCTTCTTGCCTTCGATCTTTTTCTTGAGTGGTTGCTTCGCTTGCCATGAATTCAAACCGGACGCTTTTTTTGCGCGGAACGCTCTTTTAATTGTTCCCGAAAACGAAGGGAGTGCCTCGCCAATATTTCATGCAGACATGCGGAATATCTTCCCCCTTTGCTCGACGTGTCAATCACTTGGATGACGAAAAAAACCAGTGTATCAGGGTTGGCGGAGTTTTTTTTCAAGGAAAGGGAGGAAAAGGCTTTCCAGTTTTTCAGCCACTGCGGGGCCGCTCCGGCTGCGGGCGAAGGCGATCCTTTTCTCCTCGAGGGCGGCGTTCTTTTCTTTCAGGGCCTCGGAAACTTTTTCCGGGAAATCTTTTGAAGAGAGGGCGGTATAAACGAGCCGCGGCTCTCCGGATTCCTTCGCCGCATTTTCGATTTCCGGGAGGGAAATCGCCGCCACGGGGCGCCCGGAAGCAAGATACTCGAGCAACTTCGATGGATACATCGCCCGCGTGAAGTCGTTCACCTGGTGGGCAATGAGCAGGCAATCCGCTTCGCCGTACAGATGCGGATAGGCGCTGTTGGGAATCGCTCCGAAGAGATGAACGCGGGGGTGCGACTGAAAGAATTCCTGCAACTCCCGCCCAATCAGGCCGACCTTGCCCAGAAGGACCAACTGGGCCTCCGGCAGTTCTTCCAGCACGCGGCGATAGCTTTCCACGTCCATCCGCAAATCCACCGTGCCGCCGTAAATGAGTCGCGGCCGTGGGAGGGCCCGCAACCGTTGGAGGATTGCCCGGGCCTGCTGGGGCGGTTCCCCTCGTTTTTCCGGCAGAAAGCTCTCGGGGACGCAGTTTCCGATGCGCACGGCGTTGCGGGCGAGGCCTTTGCGGCGTTCCAGGATGGGTTGGGAGAGGCAGAGGGAGAGGTCGGCCTGGAGGTGGAGGTCCCTCTCCCATTTCCAGAGACGGGATTGCTGCGCCGGGCTGAGAGCCGGGCTGGCGGCGAGTTCGTCGTACGTATAGACGACGCGGGGAACCCCGGGCGGCAGGCGCCTGGAGAGCGAGCCGTGCCAGGGGGCTCCGAACCAGAACATGTCCGGCGCCCTCTCATCGAGAAGGGCGAGGCCTTTGCGCGCCGCGCGGGCCAATCCGGCGCTCGAGAAAGACCGCCACATGCGGCTTGCCGTTTCGCCGCGGGTGGCTCGCACGGCAAAGGGCATGGTCATCCCCGGCGCCACGACGGAGAAAGGGCGGTCCGGCGAGCGCCAGACCGTCGTCGCCCGGCGAAATCGGACGGGCGGCTCTGTATAGACGATGCGCCATCCCCGCCCGGCGAGATACCAGAGGAAAAGCCGCGTCGAGCCGTAGACCTCGGGCCAGCGCCAGGTGCCCGGGCCGAAGGCAAGGATCAGGGGCTTGGAGGCCGTATTCATTTCTTCTTCTTCCGGGGGCGGAGGTGGCGGCCGGCTTTCGCCGTCAGGTGGCGCAGCCGCCGGTATTCATTCCAGGCATTCCGGCCAAAAAGGGCAAGCATCGCGGCGGCGGTTACGAGCCCCCAGGTGGCGAGGTAAATCAGGTTGCCGGCAAGGCCCCCGCCGCGGATGCCCGCTGCTTCGCGGATCAGAACGACAATGGCCAGCCCGGCTATGATAAGAGCAGCGGAAACCACCGCGGTGCGCCAGAGTCCCCGCCTCCATAGCAGTTCCGGCATGATGACAAGGGTCATCGCCCAGGCCGTTACGGCGGAGATGATCGAGGTGGCCATGGCAATGCCCAGGAGTCCGAAAGGCTCGACGAGCAGTGCGTCGAGCAGCGCATTCAGCAGGATGTTGAGCATATAAAGGGTGGCAATGGGCCAGGCCTTGCCCGCGGCGAGGCCCGCGCCCATGAGCAGGGGCAGGATCGAGTGGAAGACAATCGCCACGCTGTAGCCGCGCAAGGCCACGGCGGTGCGCGCGGTATCTTCGGCCACAAACGCGCCGCGCTCGAGGAGCACCGCGATCAGCGGTTCGGTGAACCCCGCAAAGAGGATGATCGTGGGGGCTCCCATGAGCAGAAGAAAACGCACGCCCAACTCCAGCGTCAGGCTGAAGGCGCGCTTGTCCCCTGTGGCCGCGAATCGCGACAGCCGGGTGAAGAGGGGCTGCTGGAGCGCCATGCCCAGCATCATCGCGGGCAGATAAAGCAACCGTTCCGCATAGGCGAGGGAAGAAACGGAGCCTTCTGGCAGCGTAGCCGCGAAAAAGCGGTCCACCGCGCCCATCAGGCCCATGGACATGGCGAGGAAAATCGCCGGTGGAAGGGTGCTGCTGACCTGGCGGCGCAATGCCCTGGCCGGGATGCGAATCCGTGTCGTGACGCGGTTGAGGAAAGGAACGAGCGGCAGCGTTTGCAGAAACTCGGCGGCCGCGATTCCCACTGCCAGGCTGAATGCCCCGAGGCTGCGGCCAAAGAGGAGAATACTGGTGATGACCGTCGCATTATAGACAATGGGAAGCGCCGCCGAGGAAACGTGCCGCCCGTGGGCGTTGGCCAACCCCTTGGACAAGCCGCCGAAGAAGGCTCCGAAAAGCGCGAGGCTGCCCAGCGCTGCCGACGCCCATACGATCAGGCGCTGGGACAACTCCCATTCCGGGGGCGCCAGGGGCCGCGTCCAGAAATAGGAGGTGACGGCGAGAGTCCCCGCCGCCAGGAGCACATAGCGACCGACGCTCTTCCACGCCCACTTGAACAGTCCTCCGCTCAACCGGTCGTCCAGCGAGGCCGCCACGGGAACAATGCTTCGGCCAATACCGCCGCCCGCCCCGAGGCAAAGGGCAATGGGAAGGGCGAGCCCCAGCAGAACAGCATCAAGTTGGTCGCTCGTCCCGAACAGGCCTGCAATGAGGACTTCGCGCGCCAGGCCAATCAGGCGCGATACGATTCCCAGAAGGAGAATCCCTCCCACTGCCCATCGCAGGGAAACGAATGGCCGCGATTCGGAGGAGAGTGGGGGGGTCATGCGACAGGCCCGTGGACAATTGATTTCAGCGTCATCAACTCTAACTCTTTCCCCTCGGCCATGTTCAGCGCAAGGGGCGAAATCGGAGGCGGTTGCGCCTTCGGCACAAGAATCACCTTGCCGCTGAGCACCTCCCGCCTTCTTGTGTCACATGGTCAGGCCAGAGATCTGGGAGGCGGCTCCGTTGTCGTTGTACTTGGAGGATTGTATAGCTGTGAAAGTTGAGGGCCTTGCGCCGGGCTTTACATGCCTCACGACGTCCAAACGGTTCGACCCGCACAAGATGTCGTGGAGAGACGCGGCACCGCGGGTAACCGAGCTCTTAACGGAACACTGTCAGATCGAGACTCCTCGCCTTGTCTTTGCCGGCCAGGTTCATGGTTCCCATGTTGTCCAGGCTGGCGATTGCGAGGAACAGGCCACTCATCTTTCAAACTGTGATGGACTGGCCAGCGGCCAGGAAGGTGTCTTTCTGGTGATTCGCACGGCAGATTGCCTGCCAGTGGTGCTCGTCGATCCCGAGACGCGCCTGTTTGGCGCCTGCCATGCTGGCTGGAGGGGAAGCTATGACAATATCACGGGAACGCTGATCGAGACGCTGGAGGCAATGGGCGCGGATCCCAGGCGGCTCCATGGCTGGATTGGGCCGTCGATCTGTGGCAATTGCTACGAAGTCAGCGGCGAGCTGGCCGGGGACTTCCGCAAGCGCTTTGGCAGTCTGGGGGCTTTCAGCGAAGGGCGGCTTCTCGACCTGATCCGCCTGAATCAGCTCCAGGCAAGGGAAATGGGCATGGCCGAGGGCGCGCTGGAAAATTCCGGCTACTGCACCTGCGAGCAGGGGCATCTTTTTCATTCACACCGGCGCCAGCATGACCTAAGAGGGCACCAATACACCATTTGCGGATTTCAGGGATGACAACGGATTCCCGCCGGATCACCTCCCTCTCGGTCGATGGCAATTCCATTATGGCCGCGGCCGTCGAAATCGACGGCAATAGGCTCCGGGTGCTTGCCATCGAGCACCGCCAGACCGACCACCTGGTGGAGTTGATCAAGCGCGTCCGCCATCCCATCTTTATGGAGATCCACCACCGGTGGTTTCCCGGCCGGGAAGAAATCCGCGACCACCTTTCGGAGATACTTGCTAAAGAGGAGTTTCAGAACCCGGTTCTCCTCGCCCTCTCGCCCGACAAGGTGAACTCGGCAGAGGAAACGGGCCCGCCGGGAGAGGGACCGAGCCAGCATCGCCGCCTCTCCCTCCTTCGCCGCCTGATGCCGTCGAATCCCTATGGTTACCCCTGGCTCTTCTATTTCCGGGAAGTTCCCTCCTCCGATGGCCAGCGCACCACCTATCTCTGGACCACACGCGTTTCTGACATCCTCCCCCTCACGGAAATCCTCCGCGATCTCGGGGCCACGCTTTTGGGGCTGCTCCCTTCTCAATGCACCGCCCATCACCTGGTGGCTTCTCTTCGGGGCTATGATCCCCGCCGTCCGGTCACGATTTGCCATGTGGGCAAGCTGCGCACCGTCTATATGACTCGGACGGCTGCTGGCTCCGTTCTATACAACGCTCTCCCGGTTGGCCTCGCGCGCGACGATATGCACTACTTCGAAAGTATTCCCCGCCATACGGGGGAAGTGGAAGAACTGGGCAGCCGCCACGGAGAT
This sequence comes from uncultured Candidatus Sumerlaeota bacterium, assembly GCA_964346275.1. Lineage (GTDB taxonomy): Bacteria > Sumerlaeota > Sumerlaeia > SLMS01 > SLMS01 > CAYFUR01. Next base: position 7,939 of record CAYFUR010000077.1, read on the forward strand.
CTTTTTCTCTCTCCCGAATCCACGCCCTCGCCGCTGGTTGGCCGCTGGATCAGCTCTCCCCAGTTCGATTGCACGCGGCTCGCGAACCAGGTGGCGCGATACGCCGCCCGCGCCGTCCATCCCCAGGGCGCGGAGCATGCCGGCCCGCCCGGCGACCCGGGAGTCTTTCTTCTCGCCGGCAGCGGAAGCCGTGTTCCCCGTATGGAGAATTATCTTTCGGAACGGCTTCAAACGGAAGTTCGCCCTTTCGAAAAAGAGAACATGGATTGCCTGCAGCCTGGTCCTGGCGTGTCCTGGCGGGATCTCAGCGATACGCTGCTGGCGAGCGCCGCGCCGCTCGAATTGATTTTTCCCGGCCAGGGGGCTGCCGCCCTCTTTCGCGGGCGTTTCGAAGGGTTGCCCATCCGCCGCGAGGGGCGTTCCATCGCGCCGATCCAGGATGATCAGATGTACGTTTTGGAACAGAAGGTCGAGTTGCGAGAAGGCAGACAGGCGGCCAAGTCCTGATCTCTCCGGCTGGCAGATTCCTTGCCTCTCATTTCAATAGAGGTGTCTCTCATGAAACCCCGTTTTTCGAAAACCATTGGATTGTCTCTCGCCCTTCTTGCCGCTGGGCCGCTCTTCGGCCAGGAGGCTCCGGACAGGGAGCCTGGAAGAGAAGATGCCCCCAGGTTTGACCGCGAGGAAGTCCGCGATATGATGCGCGACCGCCGCGCCCAGTGGAACAATGGCCAGATGGAGCATCGCGAATATCGGCTCCACGACCGCCGGGGCGCCGAATTCCTGCGCCATGTCGTCATGCTTCATCGCGAAGCCATGGAGCTCCATGAGCGGGAATTCGAGATCGATGAAATGCGCGAACGCGTGGAAGAGCAGGTCGAAAACGATCGGCTGGAGCCCGAGCAGGCGGAACGCCGGGAACGCATCATCGAGCTTCGCTCGGAACTCCTCGAGCTTGAACGCGAGGAATTTGCTTTCCGTGTCCACGAGCACAGCACTCTCCTTTTGGAGCGGGTAGAGAACCGCCTCGAATCAGAGCAGAGACTGCGCGTTCCACGGGATATGGCCGAAGCATTTGCCGGCCGTTTGCAGGAAATTCACGAAGCGAGCGGCGAGGGCTTTGAAGAGTTATATGATGTTCTCCGCGACAAAGGAATCCTCAGCGAAATGGCGGACAAGTCTCCCCCCTATGAGCAGCGCCTGCGCCACGAGGTGAAGATTCTCCGCGAACGCCTCAACCGCCTGGAGCAGGAACTGGGCGAGGATGGAGATGGTTTCGAGTATTTCGCTCCTCCCGCTCCTGATCCCGGTCCGCCCCCCATCGCACCGGAAGACCGCGCCCAGTTTCAGGGGACCCAGGATCCGGCTCCCCCGGCAGCCCGCCGGGACCGCCAATCGCGCGGCCGGGAGGAGCGCTAAGCTCGGTGGACAGCCAGGAAACCCTGCGTATAGCGCAATACCTCGCGAGATGCGGCGTCGCCTCGCGCCGCAAGGCGGAAGCCATCATCCGTGAAGGCCGAGTCTCTGTGAATGGCGAAATCGCGCAGGACCTCGGGCGCCAGATCCATTCTGCCCGCGACCTCGTGGAGGTCGATGGCCGGAAGGCCGAACTCGAGTCCTGGCCACTCACCCTGGCGATGAATAAACCCACCGGCGTGGTCGTCACTCGCGGCGACCCCCAGGGGCGCAAAACTGTCTATGACATTCTGCCGCCGCAATACGCTCCCCGCGCCAGCGAACTTGTCTATGCGGGCCGGCTGGATATCATGACCAGCGGCTTGCTGATTCTTTCCACCGATGGCGGCTTGATTCAACGCCTGACGCATCCCCGCCACCATCTGGCCAAAACCTATGAAGTCGAAACAGGGACGCCCCTTTCCGCCGATGACCTCGACAGGCTGCGCCGCGGAGTCGAACTGGAAGACGGCCTGGCCCTGCCAACCAAGGCACGGGAGCTTGGCCCGGGGCGCTTTGAGATCGTCTTGACCGAGGGACGCAACCGCCAGGTGCGCCGCATGGTCGAGGCTCTGGGCGCGCGGGTGGCTCAACTCCGGCGCACCGCCGTGGGGGGCTTGCGGCTCGACAGGTTGAAGCTGAGGAAAGGCGAAGTTCGGGAACTGGATGAACGTGAAATCGGCCTTTATCTCTCTCCCGGGACAGACTAGCGTTCCTTCCGAAACCGGCAGAACACAGAGATACCCTTTCGCCGGGAAATCTTTCAAAACGAGAAGGATGATTCATGGCCGCAACCGAGCGGGATGTGGAATTGATGCGGCGGGCGCTGGAGCTTGCGGCCCGCGGGGCTGGCCTGACCCGGCCCAATCCAGCCGTTGGCGCGGTGATGACCACCACCGGCGGGGAAGTGAAAGCAGAAGGCTCTCACCGCCGCGCGGGCGAGCCCCACGCCGAGATCGAAGCTCTCCGGGACGCAAAAGCCAACGGGTTCGACCCCAAGGGCGCCACCATGTATGTCACCATGGAGCCGTGCAACCACACGGGCAAAACGGGCCCCTGCACCGAGGCGCTGATCGAGGCTGGCCTCTCGCGCGTTGTGATCGGCCAGCGCGACCCCCACAAAAATGCCGGTGGGGGAGTTGACCGCCTGCGCGACGCGGGAATCGACGTCGTCACGGGCGTTCTCGCTTCAGAGGCGCGCCAGATGAACCCGGGATTCAATACCCTGCATTTGCTCGGGCGGCCCCTCGTGACCGTGAAATGGGCCATGAGCCTGGACGGCTGCACGGCTGTTCCCTCCGGGGATTCCAAGTGGATTACCGGGCCTGCCGCCCGCGAGGAAGTGCATCGCCGCCGCGCGCGCCACGACGCGGTGGTGGCGGGGATCGCCACCGTTTTGCGCGACGACGCCCGGCTGACTGTACGCTTGCCGGAAGGCGAGCGTGACAAGGTGCTGCCGCCCGATTTCGCGCCCCTCCGCGTGGTGACGGATTCCAAGCTGAGGCTTTCCCCCTTCTCCGCCTTTGTGCGCGAAGCGGACGAAAAGGCCCTGCTCGTTTGCTGCGATGACGCCCAGAAGAACGCGGAAGAGCGCCTCGTCAAGGCGGGCGCCGAAGTCGTACGCGTCCCATCCGGGGGAGGAGGCGTTTCGCTGAAGGCGATGCTCGAGGAGTTGAAACGCCGCGACTTGCAGTCCGTCTATGTCGAGGGCGGACGCACCATCGCCGGTCAATTCTTCAGCGAAGGCCTTGTCGACCATGTGGAAGCCTGGATTGCGCCGCGCGTTGTCGGCGGCGGGCCGGAACACCTCGGGCCGCTGCGGCGCCGCGATCCGCTCGAAAAGCTCGCCCAGGCCACGCCGCTTCACCATGTGGCCACGCAATCAAACGGTCAAGACATGCTCATGGAGGGCTGGGTGACCGATCATCTTTTCATCGAAACCTGATTTCCGGAAAGATTTTCGTTCGCCCCCAAGAGCGATCATTTGAAAAGTCTCTCGCATGCCGCTGGATTCACCAATGTGGAACGGGGAAAGCCGCCCCCACATTTATGGAGGAGCCTCACATGCCGCTGACCATGCCGGAACAAATGGACAACCTTTCTTCAACGGAGTTGATCGCCCTGGAGGATCAATACGGCGCGCGCAACTACAAGCCGCTCGACGTTGTCATCGCCCGCGGCGAGGGCGTCTGGGTCTGGGACGTCGAAGGAAAGAAATATCTCGATTGTCTTGCGGCCTACTCGGCGGTCAACCAGGGGCATTGCCATCCGCGCATTATCGAGGCGCTGAAGACCCAGGCGGAAAAGCTCACGCTCACCTCCCGCGCCTTTCGCAACGACCAGCTCGGGCTGCTCTATCGCGACCTTTGCGAGCTGTCAGGGCGCGAAATGGTCCTGCCCATGAACAGCGGCGCCGAAGCCGTGGAAACCGCCATCAAGGCGATCCGCAAATGGGCTCATTCCGTGAAGGGCATCCCCATCGGGGAAGCGGAAATCATTGTCTGCAGCAATAACTTCCACGGCCGCACGACGACGATCGTCAGTTTCAGCACCGAGGAAGGCTACCGCCACTGGTTCAAGCCCTTCACCCCGGGATTCAAAGCGGTGCCTTACGGCGACCTGGAAGCCCTCCGCGCGGAAGCGAACGACAAGACGGCGGCGATCCTTTTCGAGCCGATCCAGGGCGAGGGCGGCATCCAGATTCCCCCCGATGGCTACCTCCGCGGCATCCGCGAGTTGTGCGATGAACACAACGTTCTCATGGTATCCGACGAAATCCAGACGGGCCTTGGCCGCACGGGCAAGTTCCTCGCGGAAGAGCACGAAGGCGTCCGCGCCGACGTGGTGCTGATCGGCAAGGCCCTCACCGGCGGCGTCTATCCGGCCTCCGCCATGCTGGCCAGCCGCGAGGTGCTGGGCGTGTTCCAGCCCGGCGAACACGGCAGCACCTACGGCGGCAATCCCCTCGCCTGCGCTGTCGCGCGCGCGGCGCTCCGGGTTCTGATCGACGAAGGCCTCATCGACAACGCGGCGGAGCTTGGTCCCTACGTGCTGGAAAAACTCCGCGCCCTGGAGAGCCCCCACGTGAAAGAAATCCGCGGCCGCGGCCTGATGATCGGCATCGAGCTGAAAGAGGACGCCGGCGGCGCGCGCCGTTTTTGCGAGCGCCTCCAGGAACTCGGCGTGCTCTGCAAGGAGACTCACTCCACCATCATCCGCATCGCACCGCCGCTTGTGATCACGCGCGAGCAGGCCGACTGGATGATTGAGCAGATCGCTGTGGCATTGGCCTGAACGGCGAACAGGCGCGTAGCGAGAAGGCATGATCTTTTGCCATTGCCTGTATTCTTTGGTTGCCCTTTGATGCCTGAAAAAGCGGGCAACAATTTAAAGAGAAGTAGATGAGCGAAGACAAGCCGCCAGAAAGCAGTAAGCAGACAAACAAGGTGAAATATCTGTTTCTCATTGTTCTGGGTGTGATTGCGATTACATTCACGCTTTATACAAATGAATCGGATTACTGGGACCAAGCCATCACCCGTTTTGTAAAACGCTCTTTATCAGGGGATTTATTCTCCACGCATCCGATTGAGAAGGCCTTGTCGGAAGCTGACATGGGAAGCTATACATCAGCGGATCTCCCGGGTGCGGCCCACATTGTCACCCATGATGGTTTTCACTTCGTCTGCATAATGACAGACGACGGGGAAGCTGACCCTGGCTGGGATGAAGAAAACGAAGATTATATTCATAAGGAGACCGGCCTCGTCGAGTTCTATTGGTGGTATCACGAAACAGAGGGAGGCGCCACGTTTCATGCCGATTGGTTCCACGAGGACTATGGAAGGTTGAGCCTTTCGACCGGAGCCGACCATTCAATCGATAGAGAATTCGCCCGCGAAGAAGCGGCGGAAGTCTTTCAACAGGTCGAGCAAATTCTCCTGGAAGAATGATGGACTGGGCTCTGTATATCCACATCCCCTGCAGGGACGGATTCAGACAATGGGAACATGAGAAGTTGAGGTCTTTTACCTGTCTATACGTTGTTCCTATATTTTCAAAAGGTGCCGCAGAATCCACCTACAAATCCGTTTTTGATCCGTGGCCATGCTTTCCTTAAAGTGATTGAATACAAAGAACGGGCAAGCATGGCTTGCCCGTTGCCAGGGCTGGAGCATGGCCACGGAAGTCCAGGTGTTCGTTTCCTACTGCGCGTTAAAGCGATCGACTTCCTGGCGGAAGTAGCGAATGTGCTCCGGCGTGGTGCCACAGCATCCCCCGATGATGCGCGTGCCCGCCTCCAGCAGCGGATGCACGCCCATGGCCATCATGTCCGGCGTTTCGTGATAGACAATCCTGGTGCCCTGCATTTCCGGCTGCCCGGCGTTGGGCTGCGCCATCACGGGAACGTTCGGCGCCCTCTTTTTGTATATCTGGACGACCTGCAGATAGTCTTTGATATCCAGGTTCGATCCGCAATTTTCCGCGATCACATCCACGCCGAGGTCCTGCATCGTTTCCGCCGCGCGTTCCGGGTCCACCCCCATCATCGTTTTCGGCGGACCGCTCACGGCGTGATCGAAGGCCATGCTGCCAATGACGGCGACCTTGCCGATCTGTCCCGCTTCCTCGATGGCTTGCCTGGCGGCCTCGATGCCCGGCGTGAGTTCTTCCAGCGCCGTCATCGTTTCCACGATCAGCGCGTCCACGTCCCCCTTTACCAGGCCGCGCGCCTGGACGAGGAAGGACTCGCGCACATCCGCCGCTTCGTCATCGCCGTAGGGCTCGAGCATTCCCCCATAGGGGCCGATGTCGCCCACGACCCAGCGATCCTCGCCCATGACCTCGCGCGCAATGCGGGCGCCCGCTTCGTTGATTTCTTCCGTGCGGTGCTCCAGCTTGTGGCGCGCGAGCGCCATGCGGCTGGCGCCGAAGGTATTCGTCAGGATCAGGTCGCTCCCCGCGTCGGCATAGCGCTTCTGAATCTCCTGGACCCAGTCGGGATGCTCGACGTTCCACAGTTCGCCGCACTGCCCGGTTTTCAGGCCGGCCTCCTGCAACTGGGTTCCCATGCCGCCATCGCCCAGCAGCACGCGTTTTTTCAGAGTCTCCAAAAGCGGTTCTCGCATCGTTGATTCTCCAGGGTGTCGATCCGGTGAATTTCACGCACATGGCCGCCGCTTCGAATCGGCGGCCCGGCTGGTTTTTGCCTCAGGATATAGACGCGGACATCCCATCCATGGTTTTCGGTTTGTATTCCCCTTTTTCCACCATCCGGGCCACCTGGCGGACATCTTTATCGCCCCGGCCTGAAAGATTCAGGATGATGATTTCGTCCTTTGGCCGCGTGGGGGCAAACTTCATCGCATAGGCGACGGCATGGGCGCTTTCCAGCGCCGGGATGATGCCTTCGATGTGGGAAAGATCGAAGAACGCATCGAGAGCCTCTTCGTCCGTCACCGAGACATATTCCGCGCGCTGGGTTTCTCGGTAATAGCTGTGTTCCGGGCTGACGCCGGGATAGTCGAGCCCCGCCGCCACGGAATGCACGGGGAGTGGATCGCCTTTTTCGTCGGCCAGTGTGATGCACCGATAGCCGTGGATCATGCCCGGTTTGCCCACGCAAAGCGTCGCCGCGTGATGCCCCGTTTCGATGCCCTTGCCGCCTGGCTCGACGCCGATAATCTTGACGCCTTCATCCTCGTAGAAGGGAGCAAAAAGCCCGATGGCGTTGCTGCCTCCGCCCACGCAGGCCATCACGTAATCGGGCAGGCGGCCCTCCGCCTCCAGGATCTGGCGCCGCGCCTCCACGCCGATGACGCTTTGGAAATGCTTCACCATGGCGGGGTAGGGGTGGGGCCCAACGGCCGAGCCCAGCATGTAATACGTGTGGTCGTAATTCTCGACAAGATCGTTGATGGCCACGTCCACGGCGTCTTTCAGCGTCCGCGTCCCCTGAGTCACGGGGACGACCTTCGCGCCGAGCAACTCCATGCGGAAGACGTTGAGCGCCTGGCGCTCGGTATCCAGCTCGCCCATATAGACGATGCATTCCATGTTGAACAGCGCGCAGGCTGTGGCCGTGGCCACGCCGTGCTGTCCCGCGCCGGTTTCCGCGATGATGCGTTTCTTGCCGAGGCGCTTGGCCAGCAGCACCTGGCCGATGGTGTTGTTAATCTTGTGGGCGCCGGTGTGATTGAGGTCTTCGCGCTTGAAGTAAATCCTGGCCCCGCCGAGGTGTTCCGTCAGGCGCTCGCAAAAATAGAGCGGATTGGGGCGGCCGACGAATTTCTTGAGGTAATAATCCAGCTCTTTCTGGAATTCCGGGTCGTCTTTGTATTGGTTGAGGGCAGTGGCAATTTCATCGAGGGCGGGAAAGAGGAATTCCGGCACGAAGCGTCCGCCGAATTCCCCGAAAAACCCCTTCTCATCGGGCAACGCCACTGGTTTTGAAACGGTCATGCTTTGTCTCCTTTCCCGGTTGCAGCGCGTCTAGCTAAGACGCCGCCGAGCGGTTGAATCAAGCCCAGCTTTCAACGGGAAAGGAATTTTCGGGGACGGGATGAGCGCCGGCCGGCGCTGCTTACTTCGTTTTGCGGCGAATGTCCTGCTCGAATTGATAGACAACCTCGATCTGCGCGGGTGTTTCGATGCTGCCGGGGCGCTGGCGGCGGACTTCATTGATCGCGTCTTCCGCGGACTGCCCTTCATGAACCAGCCAGGAGGCCAGCATGGTTCCGCTGCGGCCATAGCCTGCGGTGCAGTGGACCAGCACTTTGCCGCCCGATTCCCGTTCTTCGGAAACGAAATCCACGAATTGCTCCACCTGTTCCAGGCTGGGAGAGGTGAAATCTCGAATCGGCAGATGGAGGTAACGCAGTCCCGCTTCTTCGATCATCCAGGGTTTCAGGCGATCCTCTGTCAGGGTGACCACGGCGGTGATGCCTTCCTCGCGGGCGTGCTGGAGATCCTCCGTCAGGTTTGCCCACAGCCCGGGGCGGGCCGACGCGGCGAGAAGATCATCGATGAGAAAAGAAAAATTGGGCAGCATAGGAGATGGCGTAAGCCTGAACCTCTCTGAAAAACTCTCGGCAGGTTAAGGAGAACCGCCGGGACTCGTCAAGCGGGGCAAGTTCCGAGCCCTTTCAGTCCCGGCGGATCGTCCTCCTCCCAGTTTTCCGCCGCGGGGCCTACTTCACGATCACCTCGTGGGTTTCCTGATCCTCCGTCTCTGCTTTCGGCAGGGTGATTTTCAACACCCCTTCCTCGTATTCCGCCTTTACCTGGTCTTCCTTCACGGGGCCGGGAAGCGCCACCGAGCGCTGGAAGTGCCCGATCCGGCGTTCCTGGCGCAGGAACTGTCCCTGGGAGTCTTGCTCCTCGACGGTTTCCTGGCGCTCGCCGGAAATGGTCAGAACGCGGTTTTTCACTTCCACCGAGATGTTGCTGCGGTCGAGCCCCGGCACGTCGGCCTGGACGACGTAGTTCTCGTCGGTTTCGCTCAGATCCATGCTCGGCGAGAAAGCCGGTCCCCGCGCCAGCCCGCCGTAGCGAGGGCTTTGCTGAAACCGGCGGAAGGCGTTGTTGAACAATCGGTCCGTCAATTCCTCCATGCGCTGCATCTCCGCATAGGGATTCCAATCCGGCCCGAACGGGGAATCGCCAAAGAATGGGTCGGAAAACGGATCGCCTTGCGGGTCCGCGATCAAGCTCCTCCGGCTGTCCCGGCCATTCCCCTCGATCCGAGCCAAAAGGGCATCAATCCTACCCACGGCGTCATCAATGCGCGCCTGGGCATCTTTTTCCTCGTCCGCCAGGGAAGCGCGAAGGCTTTCCAACTCCTCAATCAGCATCTGGCGGTCAACCTTATGAGCCGCGTTGTCTGCGGGGGCGTTTGTCTTCAGCGACCCCGCCGCGAGAAGCAGCGCCGCCACAATCAGAACCGCCGAAAACGGCAAAATGATCCGGCGAATCGTCAAATCCTTCATCTCACTCACCTCCTTTGCGAGCGGATCACCTCATCTTTTTATGAAAGAGAATAGCAAGAGCCGGAAGGTTTGCTGTTCCGGCTCCCGCCGCGTGGAATTAATCCGACGTGACTTGAACGCGGCGTGTGCGAGCGTTTTCCGGCTTGTTCACGCTCACCTCCAGGACGCCGTTGCGGAACTTCGCCTTCACCTGGTCCGGGTCCACTTCAAAGGGCATGGGGATCGCCCGGGCAAAGGATCCATAGCTGCATTCCGTCCAGTAGGCGTCGCCGCGTTTTCCTTCCCAGGAGGCCT
>CAYFUR010000078.1:0-17355 GCA_964346275.1 uncultured Candidatus Sumerlaeota bacterium
CCCCGTGCGTTTCAAAAGCTGAAGAAGCCTTGATAGAGGCCGAGGAGAATGGAGCCGGCGGTGAGCAGGCCCATGAGGAGGCGCGCGCCGAGGGCCGGAATGCGGGGTGACGGCAGCGGCGGCGTCTCCTCATCTTCGAGGAAAGGATTGTGGGTAATGGCGGCCCGCATCCAGCCGAAGTAATAGTAAATCGAGAGGACGACACCGAGGAGGGCCACCCCGAGGACGACATACATCTGGGCCTGGAAAGCCGCATAAAAGAGGAGCAACTTGGCGACGAACCCGGCCAGCGGGGGAATACCGGCGAGGGAGCCGAGGCCGACAAGAAGAGTACCGCCGAGAAACGGTTCCTTCTTGAGGAGGTCGTCGTAGTGGTCGAGGTCCTGGTCGCTGTCCTCTTCCCCAACGAGATGGGCCATTACTTCAAACACGCCGAAAGAGGCGAGAGCATAAGTAACGAGGTAGAAGAGCACGGCCGCGAAGGCCCAGTCGACCTTCAGGGAGGCAAGCAGGCCCATCAGGAGAATACCGGCGTGCGCCACTCCGGACATCCCCATGACCCGCTTCACATTGCGCTGCCCGAGAGCGGCGATATTGCCGAAGAGGAGGGTCAGGATCGCGACCACGGTCAGCAAGGGCACGGCAAGAAATTCAAGCGGAGCAAAGGGCCCGTGCAACAGCAGGTAGAGCAGAAAGAATCCGGCGGCCTTGGAAGACACGGCGAGAAATGCCGTCACCGGTGTGGGCGCGCCCTGGTAAACATCCGGAATCCAGATCTGGAAGGGAACAACCCCGATTTTGAAAGCGATTCCGGTCAACACCAGCGCCGCTCCGAAAAGGACGAGATAATTCGTGCGGTTGTTATAGAACTCTCCGGAGGCGGCAATAAAGGTTTCCAGTTCCTCAAAATTGAGAGGGCTGGCCGCCGTCGCAGGCAGTTCAGGGTTACTCGCCGCTCCATACAGAAGGGCAATTCCGAACAAAAGCATGCCAGAGCTGAATGCTCCCATGATCAGGTACTTCAGTCCCGCCTCCAGCGAGAAGCGGCTGGTCCTTCGATAGGCGACAAGAATGTAGAATCCGATCGTCAGCGTTTCCAGCGCCACGAAGAGGAGCAGGAAATGATGACTTTGCACGAGGATCATGAAGGAGGCGGTGACAACGAGAACGAGATGGTGAAACTCTACCTTGACGAGATTCCGTCCTTCGAGAAAGACGCCGCCGAGGTGGGTCACCGCGATGGAGCCGGCGAGCAGGAATAGCCTCATCCAGTCCCCGGTGGCGTTTTGGGCGAGCAAGCCACCGAACAAAACCGTCGTCCCTCCGCCATTGCCAAAGTCCATCCCGGAGAGCAGGACGAGGCCCACGATCAGGTGCAGGGTGATGGACACCGCCGACAGGCGCGGTCGCGCCCGCGGTACAAGCAGGTCAAGAAAAAGAAGTAGAATCGCCCCCACCCCGAGAAGAATCTCGGGTAGAAGGGCTCCCCACCGGTTGGTGACGGTCAGACTGTGCAGTAGGTCCGGGTCCATGTTACTCGTTCAGGGCTGCCGGGCTTTTCCCGGCGGGAGCTTCAGCGGACATCCTCTGCCCGGAGAAGTTGTTTTCGAGGTTGCGGTCGACCGGATCGGAGATGCTTCGGGGCCAGAAACCGAAAAGGAAGAGAGCGGCCAGCAGCAGCAGCGCAGGCAGCTTTTCGGATAGACGAATATCGCCGCGAATGGTGAGACCCTCCGCAACCGGGCCAAAGAAAATGCGCGCCACCGCCCGGAGTCCGTAGATGGCAGAGATGAGGATGCCCACGACCGCTGGAACCACCACCCACGGGGTCGCCGAAGTCCAGAGAGCGGCGAAAATCCCAAGCTCGCCCCAGAAGTTCGCGAATCCGGGCAGGCCGATACTCGCCATTGTCGCGGCCACGAAGAGCCCCATCAGCACCGGCGCCTTTTGTCCAAGGCCGCCCAGTTCCTCCATGTCCGCAGTCCCGCCGCTGCGTTCGACAACGTCGGCGAGCAGGAACAGCAAAGCCACGGAAAGCCCGTGCGCAAACAACATCAGAACCGCCGCGCCGAGCCCGAGGGTCGAGTAGGCGTAGAGGCCGAGAAACGCGTAGCCCATGTGCATAACGGAAGCGTTGCCAAGCATCAGCTTGAGGTCCCGCTGCGCCATCGTGACAAACCCGATCAGAAGCAGATTACCGAGCGCCAGCCACATCAGCAGCGGTGCCCACTGTCCGGCTCCTACCGGCAGCAATGGATAGGCAATCTGGATTAAACCGTAGAGGCCGAACTTTTTCAGGACGCCCGCATGCAGCATCGCCACCGGAGCGGGGGCTGTCGCATAGCCGCGCGGCGCCCAGGTATGAAAAGGGAACAGCGACACCAGGATGCCGAATCCGATCAGCAGGAGCCCGAAGAGAGTACCCTGATGGGGCATTTCCACGAGCGCGTTCCGCAGGGCGATCATGTTGAAGGCTTCCGCCTCGCTGAAAAAGTACAACGCGAGCAGACCCGCCAGCGTCAGCATCGCCCCAAGGGTCAGGTAAATGGTTAACTCCAGCGCCACTCCTTTGCGCCCCCGCCGCCCGAAAAGCGCGATGAGAACAAAGGTCGGGATCAGCGCGAATTCGTGAAAGAAATAAAAGAAAAAGACGTCCACCGACGAGAAGATGCCCATCAAACCGCCCTGCATGACGAGAAGGAGAATGAGGAACAACCGGCGCTGTTCCATTTCCACTTGCACGGCGTACAGGCCCGCCGCAATGCCGACGAGACCCGCCAACAGATAAAAAGGCAGGGCCAGACCGTTGAGGCCAAGGTGCAAAAAGATGCCGAAACGCCCCAGGCCCAAGTCCGAGCGGAAAGTAAATGCGTACCCTTCCGCGCCGGGAAGAACGGCAAGGTAAACCGAGCACAGATAGAGACTGAGCAGGCCCGGCACCACAAAGCCGATGACCGCTGCCGTTTTCACCGCCCGGTCCGGCAGTTTTCCGGAGACAGCCAGCGCCACCGCCATAGTCAGTGGAACGGCGATGGAAAGCAGCAGGAACAGCGAGTGCAGCATTGGCTGGCCCTCCCCGGCCAACTGCAAAAGCCCGGTCAATCCGTTCAGAAAGGCGATGGGGGAAAGGTCCGTCATGGCATGAGGTTATCGAGGAAGCCGCCGGCGTAGGCACCAAAAAGAAGCAGTCCGGCAAAGAACCACCAGACGTAGGCGGCCGCGCTGCCAGTATGTAAGCGACGCGCGGCAATGCCCAGAAGTCCCGTCAAGCCCGCGCTGCCGCGTACCAGCAGCCCGGAAATCACGAGCGTGTCCAGGAAGGCAACAATGTCGGCGACACGGTCCTGTACTTGCCGAACGTAGGCGTTGTAGATTTCATCAAAGAAAAAGCGAGATCGACTGAAGGCATGGACTGGCGGGGCCAGCTGCTCCAACCGGTCCTTCTCCGCGCCGGCCCCATAGAAAAGCCGCGCCGCGACAAGGCCCGCAATCGAAGCAAGCGCCGAGATGAGAATGAGCATTGTGTGGTCGCTCCCTTGAGGGTGCGGTACCCATTCCGTCAGCGGCAGGCGCAAAACTTCAGGATACAACACGGCATAGCCTCCTCCGATCGCGTAAATGGCCAGCAGCACCAGTGGAACGACCATCGCCGGTCCCGACTCGTGCGCTTTTTCCGCCGCCGGACTGCGGGCTTTGCCAAGGAAAGCGATGAAGAACACCCGTCCCATATAGAGCGCTGTCAGCAAGGCGGTTACCGAGAGGATCCAGAAGGCCGGCGCACTGCCGCTCATGGCGACAAACAGGATCAGGTCCTTGCTGAAGAAGCCCGCTGCGATATACGGGACCCCGGAAATCGCGATCACACCGGCCGCAAAAGTCGCCGTTGTCCACGGCATGCGCTTCCACAAGCCCCCCATGCGGAAGATGTCCTGTTCGTGATGACAGGCGTGGATGACCGAGCCGGAACCGAGAAAGAGCAGCGCCTTGAAAAAAGCGTGCGTCGTTAAGTGGAACATCGCCACCCAGACGCCATAGGTCAGGGCCGCGCCCTGCCCGTCCCCGTGATGCAGTCCGTAGAGGGTGCCGAGGCCGAAACCGGCCACCATGTAACCGAGTTGGGAAAGGGTCGAATAGGCCAGCACCTTCTTGATGTCGCGTTGCGCGAAAGCCCAGAGCGCTGCGCAGACCGCTGTGATGACTCCGATCCAGAGAATCACCTGCAAAGCCGTCTCCGTGTACAGGAATACCGTCCGGCCGAGGAAATACACGCCCGCCGCGACCATCGTGGCGGCGTGGATGAGCGCGGAGACCGGCGTGGGCCCCGCCATCGCGTCCGGAAGCCACACGTGTAGCGGCATTTGCGCGGACTTCCCGAGGACGCCGCAGAAAAGCAACAGGCCGATGAGCGTGCTCGCTTCCGCGGCATCACCCGCCATCATTGCCTGCAGCTCCGGCAGGGAAACGGTCCCGAAAGTCCAATAGGTCAGGAGAATCCCGAGCAGGTACCCGAAATCCCCCACCCGGTTCACGATAAACGCCTTCTTAGCCGCCGCTGATGCTTCGTCCGTGTGCAGGTAATGACCGATCAGCATGTAGGAACTGAATCCGACCAGTTCCCAGAAAATGAACAGCATGAACAGATTTTCCGCGAGGACGATTCCCAGCATGGAAAACATGAAGATGGACAGTCCCCCGAAAAAACGCCCCTGCGCACCGTCATCGTCCATGTAGCCAATGCTGAATACATGAATAAGGAGGCCTACCACCGTGACAACAAACAGCATGAGCGCGCTCAGGCGGTTAAGCCAGAACCCCATCTCCACGGAAAACTCCCCGAAGCGGAGCCATTCCATCGTCGTCAGCCACGGCTCTCCGTCCCAGGCTGTGAGCAATAGCCAGAGACTCAGGCCGCAAACGGCTGCGGCCGCGCCAACCGAAAGCGTCATCGCGACAACGCCCTGCCGGCGGACGAACATCCAGATCAGGGCCGCGGCAATAAGCGGAAGCAACAGGATCAGGGAAAGCGTAGCGGTCAGGTCCATCAGTGCTTGAGGGCGTTGATCTCGTTCAGTTCCACCGTCTGCTTGCGGCGCCACAGCGCGACAATGATTGCCAGGCCGACGGCCACTTCACAGGCCGCGATGGCGATAATGAACAAGGCGAAAAGGTTTCCCTCCATCTGCGGATTGGCCGCCGTGGAGTGGAAGCGTGAAAAGGCGATGAGGGCGAGGATCGAGGCACTCAGCATCAGCTCGAGGCACATGAAGACGACGAGCGTGTTTTTGCGCAGCAGAACCCCGAAAAATCCGATAGCGAAAAGAAGACAGGCGACAAAAAGATAATGCTCAAGGCCCATGCTCATTGCGCTCCTCCTTCCCCGCCGAGGTCTTCTGCGCGCTTGCTGACCACAATGACCCCGATCATCGCGATCAACAGCATGAAGCCCGTGATCTGGAACGGCAGCAGGTAGCGCGTAAACAGAAGTTGACCGAAAATGGCCGGATCCCGCGCCGGCGATTCCATCGAAACTTCCACAAACGGACCGCTCCCCCCACCGAAAACGAGAAAATAACTGCCTGTTACGAGCAGCGCGAAAGCGGCGAGGCTGGCAAGGAAACGGAGCAGTTTCGGCTGCGGGGCACTCCGTACATCGATCAGCATGATAATAAAAAGGAAGAGCACGACGATTGCCCCCGCGTACACCAGTACCTGCAGAATCGCGAGAAAGTAGGTTTCCAGCATGACAAACAGGGCCGCCAGGCCGACAAAGGAAAGCAGCATGTTCAAGGCCGCGTTGACCGCGCTGCGACTGGTCGCGACGAAGAAGGCCGGAACAATGGTCAGCACCGCGAAGGCGTGGAAAAGCAGCTCTCTCATAGAATACGGCGCAGCATTAGAACATGCGTCCTATCAATGAAAAGGGAAAACTCGGAGCAATCCCGTTTTAATGGTGGGGATTCCCGCGCGCGGCCGCTTCCTTTTTCCGGTCCCACTTGAAGTGTTCGTCCGGCAGCGTTCCCCCCAATTCGTAGAGCTTGTCCTTCTTGTAAACGAGTTCTTCGCGGGAATACCCGGTCACGGAAAAGATGTCCTGCAGGAAAATGGCTTCTTCCGGACATACTTCCTGGCAAAGCCCGCAGTAAATACACCGGAGCATGTTGATCTCGAACTCCCGCGGTGCTTTCTCCACATGGGCCGTCTCGTCTTCCTCCGGAATTTCCCCGGGCGTAATGCGAATGGCCCGCGGAGGACAGACAAATTCGCAAAGCTGGCAGCTGACGCACTTTTCACGGCCGCTCGGATCCTTCACGAGCGTGGGAACGCCGCGATAGCCCTCCGGAATTTCCGGGCGCTCGTCCGGATATTCCAGCGTTACCGGCGGCTTCAACATGTTCCGCATGGTGATTTTCAGGCCGGCTGCGATCTGGGGAAGATAGCTTTGCTCGGCAAGGCTCAGCGGTTTGCGTTCGACTACTTTGGTGGCCATGGCGGATTCCTCAGATTTGTTCGACAAGGGCGATCAGGATCGCGTAAGCGACCAGATTCAGCACCGCCAGCGGCAGGAGTTTCTGCCAGCCCAGCGTCATCACCTGGTCATAGCGGAACCGCGGCAGCGTCCAGCGGATCCACATAAAGAAAAAGACGAGCACGAACGTCTTCAGAGCAAAGACAACGATGGAGAGTATGCTGCCGAAAAGGCCCTCCGGATAGTGCAAAAAGGGCAGGTTCCACCCACCCAGAAAAAGCAGTACAAAGACCGCCGACCCAATGATGACATGCGCGTACTCTCCCACAAAAAAGAGCCCGAACTTGAAGGCGCCGTACTCTGTGTTGTAGCCGGCGACAAGGTCCGTTTCCGATTCCGGCATGTCGAAGGGCAGGCGGTTTGTCTCCGCGAAAAGGGCGACAAGGAAGATCAACGCCGAAACCGGTTGGAAGAACACCGTCCATTGCGGCAGGAAGCCGAGCAAGAGGCCGCTTTGTCCCTCCGCGATGTGAAAAAGGCTGAGGCTGCCGCCGAACCACATGAAGACCGGCAGCAGGGACAGCCCCATCGCCAGCTCGTAGGAAATCATCTGTGCGGAGGCGCGGATGCCCCCGAGAAAGGGATATTTCGAGTTCGCTGCCCAGCCGCCAAGAATGATGCCGTAGACACCCAGCGACGACACCGCCAGAATGAAGAGGACCCCGATCTCGAGATCGGCGAGGACGAGCGGGCTAATGCTTCCGTCCGCTCCTTTGGCAATGCCGAACGGAACGACCGTCATGGTCGTCATGGCGGGAATAAAAGCGACCAGCGGAGCGAGCAGATAATACAGCTTGTTCACGTGTCCGGGAGTCGCATCCTCCTTAAAGAGAAACTTCAGCCCGTCCGCGAGCGGTTGAAAAAGGCCCAGTCTCGTTAGGACGATTCCGATCAGGGGGATGCCGCCGATAAGCGGGATTTGGGTGCGGTTTGGTCCGGTCCGCCCTTGGGCGGCTCCCGCCACTTTACGCTCCAGCAAAACAGCGTAGGCGGCGCAGGTCATCACCACGCCAATCAGGATCAGGCCCTTTGTGGCCAGCCATGCAATCGTTCCCAGCTCGCTCATTTCAGGCTTCTACGGCTGCGGCCTGCGGTTCGTAATGCAAGCTCTTTCCCTCGATGAAGGGAAGCTCCGCAAAGCGTTCGCTGTTCAAAGCCAGCCCTGTCGGTGGTATGTGCTCAAACTGAATGCCATGGCATTCTTCGATCTCCTCCGCCATCGCCTTCCAAATGGCCGCCGGAGCGGGAGCAAGGTCGGCCCCGGAGTCAATCAGCTGCAAAAGCCGGGTAAAGGTCCGCAGGCCGTGCGGGACTCCCTTGGGGCCGGGGACCGCTTGGGCAAAGCGCTGCAGGCGAAATTGCTGGTTCACGAAAGAGCCGCTTTTTTCGAAGACGGTCAGCAGCGGCAGCTCCACGTCGTTATGCTGCGAACAGCTGTCATAGTGCGTGCCGAGGTGGATCGTGGTCGTCTTCCGGAGCAGCTCGTCCGGAATCCCCGCCGCGCTGAGATCTTCCCCGGCCGAGAGAACAGTGTCGACGGTTCCGTTTTCGAGGGATTCGCGCAACTCCGTCAATTCCTGATCCGGAAGCTCCCGGATCAGCCCGGTAAGCAGGGCCCCCCGGACGTTGGGGTTGCGATCGGCGGAAAGCAGTTTCCCGTCCCC
This sequence comes from uncultured Candidatus Sumerlaeota bacterium, assembly GCA_964346275.1. Lineage (GTDB taxonomy): Bacteria > Sumerlaeota > Sumerlaeia > SLMS01 > SLMS01 > CAYFUR01. The sequence continues at coordinate 8,191 of CAYFUR010000078.1, forward strand.
TTCCGCCGTGCGCGCGACAATCCAACTGGGAAGGTTCTCCCCGAGGGCATCGCGAAGGCGACGCAGAAGGTACAGTTCCTCTACACTCAGACGGCCGCTCCCGACAACGGCCACCTTGCCCTTGCGGAGGCGCTCGGCGGCGGCGGTAAGGGCTTCCTCCGGGCGGACCGGCTTCCCCCCGACGGTGGCCCCGGTAATCCGGTCATTCGCTTCTACTTGCTTGTAAAGTTCGCGACCGCTGTCCGGCATCCAGGTGTCATTGACGAGATCGTTTCGCCGCGGGGTGATGCGGTGGATGATGCCTTCGCGGCTGCCCACCACCGTGTTGCAGCCGACGCTCGACTCGGTATCGATACTGGGGCTCTCCTTCAGGAACCAAACCCGCATCTTGAAACGGAAATCGGTCGAAGTAAGCGCGCCCACCGGACAGATATCCACGGTATTGAGCGAGTAATTGTTGGCCAGTTCCTTGCCGGGGAATGTCGTCAGCGTCGAATAGGAACCCCGGTCGATAAAACCGAGGACGGGGTCGTCGGCGAATTCCTCGCAAAAGCGGATACAGCGCGAGCACAGAATGCAGCGTTCGTCGTCGAGCATCACCCGCGGCCCGAGGCGGGTTCGCTTTGGCTTCACGTTCTTCTGTTCAACAAAACGGCTGTACCCGCGTCCGTAATCAGTGGCGAACTCCTGCAGGCTGCACTCTCCCGCCTGGTCGCAGATCGGGCAGTCCAGCGGGTGGTTGATAAGGAGAAACTCCATCACCCCCTCGCGACACGACTTCACCAGCTCTGAATCGGTGCGGACATGCATGCCGGGAATGACCTTGGTCGCGCAGGCAATTACCGGTTTCGGCACCCACATGATCTTCGGGCTGCCGTCGTCGTTGAGAATCGGTTCCCCAGTCGCCCGGTCTTTTCCCGGAGTGCCCATCTCGATCATGCACATACGGCAATTGCCCACCACCGACAAATGCGGGTGGTAGCAATAGTGCGGGATTTCCTTCCCGATTGTTTCAAGGGCGTCGATGAGGTTCGCCGCTGCGGGCACCTCAACTTCCGCCCCGTTGACCGTGATGGTCGCTTTTTCCTGTTCTTTGACCTCGCTCATGCTGCTCAGACGTAGCGTTCCTTCCGATGCCGGGCTTTCTCCGGATCTTCCTTGGCTTTTTCCAGAAATTTATCGCGGAACTTTTCCACAAAACTCTGCGTCGGCCACGCGCAGGCCTCACCGTGCGCACAGATGGTCCGTCCGGCAATCTGGTCCCCGATGGAGGCAAGAAGGTCGACATCCTCCTGTCGCGCCCCCCCGTTAACCATGCGGGCCGTGATCTTTTTCATCCAGAGGGAGCCTTCGCGGCAAGGCGTGCACTGGCCGCAACTTTCGTGCGCGTAAAAGGCGTTGATGTTGGCCAGCACCTCCACGATGTCGGCGCTGTCGTCAATCACGATAACGGCTCCCGAGCCGGACATGGAACCGGCGGACATGGGGCCGTCAAAGTCAAGGGGAACATCCTCCAGCGCCCAGTCAAAGGGCTCGCCATCCTTCAGCTTTCCGGTGAAGCGCTCGCCGGCACGCCAGACCTTCGCACTGGAACCGCCCGGGATTACCGCCTGCAGCTGGCGGCCTTCGCGCATGCCCCCGCCGATCTCGTGGATGAGGTCGCCGTAGGTGAACTTGCCGTTTTCCAGCTCGTAGTAACCGGGATTCCGCACTTGGCCGCTCAGGCACCAGATGCGGGTGCCCGTGTTGTTCGGGCGGCCGATTTCCGCGTAACCCTTACCGCCAAGCCGTATGACGTGCTTTACGTTGCAAAGGGTCTCGACGTTATTGACGATGGTGGGGCACATGTAGAGCCCAAGGGCGGCTGGGAAATAGGGCGGCTTGATGCGCGGATAGGCGCGTTTTCCTTCAAGGGATTCGATCAGGCCCGTCTCCTCCCCGCAGATGTAAGCGGCTGCGCCGCGATGGATGATCAACTCGCAGCTGTAGTCCGAGCCAAGGATGTTGTCGCCGACAAAACCGGCCTCGCGGGCCTCTGCAATCGCCTCTTCAAGGATGCGCGCGCCCTCCGGCATTTCCTCGCGAATATAGATGAACGCTTGGGCCGCGTTGATGGCATAGGCGGAAATCATCATGCCCTCGATGAGCTGATGCGGATCCTTGTGAATCAACTGCCGGTCCTTGAAAGTGCCAGGCTCGGACTCGTCGGCATTACAGACGAGATAAATCGGCTTACCGCTCTTGAAGTCGAGGAAGCGCCATTTCATGCCGGCCGGGAAACCGGCGCCCCCACGACCACGGACTTGCGAGTCCATAACTTCCTGCCGAATCTCCTCCGGCTTCATTTCCTTCATGGCTTTTTGCAGCTCCCCGTAACCGCCGTATTCACGGTAGGTGGCGAGACTGCGATCATAGCCAGGGTCGTCCGCATGCTCGAGGATGATGCGGCGTTCGCGGGGATGAACGGTGGGATGCTTGTTGGCGGCGGGTGCGATCATGCCGGAAGTGCGGTTGGAAGTGGGATTCTTATTTTTCGGTGACAGAGGCCGTTCCGGAAGTTTCCGCTTCCGGGGTCTCCTTTTTGATCTCCTCGCAGAGTTCTTTCACTTTCTCCACGGTGAGGTTTTCGTAAAGAGTATCATCAACCAGCGCAACGGGTGCCGTACCGCAGCAGGCAAGGCACTCCGCGAATTCAATGGTGACGCGGCCGTCGGGCGAGATTTCGTCAAGGTCGGTCGCAAAGGCCTCCTTAAAAGCTTCGCAAACAGCGTAGCCTCCGTTGAGCGCACAGGAAAGGGTCCGGCAAACGCGGATATGGCGCTTCCCGATGGGATGCTCGCGATAAAAGGGGTAGAAGCTAACCACTTCACGAACTTGGATGGGCGTCATCTCCAGTTTCTCCGCCACCCACTCCTGTGCCTCCAGCGATAGGTAGCCTTGCTCCTTCTGGATGGCATGCAGGATCATCATGAGCGCGCTCCGCTTTTGCGGGTAGCGCGAGATGAGGTCGTCAATATACCTCAGCGTTTCCTTCGAAAAATCAGTATCCATGCGATGTTCCTCGCGTTGTTCGGCAAAAAGTCAGCGGTCGCACTCCCCAAGGACAAAGTCGAGGCTGCCCAGCAGGACGGGAATGTCCGGCACCATGTGGCCAGGAACCAGTTTGGGAAGGATGGAAAGGTTGCAGAAGCTGGGAGCGCGGATTTTGAGGCGGTACGGGACGCCTCCACCTTTCGAAACAATAAAGAAGCCGAGCGATCCTTTGGGATTTTCCGCCTCAAAGTAGGCCTCCCCTTCCGGAATCTGCGGCCCTTCCGTGACGATCATGAAATTCTGGATCAATTCCTCCATTGAGGTCATGATCTTTTCCTTGCGGGGAGCAAAGATCTTTTTCGCCTCTTCCGCATACCACGGCCCGTCCGGCATTTTGTCGATCGCCTGACGGAGAATGCGCACGCTTTGCCGCATTTCTTCAAGGCGCACCAGCCAGCGGTCGTAGCAGTCCCCGTTCTTGCCGATGGGAACATCAAATTCATAGTTTTCGTACCCGAGATACGGCTGGTCCTTGCGCAGATCGAGAGGCACCCCCGAAGCCCGCAGATTCGGCCCGGAGAGGCCGTAGCCGAGGGCGTCCTCGCGGCTGATCGTCCCGACGCCGACAGTGCGATCGTAGAAGATTTTGTTCCGCGTCATCAGCTTGTCGATCTCGTCGATCGCCGGCTCCATTTCGTTGAGGACTTTGAGCACGTTCCCAAGCCAGCCTTCCGGAATATCCCGCTGCAATCCCCCGATGCGCGTGTAGCTGGTCGTGAAGCGCGCCCCGCACAGTTGCTCCAGAAGAGTGTACAGCTTTTCCCGCTGCGTGAAGGTGTACATGAATGCGGTCAGGGCCCCGCAGTCCATGGCGTAAACGCCGCAGCCAAGAAGGTGGCTTTGCAGACGGGCAATTTCGCAGCAGACGAGGCGGATTGCCTGGCAGCGCGCGGGCATTTCCAGTCCCGCCAGCTGCTCCACGGCCAGCGCGAAGGTAACATTGTTGTGGATCGGCCCGATGTAATCCAACCGGTCCGTGTAAGGAACGAACTGGTTGTAGGTCATGTTTTCGGCGATTTTTTCATCGCCGCGGTGAAGGTAGCCTATGACCGGATCGCATTTCGTCACGGTTTCCCCGTCGAGTTCGATCTGCAGGCGCAGGACCCCGTGCGTGGCCGGGTGAGAGGGCCCCATATTGATGGTCATCTGCTCGCCTTGGAAGGCTTCTTCAGCCTCCGCGGAACGTGCACTGACATCTCCGATACTGACTTCTTTGGTCGCCATGGTTGCTTAAGATCTTGTGGGCGGGTGTCCGGGAGAAAACTTTTCCTCGATTTGCCGGAAGCGTACTTCCGTCCAGGATTCGTCGTCTGCGCGGGGTTCGCGGCGGGATATGGGGCCGGATTGAGGAGAATGGAAAGGTCCGCCCATCATCGGCGCAGGAAGAACTTTCGTGTTGGTCGCCTCGGCAACGTCGGCGGAGGGCAGGTCCACTTCTTCCCCGGCAAGGGGAAATTCCCGCCGCAACGGATAGTACGGATACCCATCCCACATGAGAATGCGGCGCAGGTCGGGATGACCCTCGAAACGGATGCCGAACATGTCGAAGGCCTCTCGTTCGTGCCAGTCCGCCGCCGGCCAGAGCGAGGTCACGCTCGGGGCCAGCGGCTCCTCAAACCCTTCGCAAGGGGCAACCACGCGGAGGTAAAAATGTCGTTCCGTGCTGAAAAGGTGGTAGACGACTTCGAAGCGGGGTTCCGTTTCGCCGTGGTCGATACCTGTGATGTCGGCGAGAAAGTCGAAGCGTTCCTCGTCCCGCATCGCACGGAGGAACTCGACTAGCTTGTCGAGCGGGCAATTGAAAGCATGGAGGTCGGCGGAAGGCCGCGATTCCAGGAAGGGATAGGTCTCAAGGAGGTCGTTGTTGTCTTCTTTCATCCTGTCGCGACTTCAGGCTTCCTGCGGCTGGAAAGCAAGGCGGCGACGCTGCCGGTCTCGCAACAGGTCGCGGGTGGACGCTTCATCGTCGATTTTTCCCTGGAGCTTCATCATTCCGTCGAGAAGAGCCTCCGGACGCGGAGGACAGCCGGAAATATAGACATCCACCGGCACGATGCGGTCAACTCCCTGCAGCACCGCGTAGGAACGATACATGCCGCCGGTCGAAGCACAGGCTCCCATGGCAACCACCCATTTCGGCTCCGCCATCTGATCATAAATACGCCGAAGCACTTCCGCCATTTTGTACGTCACCGTTCCCGCTACAATCATGCAATCGCTTTGCCGCGGCGAAAAACGCATGACTTCCATCCCGAAACGGGAAATATCAAAACGGGAGCCGCCGGCGGCCATCAGCTCAATGGCACAACAGGCCAGGCCCATCGGCATCGGCCACACCGAATGACGACGAACCCAGTTGATGACTGCGTCCGCTCGCGAGGCAATCACCTCGCCTTCAACTTTGCTGTTATATCCGTACTCCGTGGTAGTGGTGCTCATCGTACAATCGCCTTTTGGCTGTGGAATGGTGGACGGTGGGAACATGCTTATCGCTTGGCAAGCATGTACCTGTTGTCCCTTCGTAAACTGCCACGCTTCTCCAGTGGTGCAAATCCTGCCCGCCCTTTTTCGTAGCGGAGGGGCGACAGCCCTTTTACTCTTTTAGAACCGCGGCAGCCGCCAATCCCGCGGGGCACGGACATCGTAGCGCGTCTCGAGGGTCACACTTTCCCCGGGAGCGAGTTCGACGGTGCGCTTGAACCGCCCGGTCTCCTCGTCCACTTCGACCGGATCCGGCTTTTGCGGGCGAACCTCGATTTTGTCGTCGCGGGAAACGGGAAAGCGTTCATGGACGCGGACTTCGTGCGCAACTTCCATGCGATTGGTCAGTTCGGTGGCGAAGTGACGACGGTAGAGCCGGTCCTTCTCGAACATGCCTTTATCGCCGGCGGTACGGTCAAGAACCCGACGTTCCACCTCGATGACCGGATTTTCCCCAAAACCGAGGGACAGGATTTCCCCGGGCTGGAGGGGACCAAGTTGCGTTTCGCCGGTCAGGGCCTCGTCGACGGACAAGGTCGCCGGGCCGCGCAACAACGCCCACGGGAGGTCCTCCAATTCGGCTTCGCCATGAAGGTAGGCTTTCCCTTCCATGACAGGAGTCGTTGCCGACCAGAAGTCCGCCGCAAAGGACCATTCCGCCATTTGCACGGTGAATTCGCGGACAAAAGGTTGGGCGGAAATGGGCTGGGAGAGCGTCAGGCGAAAGCGGGTCGTCAGGCGTTCGGCTTGCACCGGGGTGGATTGTTTCACCGCAAAGGACGAAAGCTCGAAGACGGCATCGCCCGCAGACTTGGCGCGCCCGGTAGGCTGGACGGGGCGTTCTTGTGGCTTGGCGAGGTACACTGGCGGCGGCATGGGAGCCTCCGTGCGCCAGCCGGGTTGGCCGGTAAGAAGGGTCACTTTCACGCGATCCCATGCCTCGCCGGTCTGGTTTCGGAGTTTGCCCTGCGCGGTAAGGCGAAGGCTCCCCTCCCCCGGTTGGGCCTCCAGCCGATACGCCGGCTGCCAGCCGACCTTGGACAGGGGATGCTGCAACCGCACCGTCACCGGCTCTTGGATCGGATCCAGAAAACGAATGTAGAGCCGTCCGGCAAGGGCGTTGGCCGCGCGCCGGGCTTCCTCCAATGCCGTCTGTGCTCGGGACAGTTCGCGCTCAATTTTACGGCGTTCGGCGCGCAGGTCCCGCTCGGTTTCCCGGAGGCGCTTTTCGGCTTCGCGTTGATCGGAGAAGACCTTTCGGGCCGCCTCGCTGAGATCCGCCGCACTGCCCTCCTCGGAGCCTTCCAGCAGGGCTTTCCGCAGTTCTTCCAGAAAGGCAATCTCCGCCTTGAGGTCTCCCATTGGCTGGCGCAGATTTTCCAATTGCTCCTCCAATTCCTCGACGCGTTCTCGAGCAGCGGCGACCTGCGGATCTTCACCCCGTTCGGCCTCCTCAAGGCGTTCAAAGCGGACCCCGCCCAACCGTGGTTCGGCTTCGCCCAAAGTTTCGACGCGGACACGGTTTGCATCGAGGTTGTTCGGCAATCCGTCGAGGACCAGTTCCTCACCGTCCGGCAAAGCGTCCACCTCCACTTCGCGAACGGCCTCCCCGCCGGAGGGATACAGCTCCACCGCTTGCAACGGGGCCGACAGCGGCGCGGAGAATAGCGCGCCGGAGATAGTGAGGCTAAAAGAAGAAAGAAGAAGAGCTCCCAGCGATTTCATTTTCATCATGAAACCAAAACCCCGCCATGGCAGCAAGGTTCCTTGCTGAAAGAAATGAATACCCTCCAAGGCCCGCCTTCTTTTTCCGCAAACGCTTTCAGGTGAATCTTCCGGCTCGTCCGGTGCGGGGTTTCGGATTTCACCTGCTCTCACCACGGCAGATGCAGCGGCTGGACATTCTCTGTGTAGAAAACCCGCAGTTGTTGCCTCAGATCGGAGCTTAATTCCTCGCCCGCGCTGGCAACATTGCTTTCCAGTTGAGCCAGGTTCTTGTTGCCCGGGATGACGGTCGAGATAGCCTCGTGAGCCAGACAAAAGGCAATCGCGGCCGAAGGCAAAGGGACATCTTCCGGCAGTAGTTTTTGAAGTCGGGCAACCAGATCGGCTCGAACTTTCTTGTCTTCAATCGACCACCGCTGCCGAATATCGTCGAATATCGTCTCCGCGCTGTACTTTCCGGAAAGCCAACCCGAATCGAGCGGGATCTTCGCGATCACCGCAACGCCCTGCTCCATGGCCTGATCAAAGGCGCGGGCAATGTCCTGAAAGAGGATGTTGTAAAAAGCTTCGACCACCTTCGACCCGGTGGTCTCCAGCAGCACCTTCATCTCTTCGTACGTGTCCACGGAAGCGCCGTAAACCCTGATTTTTCCCTCTTCGACCAGCTTTTCCAGTACCTCATAGGCATCGGTTTTATTCCCGTTCAGGTAATCAAATGGCGGATTATGGATAATGAGGGAATCCACATATTCCGTCCCCAGCCTGCGCAAACTGCCTTCAAGCGATGCCCGGATTAAGCCCGGATCATAATTTTTTTCGCCGGTGGCAGCATGACCGCACTTCGTGTTGATCAAGACCTTGTCCCGACCTGTCTCCTTCAAGGCTTTCCCAAGACGAACCTCGCTTGTGCCAAGGCCATAATTGGGAGCGGTATCGAAAAAGTTGACGCCTAAATCCAAGGCTCTGCGCACGAGCGTGACCGCTTCCTGCTCCGTCATGCTCTTCCATTCCGAGCTATCACCCAATTGCCACGCCCCGACACCGATTTCCGATACGAGCGGTCCATCTCCGATGTACTGATTGTATTTGATCACTCCAGCCTACGAGGAAACCACTAACCTGTCACGAAGGAAGCCGTACGCCGTCGTGATAAAAAAGCGGTCGGCTCCTCGCTTGCGCGTTCCCCCCAACCATGCAAAGGCTTCATGTAACCGCGAGAAAACGCCTCTCCGAAGCCATTCTCTTTTTCGAGATCACATCGAAGGGAAAAGATAATGACCATGCATAGAATCCGGAACACTGCAGACCCGTTCCGCAAGGGCAAATCCGACGAGCCAGCATAATTATTACATCCTGCACCATTTAGTTTACATTATTCATACAGCATAAAAATCGAAATCCAAATCCAACTCGAAATCCAAATCCAAATCGGTTCTCGGACCGTTTCGCAAGCCGGTTAAAGAAAGCCCGAGACCAGGTAGCGATCCCGATAGCGATTTATGTTACCTATTAAAGTTTTCGAATAATAAGCCTTCTTCCCACGATCTTGAATCGCTCATCATTCCATTATCTCCACGCCATCGCCCGCTCCTGCTTTCTTTATCCAGCTTTGCGACGATTTCCCGGTAACTCCCCAGTAATGGTGGATATAGCTCCGCAACATACCAAAATCGAGGGGCTCTCCCCTTCGCTTCGGGCTTGCTCCCGGCGAAACCCTTCCTGAACGTCCTTCGCTGTGGCTGATGCTGTGGAGAGATACCGCCGGCTGACCGGCAGGAAGCGGCGCAAAGGGAAAAAGAAACAGGTGCGACCGTCGGTACCGACGCGGGAATGGGCACTGGTGGGATTGCTGCTCGCCAACGTGCT
>CAYFUR010000079.1:0-17321 GCA_964346275.1 uncultured Candidatus Sumerlaeota bacterium
TGGCGCCCGGGGCCGCGCTTGTCCAGGTCGTCCACGTGCGCGATGAATCGTCCCTTGCCGAAGCGGCGGAATACGCTCCCCACGCGGACGGCTTGCTGCTGGATTCCGGAAATCCATCGGGGAAGGTGAAGACCCTGGGCGGCACGGGGCTTGTGCACGACTGGTTGCTTTCCCGGCGCATCGTCGCGGCGAATCCGCAAACGCCGGTTTGGCTGGCGGGCGGGTTGAATCCGGAAAACGTTGCGCGGGCCGTGGCGCGTGTCGGCTCCCATGGTTTGGACATCTGCTCCGGCGTGCGCACCGACGGCCGGCTCGATGCGGGAAAGCTGCGGGCATTTCTGGCCTGGGCGAAGGGGTGGGCTGCCAAGGTATGAAACAAAGCTGTGACTATACATGTTGTCATTTCATGATGGCGATTACGTTTGCTGTATGCTGTCTTCTCTTCCTCCCGCTCTTCTCGCATGCCGCTGGGCCGTCGGTGCATGATGTGGCCCAGCCCTTTGTGCGTCCCGCGCATGGGCCGGGCGCGAGCGATATTACCATTCGCTCTCTTAGATTCCGGCCGCGCGATGCAAACGATCCCCACAATACCTTTGAGGCGATGGACCAGTTTCACGCCACGCGGCTGGAATGGGTTTATGTGGACCTGGGGAGCGAGCCGGAGAAAAAGCGCATCGCGCGGGTGAAGGAAACGGGCCGCCTCTTCGGCGGGGCGTCTTCGGCGACCAGTGCTTTGCCGGAGGTGAAGCCCGGCGAACGCGAGGAGTTTTCGATCCTCGACCTGGCGGGCGACCGCGTGATCCCCGGGTTCCGGTCCGGCTGGGCCGATGCGCCGTCGCCCGGTTGCATGAACAATCCGCGTTATCGCGAGCGCCACATCCGCTCTTTCCAGCGCAATATCGATATGGGCGTCGAGACCATGCAGCGCGACGAAGGGAGCCAGAACGACGCCTGGGCCGAGAGGGGCGTGGGGTGTTACTGTTCCCATTGCGTGGAGGGCTTTCGCCTCTACCTCGCGCGCAATCTCACTCCGGATCAGTTGGAGTCGGCCGGGGTTGAGGATCCCGCTTCTTTTGCCTACGACGAGTATCTGAGGGCCCGCGCCGAGGAGGCGGGCCTCGGCGACGATCCCGACTGGAGCGACGCCGGGACGGTGAAGAAGGTGCTGGCCGGCGATCCGCTGCGCGAGCATTTCCTGGCCTTCCAGGAACAAACGACGGTCCGCTTTTTCCAGGACTTGCGCCAGGCGCTCCATGGCTATGACCCGGACGGCTACCTGCCCATGTCGGTGAACAACACATCGTTCCAGCGCTGGGAACAGCCTTACTACCGCGTCTTCGACTTTGGTCTGTCGGAACTGATGCTGCGCTCCTCGGATCCGGTGCATCTTTACGACCGGGCGCGCCAGGCGCGGAAGCTGGGCAAGGTGCAGATTTTCGGCACGCCCAAAACAATGGGCGAGGAGTTTGACGCCGGCTGGCTCACTCGTCTCAAGCGCCAGGTGATTGCCACTTCCTACGCGGTGGGCGGGCTGTCGCGCGTGCCGTGGGATATCTTCCAGCAGACGGCGGACGGCCGGGGGCGCTATTTCGGCGAGCCGGCGGACTATGCGGACCTGTATGGCTTTGTGCGTGGCATGGCTCCATACCTGGAGGGTTATCGCGATGCCGGAGCCATGGGCCCCGGGCTGGACGATCTGCGCTACGGAGAGACCTTTCCGGTCCGCGTTGAGGATTCTGAAGAGAAAGTGTATATCTTTCTATGCGCCCGGCCAGGCGAGCCGGAAACGCCGGCGGTCCTGCATGTTGTGGATTGGCGCGAGGAATCCGCGCCCCTGACGGTGCGGCTGCGCGCCTCCGCCTTCAACGTGTCCGGCTCCCCTCGGGTGCGCCTCATGCAGCCCGCGCCCTACAACGCCGGGCAGCACGCCGAGGCCGAGCGGAAGGCCCAGGCCATGCGCAAGCCGGGGGAGCGCCTCGGCCCGAAGCAGGCCGAAGCCTATGCGCCGCTTATCGAAACACGCGAACTCGACATCGAATCCACCGGCGGCTGGATCACCGCCAACATCCCGCCCCTCGCGCCCTGGGGCGTCCTGGTGGTGGAGTGAACGAGAACAGCATGTTCTTGCTTTCGGGCCTGCGCAGCACATAAAGATTCCCACAGAGGCCCGCAATGACCGGACGGCGCGAAGACAAGAGGAATATCGTGAAAGGCCGCGGCTCGGCCTCGAACCCCACCTCGCGGTTCGAGCGCATGGCGTACGAGCCCGACCCTGATTTCGCGGAAGATGCGGCGGACAGGCCCGGCCCTCCCACGGAGATATTCCGCGACGCCTCCCGGTCGATCATTACCGAAAACGACAGCCCCGATATCCGGTATCCCAAAACGCTGAATCCCTACAAGGGGTGCGAGCACGGCTGCATATACTGCTATGCGCGGCCGTATCATGAATATCTCGGCCTGAGCGCGGGGCTGGACTTTGAATCCAGGCTGTTTGCCAAGCCCGACGCGGCGGCTCTCCTGCGCGGCGAGTTGGCCCGGCCGCGCTATACGCCCGAGCCGCTGGCGCTTTCCGGCGCCACGGACCCCTACCAGCCGGCGGAGAAAAAGCTGCGCATCACGCGGCAATGCCTCGAACTGCTGGCCGAGTGCCGCCATCCCGTTTGCATCATCACGAAAAGCACGCTGGTGTTGCGCGACGCGGACTTGCTGGAACAACTCGCCGGGGAGAGCGCCGCCATCGTCACGCTGTCGCTGACGACGCTGGACGCCTCGCTCCAGCGCACCCTCGAGCCCCGCGCGCCCACGCCCCGGGCCCGGCTCGACGCCATGGCGGAGCTCACGGGCCGGGGCATTCCCGTGGGCGTCAATGTTTCGCCGATTATTCCCGGCCTGACGGATCACGAAATCCCCCGCATTCTCGAGGCCGCGGCGGAGGCCGGAGCGAGCCGGGCGGCCCGGGCCATCATCCGATTGCCCCATGGCGTGAAGGAGCTGTTTGCCGATTGGCTCGAGCGCGTCGCGCCGCTGCGCAAGGACCGCGTGCTGAGCCAGCTCCGCGCGATGCATGGCGGGCGCCTCTACGATTCGCGCTGGGGCAAGCGCCTCTCCGGCGAAGGGCCGAAGGCGCGCCAGATCGCCGACCTGTTTGCCCTCCATGCCCGGCGCCATGGCCTCGACGGCGACATGATGCCCCTCAGCAACTCATCCTTCCGGAGGCCGGATTCCGGCCAGCTCGAACTGTTTTAACGCGCCATGGTTTCCCATGCCTCGGGGAGGACTTTTCGGGGAACCGATTCATCTCGAAAACGAAAAGAGCCGGAGGGGCAGATTCCCTTCCGGCTCGCATGTGTTCTCTCCCGCGGGAGAATCAGTTGATCTCTTTCCAATCCCGAACCGACGTGCCGTCGTTATCAACGATCGTCGCCGTGCCCGTGGCATCGCCGATGATCGCGTTTACCGGGCCGGAGAGCGTGATGTTGAATTGCTCGTCGCTCTCCGAATCGTCGTCTCCATTGACGGTGACCACGATGGCGGTTGTGTCGCTCGTGGCTCCAAAAGTGGCGGTGCCGCTGTCGCCGGTAAAGTCCGGGCCATCGCTCGCATCCAGCGAATCGTCGGTGGTCCAGGCCACATCGACCTCACTGCCCAGGGGCCCGTTCCGCGTGAGGGTGAATGTCACCGTCGTATCGCTTCCGGAATCGGGTTCGTTTACGGATGGGTCGTCAATGGTGATCGAACCAACGGTAATTTCCGCAACCTGGTTCAATGAAAAGGGGCCAAGCGTATAGCCATCCTGGTATCCCGCGCCGGTGTCGAGGGGCTCGGTTCCCGCGTCGCCGTCCCAGCTGAACACCTGGCCGTTGATGGTGCGGGGGCCGTATTGCTGGCGAGTGGAGGCATCAAAAGATTCGAACTGAATGATCTCGTCCCAGGTAAATGCGGTATCGCAGGAGGGGGATGCCGTGATGGTGTGGATGATGCCGCCGAAGGTGCCGCTGCAGTCGGACGTTCCCTGGGTCAGAGAGTCGCTGAAGAACGCGGCGGGTTCGATGCGCACCGTGGTGGCAACCGGGTTGCCGAGGGTGTCGAAAACTTCGATGGCTCCGGTCCAGGCCACGCGCGTGGCGGGAAAGTGGCTCGATGTGAAGGAATTATCGGTTTCCAGCGTGGCGAGGTTATCGGGCACCGTGTCGTGGCAACGGATGCCGCGGGGATTGTCCTGAAAGGTGTTGGGCTCTCCGGCGCCCGTGCCGCCAATGATCGGGCGCGAGAGATAGTCGTCGCCGACCTCGTCCGGGCCGTTGGTCGCTGTAAAGCCGCTCAGGCCCAACCTCATGGCCCACTCGCCACTGTTGGAAATCGTGTTGCCGTGGACGGTGGGCGAGGAGCCGAAAAAGGCCATGCCGGTGTCGCAACCATCCACCAGGTTGTCGACAATGAGGGCGTCGGAGGGGCCATCGCCCGGGGCGTCCGAGGCATCATTTGTTCCCTGTTCCGTCAGGGTGCAAGAAATCCCCGTGTGGGTCATCCCCTCGATTCGGTTGTTTTCCACGGTGTTGTTGAGGGTGGTCTGTGTGTTTCCGCCGCTGAGCCGCACCCCGAAATGATTATTGGTCATGACGTTGCGCTGGGCCGCGTCCGGCCCGCCGATCATATTATTGCGCGCGCCGCCTCCAATGGAAACACACCTCCCGACTGTGCTGGGATACGTGTATGTTTCCGTCGGGTCCGTGCCGAACCAATTCCCCGCCACAATATTCCCCGTCGAATCCTCGCCATCGATGATTACCGAGACTGAGTTGCCGCCGACGCCGATGATGTTCGCCTCTTCGGTGTCCGAGGTGCCGTCGTTGTTGGTCCCCACGCGCGAATTGGAACAATCGCGGAGATCGATGACGCTGGAGCTGGTTAAGGTGATGGCCGTTGTCAGGTCCGCGCTCGGCCCGATGATATTCCCGGCGATGATGGTTCCATTGCTGATGGAGGCAAACAGCGTCTCGTTGATGATGATCTGGCTGATGCTGTTACCGCTGATGACATTCCCTTCCGCGGCGTCGTTGGTTCCATCGCCGTCGGTTCCGATCAGGGTATTATCGGAACCGGGCAGAGCCCAGATTCCCGTATTATTTCCCGCGACCGTGCTGCCGTCCAGCCCGACACCGATCCAGTTATTCTGGATGACGGTGTTGTCCGAGCCGTCGATTTGGATGCCGAGATTGGGAAAGTTCGTGATGACGAGTCCCGTAATGGTGCAGTCATTGGCGGCAACGGTCAGGCCGCTGTCACTCCCACCAAGGGTGGCCCCGTCGATTTGCACGATGGGATCGGCGCTGAAATTCGGGGCCGTGGTGCCGTCGACAGTGGTTCCGGATTTCGTGATGCTGGGCAGTTCCGTGGAAAGGTTTATGGTATAGTTGGCGGCTGCTGCCAGGCCCGAGAAGTCGATCGTATTGGTGGGATCGGCGCTCGCGTTTGCCGACGTGATGGCGTCCCTCAGGCTGCCCGCGCCGGAATCGCTCAGGTTAGAGACGGTGAAGGTTGCAGCACCGGCAAGCGCTGGGGACAACATGGCGGCCGAGAGGACACCGGCGATCAATCTGTTTTTCATGAGGTTTTCCTCGATGGGATTTTTGGGGAACTTTGCAAAATTGAGAGGACTTGCTGGGACAGAGCAAGAGAAACCGAGGTTTCGCTTGTCCAAATTCGCGAAGTTGACCAGAATAATCAAGACTATCCTGGGGAAAGAGATCTATTCTTGAATATTTTTCGCCTGTTCTTTGGATTTTGCCTTATGTTTGCCACGGCCAGCGCCGGCGCTTCTCCGTGGATTTACGGAATCCACTGGTATGGTGATGGAAACTCCAATGACGTGGAGGAGATGACAGGCGGCAAGCCTGTCTGGGTGCTGGAAACCGTTATGGTCTATACGGCGGGATGGCGCATTGAAGATCAAATCGAGAAACTTCGAGCCGTTCAGAACAAGGGGCACACCCTTGTCATCCGGATCGAGCCGGAATGGGGGATGACGATTCCGGCGCCGGTGGACCGGGAACAATACCTGGTTGATTTGAAGGCGGTTGTCGAGCAGGCCTCCGATGTCTGCAATATCTGGCAGATCGGAAATGAAATGAACCTCTATGCCGAGTATGGCGGACACGTTCTCTCGGCGAGCGACTACATTTCCTATTACAAGCAAGTTCGCCAGACCATCAAGGAGGTGGAAAGCCCGCTGGGGGAGCAAACCGTGCTGGTCGGGCCAGTTTCCCCCGGAGCCTATTTCAACGAAGTGCGCCACACCGATGGCGGCGTCTATCTGCGCGAGATGTGCCAGGGCCTCGGGCCCGGCGATACCGACGGGTTTGCCCTTCATAGTTACGGTGCTCCCTGGTTCAATGCCGAGGGCGCCGTGACCGATTTCATGAACGGGGTGTCCTCGCAGCTTCACATCATCGACGAAAACGGCCACTGTGACAAACCGGCTTTTATCCTCGAATGGAACCGCCAGACAAACCCGCCCGGCGACCCCAATCAGGAGGCGGAAACGGCCCGGTTTCTCATGGACGCCTACCGGGCTCTCGGCCAATGGAACGCCAATCCCGACAATCATCCCGTCGTCTGTGCGGCATGGTTTATCTATCCGGACTTCGGCGGCTGGGAGAACTTCTCCATCCTTAACCTGCACGGACTGAATGAGCGCGGAGCCGGCAACGACCTGTGGGATTCCTTCCAGCAGGTCGCCAGCGAAGACATCCCCGCGGGCCCCATGGAGATCAACTGCTCCGACCCGACGCCCGCGCCAACGCCCGCATCGGGCCTCCAGATCTCCCGGGGAACCGTCGATGCCCTCGGCGACTTGCCCTACCAGCCTTCCGATTCCGATGGATTGCATGGCAACGTGGCAACTCGCCTCACCGGAGGCTTCTACCAGGCCGTCGTGAACGATTCGGACCGCGAGCCGGCCTTGACCGATGGGGCTTCCCTGGGGCCCATGACGGGCCTTCTCCAGGATTTTCCCGGCGTCGGCCAGCCCGCCTGGTCCGGTTATTGGACCCTCGCGAACGGGTCCCCCGTTGACCTGTCGGAACTCCGCGTCCTCAGCGGCAATCTTGGCCGCGAAGGCCGAATCTTCCACCATTACGATGCCTATACAACCGGCGATCCCTCGCCCGGCTCCGCTTCCGCCTGGGAACTGATCGGTTCCGAAATCACATCGGCGACTTTCGGCACACGGAATTCGACGAATCTGACTGCAAGTTGGACCCGCGTGACGGGAGAGGGAGGCGGACCAATCGCCCAGGGCGTGACGGGCCTGCGTCTCGATTTCTATGCCGTCAGCAATACCGACAGCTTGTTCGTCGACGACTGGGACGCAGGATCGCCTGGCGACACCGATGGGCAGCCCGCGGCAATCGAATCCCCTCTTATTTTCGAAATCGATGCCTGGTTCCAGGGAGAAGGAGCCCCCGTTCCGACACCCACACCTTCGCCCACCCCGCACCCGGGTGCGAATCTGATCAAGAATGGAAGCTTCGAGGACGGATTTCAGGCCAATGGCGTCGGCAACCACTGGAACAGCTGGCAGGGTGATTGGTCAAATTCCATCACTTTTCTGGACGAAACATCCCTCGTTCACGATGGGGCCCATTCCCAGGGATGGGCGGTGTCCGGAACCGACCGCTTTCACGGCGGTGTCTATCAGCAGGTGGAAGTGGAACCGACAGAGCGCTATACACTCTCTGCCTGGATGAGACGGGAAGGCCAGGCCAGCGGCCAGTGGATGGAGTTTGGCTATGACACCGGCGGAGGAACAGCAGCCGAAGCGGCCTCCGTCGTCTATACCAAGCTCGAAGATCAGGGGCCGGGACAGTGGGTGCAATACCTCGAAGAGGTCGTTGCCGCTGGCCCGGTTCTCACCGTGTTCGCCAAGGCCGGGCATTATCAGCAGGACGGTTCCGGCAACGCATTTTACCTCGACCAGGTTTTCTTGCGGCAGACGGATCAACTTTCCGGTACGAATGTTTTCCAGGTTTATTAATAAGTTGGCCGCCTGTTTCTTGAAATCTGGCACGAGGATCCTCCCTCTTCACCCGAAAATCTGGCAGATCTCCTCGTCATAGGCATCGACCCCCCTTTTTCCCGTTGCCGCCGCGCCGCCCCGGGCCCAATCTTTGGACCGGGACAATTGGTGGAAAGCGCGCCCAGGCCGTTCGGGAGCGGCATGGCGGCTTTCCGGCTCCAACGAGACGCCCCGGATGCGGGGCGGCCTCTTGATAACGCCACTGCAGGGCAAAGGGACGATGACGGTCTTCTTCGACGAGAAGTTCGAGACGATGCCGCGTAACCAACTCGCGGCTGTGCAGGGAGAACGCCTGCGATCTCTTGTGGAGCGTGCGTACGGCAACGTGCCGTTTTACAAGGAGAAGCTCGACGAGCACGGCGTTGCCCCTGGCGATATCCAGAGCATCGACGATATCCAGAAGCTTCCTTTCACCACAAAGGAAGACTTTCGCGACAACTATCCCTTCGGACTGTTTGCCTGCCCTCTCGACGACATTGTTCGGTCGCACGCGTCCTCGGGCACCACGGGCAAGCCAACGGTCGTGGGCTATACAAAACGCGACATCGAAACCTGGGCCGACGTGTGCGCGCGATCACTCGCTTGCGGCGGTGCCGGGCGCCACTCCGTTGTCCAGGTGGCCTATGGCTATGGCCTGTTCACCGGCGGCCTCGGGATGCACTACGGCACGGAACGCCTCGGAGCCATGGCCATTCCCGTCTCCGGCGGCAACACCAGGCGCCAGCTCATGCTCATGCGCGACTTTGGCACGACGCACCTCTGTTGCACCCCCTCCTATGCGCTCACCATGGTCGAAGCCGCCGAAGACCAGGGCATCGACATGCGCGGCTTCAATCTCCAGTCCGGATACTTCGGCGCCGAGCCCTGGTCCAATGGCATGCGCGAAGCCATCCGCGATCGCATGGGCATCGAGCCGATCGATCTATACGGCCTCAGCGAAGTGACGGGCCCCGGCGTGTCATGCGAATGCTTGTCCCACCAGGGGCTCCATGTTTTCGAAGATCACTTCTATCCAGAGATCATCGATCCCGGCTCCGGGGAGCAACTCGGCGACGGGCAAAGAGGCGAACTCGTCTTTACCTGCCTGACCAAGGAGGCCATCCCGCTGATCCGCTATCGCACGCGCGATATTTCCTCGCTCGACCATTCCCCGTGCAGATGCGGCCGCACCATGGCCCGCATGACGCGCGTCTCCGGCCGCACGGACGACATGCTGATTATTCGCGGCGTGAACGTGTTTCCCTCGCAGATCGAAAATGTGCTGTTGGAGGTGGACGGTGCGGAACCGCACTATCAGATCATCGTCGATCGCACGGGCACGCTGGACATGCTTGAGGTTCAGGTCGAAGTCAGCGAGCACATGTTCTCCGACGAAGTGCGCCACATGGAAAACCTGCGTAAACGGATCGCGGGCGACCTGGCCTCAACGCTCAACGTGAATGCCAAGGTCAGCCTCATGGAACCGAAGTCGGTCCCGCGCTCGGAGGGAAAAGCCAAGCGGGTGATCGACAAGCGCCAGATGGAGTCGAGAGACCAGTTTTTCGAGACCAGCCGGAGGCAGAATCCATGAAAGTCCAGCAGATCAGCATCTTCCTGGAAAACCGGGCGGGGCGGCTCAGCGCCGTGGCCACCCTGATCGGCCAGGCGGGCATCAACATCCGGGCATTGTCCCTCGCCGATACGAGCGATTTTGGCATTTTGCGTTTGATCGTCGACAAGCCGGACGCGGCGCAAAAGGCCCTGAAAGAGAATCAGTTCACCTTTAACATCACCGAAGTCATCGCCATCGAAATCCCCGATCATCCCGGCGGGCTGGCCTATGTTCTGGACGTGCTGGAAGACGCCGGGGTCAACGTCGAATACATGTATGCTTTTGTCGAAAAATCGGCGGATAAAGCCGTGGTGATTTTCCGCTTCGAGGAGATCGACGGGATTCTGCCCACGCTGAAAGAGGGCGGAATCCGTGTTCTTTCCCGCGAGGAAGTTCTCAGCCTTTAACAGAAACCGGCGGTGTCCCGGCTCCGCCTCCCGGAAGTTCAGGAAGCCGATATGATGATTGTCCAGTCCTCGCAGCGAATTTGGGATCGTGAGTTCGAATGCATGGAGCCAGCGGACCGCGAAAGGCTCCAGCTTGCGCGGCTCCAGCACCAGGCCAGCATCGCTTGGAAGCAGCTTCCCTATTACGCCGGGAAGATGTCGGCCGCGGGCATCGAGCCCGGCGACGTAAAAACATTGGAAGACGCGGCTCATCTGCCCCTCACGGAAAAAGAAGATCTGCGCCAGAATTATCCCTTCAAAACATTCGCCCGCCCCATGAAGGAGGTTGTTCGCCTTCATGCGTCCACCGGCACCACGGGAAAGCCGACCGTCGTTGGCTATACGCGCAAGGATATGGAAGTCTGGACGGAACTGGTTGCGCGTTTTCTTGTCGCCGGCGGCCTGAACGGAGGAGATATTGTTCAAATCGCTTTCGGCTATGGGCTTTTCACCGGCGGGTTCGGGCTCCACTATGGCGCCGAGCGTGTCGGGGCCACTGTGATTCCCGCCTCGAGCGGCAACACCGACCGCCAGATCCTGCTGATGCAGGACCTGGGAACCACTGCCTTGGTCTGCACGCCGACCTATGCGGTCTATCTCGGCGAGGCGCTGAACAAGCGGGGCATCGACCCCGAGGATCTGAAGCTGCGGCTTGGTTTCTTTGGCGGCGAGTTCTGGAGCCAGGGCATCCGCGAGAAAATCGAAACCACGCTCGGGGTTGTGGCCACCGATAACTACGGCCTCAGCGAAGTCACCGGTCCCGGCGTCTGCGGCGAATGCCTCCAGCAAAACGGTATGCATGTCTCCGAGGACCACTTTCTGGTGGAAATCGTCGATCCGCGGACATTGCGGCCCGTGCCGGATGGGGAAGAGGGTGAGGTCGTTATCACCACGCTCTCGAAGGAGGCGAACCCGGTCATTCGCTACCGTACGCGGGACATTTCCCGCCTGCTTTCCGAGCCATGCGCTTGCGGGCGCGCGACGCGCCGCCTGCAAAAGGTGACCGGCCGCACGGACGATATGCTGATCATCCGCGGCGTGAATATTTTCCCCTCACAGGTCGAACACATTCTTCTCCAATTTGAAGAGGCCCAGCCCCATTACCAACTCGTCATCTCGCGGGAAAAGGATCTCGATTCCCTCGAGGTGAAGGTGGAGGTTTCCGAGAAGCTGTTCTCCGATGAGATGAAAGAGCTGGCGACGCTTCGCGATGCGCTGAGGCGCCAGATCGAGAGCCTGCTTGGTATCCGGATCCGCCTGACCCTGGTCGAGCCCGGGAGCCTCGAGCGCTTTACTGGCAAGGCCCGGCGGGTATTGGACAATCGCGGGAAATAAAGCCACGCCGCTGCGGGTCCGGCGTTTGCTCTCTTTCTGAGAGAGACTTTCGCCGGGAGCGTTTCACGATGCAGACCCAGAGCACCATTGCCGAGAACCTCAAGCGCGTCGAAGAGCGCATCCAAAAGGCCTGCGAGCGTGCCGGTCGTTCCCGGGACGACGTGCAGCTCGTGGCGGTGGTCAAGAAACGTCCGCTGGACCAGGTTCGCCAACTTCACGAGCTGGGGCCGAACCACTTTGCGGAAAACCGTCCCCAGGAACTTCGTAAACGCATTCCCGAGGTGCCTGGAGACATCACCTGGCATTTCGTGGGGCATCTGCAAACCAACAAGGCGAAGTATCTTCCCGGCCTTGTTCAGTGGGTTCATTCCGTCGACCGCGTCGACGCGGCAAAGGCGCTTCAAAAGGCGTGGGACAAACACCCCGGCCTGCCAGCCGTGAAAGTCTGTCTCCAGTTTAATCTATCCGGCGAGGAACAAAAGCACGGCGCGGGAGAAGAGCAGGCCCTGGAGCTTCTCACCGCTGCCCTGGAATTGCCCCGTCTAGACATCCAGGGTCTGATGTGCATGGCCCCCTACACAGGCGGCCCGGAACAAACGCGTTCGGTGTTTCGGCGCCTGCGCGAACTGAGAGATCATCTGTCCCATCGCGCCGGCCTTTCTTTGCCCCAGCTTTCCATGGGGATGACCAACGACTTTGAGCAAGCGATCCTCGAGGGCTCAACCATGGTGCGCATCGGCACCGCGCTCTTCGAAGAATAAAGCGCCGGACTGGAGGAGAGGATGGCGCGGATTCCTCATTCTCGTTATCAAGAGCCATTGTGCCAGGACCGGAGGGAAAAATCGTGAGGGGAAAGTCAACTCGCGATGTCTTTCCCGGGAGCATTGGATCTTCACGAAGATCGTTTAATCTTCCGGGGGAGAGTCGGTAGCAAACGGCCTTGGCATTCGCTCCATGGCGGCCAAGCGCTCCGCGGCGCCTTCTGTTGTGGCAACGATGTAAACCGCCGTCACATCCGTCAGTCTTTCTCTTCGAAAATCGGCCACTTTTCCTTCTTCCCGGAGGTCCCTCAGGATCTGGTGCTTCGAAATGTCATCGTTATCTTGATAAAGGAGGAGAAAAACGAGATCGTGCTGGCGTGTTTTCCGGATGATAGCCTGGCGTGTCCAAAACTCTGTTTCCCGGTGCCCTCGCAGGTCGTCCACCCGGGTTTTCAATTCTGGCTCGAGGTAATCAAAGGCCAGCAAATTCGTGATCGTACCAATGGCCAGAATACCGTCACCCGGCTTATGCTGGCGGGCAATCCAATGGATGGATTCGCGGTGCCACTCGCCCTGATTGAGGAAATTAAAGATGGATGCAAGGCCGATTCCCACGACAAAGAACACCCGATACAGAACGCCCCAGCGTTTCCAACGGGACGCTTCGTACCACCCGATCGAAAGGGATAATATAATGGGTATAGACAGGAAAGATACGTAGCGTTCCGGACCCTGGACATCGCGCGCCAGCATGGTCACGAGGAGTATGGCCGCTGGGATGCCGATGAGCATGGCAAGGAAATAGGCGCGCTGGCGCGGCAAGCCCTCCCGCCGCAGGAAGCGCCGGAGGGCAATGAAGGCAATGACGAGCACGACAAGATTGATCGTCCCAAAAACATTATCGTGAACGGGGAAAATCGAGGCCCCGATGTCTTCATCACCGAAAAAGACTTCCTCCAGGTTGCGAAAGACTGTGCTGGGGTCCGGGAGCGCGGGGCCGCCGCTCTTTCCCTTTGTTTCCGCCAGGGCGACAAGCAGCGGCACGGATATCAAAAAACCGAAGAGAAAGGGAGATAACACCCGGAAGGCGTGCGTTTTGTCGCGCCAGCGGCGCCTGAGGCGAAAGCAGGAATAGATCAGCAGGCCGGCCAGGAAGAATTGCGCGCTGCCATGAATCCAAAGCGCCAGCCCGGAGAGGCAGGTCGCCACACTCCAGGTCCAACGCCGGGGATTCTCGGCATGGAGCACCGCGGCCCAGGCCGCAAAGCCGCTCACCGCGATCAGCGGCATCATATAGCGAAGCTGTGTTCCGACATACAGCCAGTAAGGATGAAGGATACAAAGAATCAGCGTGGGAATCAGAAGGCGGCGGAGCCCGAGCGCTCCGACCAGGCCCGCCACGGCGATCGTCGCCGCTCCCGCGGCCAGCACGGAACTCAGTCGCAACGCCGCCTCTTCAGATCCAAAGTTCAAGTAAAACCACCGCGCATAGAGAAAAGGAAGCGGTGAATGGCCGGCGATGAGACGATCAACCGTCAACCATTCAAAAGGCTGCATGATGGCCCGCAGCGAATAATACTCGTCGATCCAGAATCCCCGCCGGTCGGCAATCGCAAGCCTCGACAGGAAGGTGAGCAAGGCCGCCCCCACAGCCCACACCCATTCCTTGCGCGCCAGGCGGTTTCCCCCTGATTCTGTATTCTCTTCTGCGGCAGGTGGCATGGATAAGTTGGAGAAGAAAGACCTCTTGCGATTGTGGCGGCAACGCGGGTCCAGTGCACCCGCTTCGCTTCTGCTAACCCGAGGAGGCTCCACGCCCGCAACCCGATTTCCTGGCGAAGAGAAGGCATTTTCGAGGCGAGAGGAAAGATGCGAGGATATTTCGGCAACCAACCGGCCAGCGCTCTCTCGAAATGGAAAGGCGGCCTTGTCTATCAGGACGAGCAACTCGTGCTTTGGGATGTGCCCGGCGTCCTTCCCACGGGAAGCTTTCATGGGTCCGACGGCAGCCAGACCTGGTTCTTCGGCCGCCTGCGCGAAGGCCCGGCGCAACCGAAGGACGCCGCCCGCCAGATCCACGAACTCTTTGGAAAGCCCGATCGCCGCGAAGCCTTCGCGGGTCTCAACGGCTCGTTCTTCGTGATCCATTATCGCCCGGCCGCGAGCGATCTGTTCCTCCTCTCCGATCGTTGTGGTTCACAAAAAGTTTTCTATGGATTCCGCGATGGCGCTTTTTACTTCTTCCCTCACGTGGCGGACTTTCTTCCCTTCGGCTTCTCCGGTGGAATCGACCTGACCATGGCGGCAGCCTTTGCCGCGATCTGCTATTTTCCGGGCGACTGGACACCGCTTCGCGGGGTGCGCCAGATGCCCCAGGGAGCCTTGCTTCGCATTCGCGGGGAAGAAGTGGTGCAGGATGACTATTGGACTTTCTCTTTTCCTGGGGAGCGCCCGCAGGGGCGCGGCTTCGACGAGGCCGCCGGCGAGATGGGCGGCGTGTGGTGCCGGTCTGTCGAGCGCAGCCTGCGCGGGGCGGCTCGAATCGTTGTTCCCATCAGCGGGGGACTCGACTCCCGGGCGATCCTGGCGGCTGTCCTCGAAAGCCGCTCCGCCAGCGATATCCACACGGTCACCTATGGAGTTCCCGGCACACTGGACTTCGAATTGGGCCGGGTCGTTGCCGATGCCGCTGGCACGCGCCACCATGAAATTGACCTGGCTCGCGTCGACGATCCCTTCGAGGAATACCGGCGCCAGTGCGAGGATTCCGACGGCGTCGCCGATATCGTCAACCAGGTGTTTCCCTCCCACTGGTCAAAAGTCTTTGATATCGCGCCGGACATCGTGATCGGCCTGATGGGAGGCTGGCTGGCTGGCGGGGGAGTGAAAAAATATCGGTTTCGCGATCTCTATGCGCCGGTTGCAGAAGATCCGCCCTTCCCGCACCTGGTCGAGCGCCACCGCACCAGCGGGTTGAAGGCCGTCGGCGCCCTGGCCGGTGAACCGCGCGAAGAAGCCGCGGCCCGCGTTGAAGAAGCCCTCGGACACGGCGCCCGGCGCAATCACCACGGCTTTCTCTCCGGCTTTTGCGAGCAATGGGACTTCGAGAACCGCCAGGCGAAGTTTACCTCGACCCATCTGCTCAAGCGGCGGCTCCACGCGGCTTACCGTTTTCCCTTTCTCGACAGCGAGTTCCTCGATTTTCTCCGCGGCCTCCCCATGGAGTGGCGCGAGGGGCAGAAGCTTTACCGCGCCATGCTTCTCAAGGAGTTTCCCCGTCTATACAAGCTGCCCACCAAGAACGAGCTGGCCCTTCCGCTCCAGCCATCCGGCTGGCAAAAAACCCGGCGCGCCTTGAAAAAACATTTGGTCGAGCGATTCTCCCGGCGGGACAAGCGCTCGCGGGAAAAACATTTCAAGCTCTTGAACTATCTCGATATCCGGGAACTGCTGCGCAGTGATGAAAGCTATCGCGAGGAATTCTCCCGGTGCCTCGAGGACCTCGCCGGGCGCGGCCTTTTTCAGCCCGATGCCATTCGCAGCGTTTGGAAAGACCACCTCCAACGCCGCGAAAACCAGGAAAACCTGATTTCGAATCTCTACAGCCTCGAGCTCATCCTCTCACGCTTCGTCGGCTGACAGTTTTCCCGCTTTCCTCATGCGGCGGGCAGCGCGCCGTTGTGCCCGGATGTGTTGCTGGAACTGGAACAGGAATTTTTCCCGGCCCAGAAAGGACGAGGGCAGATCGCGAGTCTTTGCCGGCTGTTCCCAAACGGACTCATAGAGGTCCTGGGTCTTTTCCACATGCTCGCGGATTCCATATTGCCTGGCGGTCTTCCGGGCTTCCTTCACCAGGCGGTTCCGCAAATCCTCCTCTGTCCGGATCCGGTAAAGAGCTTCCAGAACCGAATGTTCATCATGGGGGTCGACCATTAAGCCGTTCTGCTCGTGGTGGACGAACTCGCGGGGCCCGATAATGTCGGTGCTGACCACCGGCGTCCCCGCCGCCATCGCTTCCAGCGTGGAGAGGGAAAAGCCTTCGCTGTAGGACATCAGTGTATAGACGTCCGCCGACGCAAGCCATTGCGGAATCTGGCGCGACCAGCCGGGAAAGTGCACGCGCCCGGCGATGCGCTCACCCCCCTGGGAGACCGCCTCCTCGTCCAGCCGGCCGATGACCCGGTCGAGTTCATCCCGGAGTGACCCACCGCCGACAAAAGTCAGCCGCCAATCCCCCAGGCACCGGTCTTTTTTTACCGTGGAGAGGCTGAGAGCCTTCAGCAGGAGTTCGGGCTGCTTGCGCGGTTCCAGCCGCGCGGTGTGGACAATATGAAAGGCGCCATTGGAAACGCCCAATTCCCGGCGGCACCGGGCGCGGTGCGAGGACGCCTCATCATAGGGGCTGAGGTCGATCGCGTTGGGGATCATCTTGATCGGCGCGCCCGAAAGCTCAATGTTCTCTTCGACGTACGTGGACACTTCCCGCGAGCAGGCAACGAGGCTGTCTGTATACTGATTGAGGAAACGCTCCGTTTCCAGGAATTCCCGGCTGTGTTTTTCCGCGTTGATGTTGTGCCAGTGGCCGATCATTCCCGGGACACCTGCATGAATCGCCGCGGCGCGGCCCGCCGTTTTGGCAAAGGTGGCGTGGCAATGTACCAGGTCGATGCTCTGTTCTTTGAAATATGCAGAGAGGGCACGGATATCGGCGTTGGGATAGCGCCGTCCCATGGAAACCCGTTTCGCCTTCCATCCCTCTCGGCGGATCTCATCCTCGTAGTGATTCGACTGGCCGAGGGAGATCAACACCGGCTCAAAGCGCTGTCGGTCCAGCAGGCGCATCAATTCCATAACAATCGCCTGGGCGCCACCCGTTTCCAAATTAATAATGATTTGGCCGATTCGCAGTGGGGGGGTCATTCGTTTCGCTGCCTGAGCGTCATTTATCATCTCGCATCCCAGCAAAGCCCGCTGGGATTTGAGTCAACAGAAGAAGGTCTTTAATCAATGTTACGTGGGGGAATTTCACGCTCCACTCGAACGAAGTCAAACCGTACTTCCACACTTTTGCGGCTGCTTCCCGGCGTCCAGGCGCCGACCCCGATTTT
>CAYFUR010000080.1:0-16997 GCA_964346275.1 uncultured Candidatus Sumerlaeota bacterium
GTCTCCTCTCCTCACCCCATAGTAGAGAGTCGTTTGCGCCTTGTTGATTTTAAAATCAATGATTTCATCGTCCTGTTCCAGGCTTCCATCCAAGAGGCTTGCGCCGCTCTGTCCGAGCGTTGCCGCGAAGAGCCGGTTGTTGGGCGAGGGATAAAACGGCATCAGAAAATAGGCGTGCTCTTCGGTGACTTCAAAGTGCCCATCCACTTCCTGATTCGGGATCAATTCCCGATTCAGCCGCGTTATTGTTCCTCCTTCCGTGGGTACGCTGAACAATTCCGCTGGGCCGTTGGGCGATGTCCGCGCCCGATAGACGGCATACTGACCATCGGCACTCGGCTTGACGGATGTGACATGACCGGCAGAACCCGGACAGGTGCGGCTCAAAAGGATACTCTGCCACTCCGCGGACGCCCTGGATGAAAGCCCCAGCGATCCGGCGAAAAATGAGAGCAAGAAAAAGCAACGAAACAGGGCCCGATCCACCTGGAGCCGGGCGATAGAAAATAACATGATCCCCTTCCTCCTCAATAATCTGGAAAGATTCAAACTTGAGACAGCATAAGACGCTTTCGAGGGAATGGCATATTTATTTTTTCGGACTCAACCGCTTTTCCAGCCGCGCCTCGTAAAGATGGCGCATGCGGGGCGACAGCAGCCGGTAGAGCGCCATGGCCCGCTCGCGCGATGGCTCCGCCTCTCCCGCGAGGAGCAGTTCCTCCAGTTCTTCGATAAGCCGATAATCCCGATAGCCGCGCATGACTTCCACGCCCGCGTCCACCAGCTCCGAGGGATTCTCGCCCCGCTGCGTCTTGCGCAGCAGCTCCGCCATGCCCTGGTGGTATTCAAAATCCTCGTACGCCGGATAGCTCTGGGCGCTCACCTCCAGCACGAAATACGGCCCGCGATCGTACTCCCGCCCGGTGGCCGCTTCGCGCAGGCGATTGTCCGGCGCCAGGAAAAACGCCTCGCTGTCCAGGAATTCGCGGCCATCTTCCCCCGGCAGGCAGATAATCCGCCCCGGCTGGAGCCGCCGCGCGTGCCGGCCGGTGAAGTGCAGGTCGATACTGTGGCTTTCGATAATCGCATCGTCGCGGGCGAGGTATTCCAGGATTTTCTCCGCGGCGCGGAGGCCCGTATAGACGAGCGCCGCGTAGGCGAGATATTCCGTAAACACCGGCAGCCGCGCCAGAAGCCCCAGCCCCGAGCGGATCGAGCGCAGCGTCTTGCGGTCGAGCCGGTCCAGCTCCATCACCTTCGTGGTCAGGCGGATCGATTCACCCAGGTAGGACCGCGTGTAGTAACAGAGCGGGTGGCCGTAATGGCGCCCGCCAAAATCCGAGAGCGTATAGACGCCGTCGCGGCTGAACCGCGCCGACGGATTGAAGTAATTGACGGCTTCCGACGCGGCGGCTTTCGCCTCTTCCGTTTTGAGAAACGTCGAAATGAGGATTTGCTGGCGCCCCCGGTCCTTGTGGTGGAGGCGGAAATAGAGATAGCGAATCATCAGCGGCGAGCCAAGGCGCATCGCCGTGGCGGGGCATGGGCCCTCCTCCTCATCCGCGAGTGGATCGAAAAGGGAATGAAACGTGCCGTTTCGGGTGATCAGGCTGGCCATGGCATTCTCCGGCGTGGGAAATGGTCGAGCCTGATGGTGGGAATCGCGGCGAGCGAGTCAAGATGCCCAGAGGGAAATCAGAGAAAATCCAGAACCTCTCCCCATTGGAGAATTTCTTTGGCCCCTTGGGCGGGCTATTTGCTACTCCATACGCCACCAATCCGGCCAAGGAGGAAGCTTGGCGTGAAAACAACGCGAAACATGATGGTGATTCTGGCGTCGGCGGCGCTTTTTGCACTCGCCGGGTGCGCCTCATTGAAAGTCCCAATCCCTCAAGGAGAATCCATGCGACAGAAAGCTCCACTGATCCCGCGCGAGGTGCTCTTCGGCAACCCCCAGCGCGCCGCTGTCCGCCTCAGCCCCGGCGGCCAATACATTTCCTTCCTCGCCCCGCGCGAGGGCGTGCTCAATGTCTGGGTCGCGCCGGTGGACCAGCCCGAGGCCGCCGAGCCCGTCACCTTCGACGAGGGCCGGGGTATCCGCTCCTACTTCTGGGCCTACAACAGCGAGCAGATCATCTATCTGAAAGATAAGGACGGCGATGAAAACTGGCGCGCCTACGCCGTGGATGTGGAATCCAAGGAAGAGATCGACCTCACCCCGCTGGAAGGCGTCCGCGCGCAGATCCAGGAGGTCAGCCTGGAATATCCCAACGAAATCCTCGTCGGCCTGAACGACCGGGATGAGCGCCTCCACGACATCTATCGCGTCAACCTTCGCACCGGCGAGCGCGAACTGGTCATGAAGAACGAGGAAGGCTTCGCCGGTTATGTTACCGACGACGATTTCCATATGCGCTTTGCCACGCAGTTCCAGCCCGATGGCTCCTACGTGTATATGCAGCGCAGCAGCGATGGATGGGAAGAATTCCTCACCGTTCCCGCCGACGATACGATGAATACATACTTTGCCGGGTTCGACAAATCGGGCGAAAAAGCCTACTGGGTGGAAAGCCGCGGGCGCAACACCAGCGCCCTCACCGTCCTCGACCTGGAAACGGGCGAGCAGAAACTCCTCGCCGAGGATCCCCAGGCCGACATCAGCGGCGTCATGCAGCACCCCACGGAAAAAACCATCGAGGCCGCTTACTTCGATTACGACCGCCGCCGCTTTCAGATCCTCGACGAGTCCATCAAGGAAGACATCGAGAAGCTCGAGGAGTTGTCCAAGGGCGAGCTGATGGTGACCGACCGAACCACGGACGACCGCACCTGGGTCGCCGCGTATATACAGGATGACGGGCCCGTGGAATACTACCTCTGGGACCGCGATCAGCAAAAGGGCACCTTCCTCTTTACCAACCGCCCCGAGCTGGAAGGCCTTCCGCTCTCCCCCATGATGCCCGTCATTATCGAATCGAGCGACGGGCTCAACCTCGTTTCCTACCTGACGCTGCCCCACGGCACGCGCGTCGACGGAAAAGGCTTCCCCGTCTATCCCCTCCCCATGGTGCTGCTGGTCCATGGCGGTCCCTGGGCCCGGGATTCCTGGGGCTATGATGCCCAGCACCAGCTTCTCGCCAATCGCGGCTATGCCGTCCTGTCCGTCAACTTCCGCGGCTCCACCGGATTCGGCAAAGACTTCATCAACGCGGCGAACAAGGAATGGGGCCGCAAAATGCACGACGACCTGATCGACGCGGTGAACTGGGCCGTCGATCGCGGCGTGGCCCAGAAGCAGAAAGTCGCCATCATGGGCGGCAGCTATGGCGGCTATGCGACTCTGGCCGGACTGACATTTACCCCGGAGGTTTTCGCCTGCGGCGTCGACATCGTCGGCCCGTCAAATCTCGTCACGCTCCTCAATTCCATTCCGCCCTACTGGGAGCGTTCCATCGAGATGTTTGCAACGCGCGTTGGCGACCACCGCACGGAAGAAGGCCGCGAACTGCTCGAATCGCGCTCGCCGCTCAACTACGTCGAAAAGATCGAGGATCCCCTCCTCATCGCCCAGGGCGCCAACGATCCTCGCGTCAAGCAGAGCGAAGCCGATCAAATCGTCGAAGCGATGCAGAAGAAAAGCATCCCGGTGACCTACGTGCTCTATCCCGACGAGGGACACGGCTTCGCCCGGCCCGAGAACCGCATTTCCTTCATGGCCGTCACGGAGGCTTTCCTGGCGGAAAACCTCGGCGGGCGCTATGAAGAGATCGGTGATGCCTTCGATAACGCATCGATCACCGTGCCCACGGGGGCTGCCGACGTGCCCGGTTTGGAAGAGAAACTCGGCACCGAAAAAGCCGCGGAATAATTCACCAAGCCGGATGAAAACGACAAGGGGCGGCCGGAAACGGCCGCCTCCTTCGCACCGAGACCATGATTAAGGTCAGGATGAAGAGTAGGAAGGAAGCAGGAACTGGCAGGGTAAGGACCCTCCTTTCGGAATCCGCCGATTTGGACTGCGCAAGAAAGACGGCTACAACTCGCGCTCTTCGCCGGAGGAGTCGCCCTCGGTATCAGCCTCTGATTCGGCGGAAGCGCCTTCTTCTGCGCGGCCCTCCGATGTCCGATCCGCTTCGCCCTGCATGGGTGATTGCATCACCTGGCGCAGCTCACCGATCGACGGCAGCTCCTCCAGGTCGCGCAGGCCGAAGGTCTTGAGAAACAGTTCCGTCGTGCCATAGAGCGGCGGTTTGCCGATGGTGTCTTTCCGGCCGACCGCTTCCACCAGCCCGGCATCCTGGAGCGAGCGCATTCCCGATCCGCAATCCACTCCGCGGATCGATTCGATTTCCGCGCGGGTCAGCGGCTGCTTGTAAGCAACAATTGCGAGAGTTTCCAGCAATGATGGCGTCAGCGCCTGGCGCTTGCGATGGCGGTGGAGCCGCAGCACCCAATCCGCCACGTCGGGCCGCGTGGCCACCTGCCATCCGCCCGCCACTTCCATCAGCGTCAGGCCGCATTCGGGATGCTGGTATCGCTCGTTCAGGCGCTCCAGCGCGGCGGAGATCTCGTCCTGGGGAACCCCGTTCATCAGGACCGACAGGCGTTTGGTGTTCAGCGGCTGGGTCGTGGCAAACAGCAGCGCCTCCAGCACGGCGTCCACCTCTTCGCCGCGGGGGGTCGGCAATTCGGGGTCGACGGCGTCCGGTGCGGCGCCCTCTTTGCCGGCCGTTTCGGCCGTGCTTTCCTGCTGCTCATCGGTTGTTTGGGGATCGAACGTTTCGTCAGCCAACGTAGATCACTTTTTCATCCCAGGGTTCGACAAGAATGTCTTCAAAGGCGCCGGCCTGGGCCAGTGTAATTTCGCGAAGGCGCGAAAGTTCCAGAACGGCGAGGAAGTAGCAAATCATTTCCTGTTTGTTCACACAGGTGTCGAACATGCGCGAGACGTTAACCTGCCTGGCGCCGCGCATCTTGTCGCGCAACTGGTCGACTTTTTCATCCACGGTGAATTGTTCCATGTGGATCAGGTGATCGTTGGATGACGTGCGCACCCGCTTGAGCACGCGGGCGAATGCGTCGAACAGGTGGAGGATATCCTGGCGGGGAAGCTCGTCGCTCGCCCCCGGGATCACGGGCACCACGTTGGCCCGATAGAAAATGCGGTTATTCTCTTCCTCGCGATCGCGCAGCTTCGAGGCCAGTTCCTTGAACTTGCGGTATTCCACCAGGCGCCGGATCAGATCCTGGGTGCTGAAGATCTCGTCGATTTCTTCCTCGTCGGACAATTCGTCTTCCGTCTCCCGGCGGGGGAGCAGAGAGCGGCTTTTGATATTCATCAGCGTCGCCGCCATCACCAGGTAATCGCCCGCGATTTCCAGATCCATCTCCTGCATCGCGGCGAGATATTCCATGTATTGCTGGGTGATTTCCGAAACACGGATGTCGTATATGTCCATCTCATTGATTTTCACGAGATGGAGGAGAAGGTCCAGCGGGCCTTCGAAGACATCCAGCTTGAAACGATGCGGGCTTTGCATGGAAAGGTCCTGGAGAAGGATCGACGCCGCAGCATCAGGTCCGCCGAGTTTTTCCCGAACTTGACCAACAATCAATCGAAAGTTCACCGGCCAAGTGCAAGCAATAATCCGTGTCCGGCGTCTTTCCTGCGCCGCTTGCATCGGGACGGATCAGACTCAAAACCCACTCTGAACGGGAGGTTCTCCCATGGCAAAAGTTCTCATTCCACTGATCGACGGATTTGAAGAGGTCGAGGCCATCACCGTGATCGATCTGCTTCGCCGGGCGGAGATCGATATCCTGACCGCCGGCATTGATAAGAAGCACGCCACGGGCTCGCACGATATCAACGTGCGGACGGATACGCTGCTCTCCGAAGTCATCGACGCCGATTATGACATGATCGTTTTGCCCGGCGGACCGGGAACGAAAGAACTGAAGGATGTTGCAGGATTGCAACATCGCCTGAAGAAGCAGATCGACAGCGGAAAAGAAGTGGCCGCGATCTGTGCCGCGCCCAGCATCCTGGCGGCGGCGGGCTTGCTCAATGGCCGCCGGGCCACCTGTTTCCCCGCCGTGGAGGACAAGCTGGCGGAGGTTTCCGCCGAAATCTCTCATGAGGAAGTGGTGGAAGACGGTCAAATCACCACCAGCCGCGGCGCCGGCACGGCGATTCCCTTTGCGTTGCGGTTGATTGCGCGCCTTGCGGGCGAAGAGAAGGCGCGGGAAGTGGCCGGCCGCATCATTTTTCGCCAAAAGGATTGACCTTCCCGGCGATTCCCCCGATTCGAAAATGAATGGAATCAGAAAAATCCTCACCAAGTGGGCTCCGGGCCCGCAAGGAGCACCCTCATGAATCGGACTCAGATTCTCGAGCGCATTGCCGAGCTGGATCGCAAGATCAACCAGAAGATCGATGCCAAACGCAGCGATCCCGTTAGCCTGCGGCACCGCCGTTTTCCCTGGGGCGCCTGGTCCACCGTGATCGTCTTGCTGCTGATCTGGGTCTTTTTTCCGGATATCAACAATTTCTTCCAGAACTTCGGCCCCGAGCTGCCAGGCTTTGTGAATCTGATCATATTAGGCTTGGCCTTGCTCTTCACGCTCACGGGAATCTATCACACCCTCATGTGGCTGATGAAAGGGCGGCAGAAACACGACAGGAAATACATGGAGCACATGAAGGAAGTGAACATGATGCAGAAGGAGCGGGAAAACCTTCAAAAGCAGTTGGAAAAGACGAAGGAGTAGGAGCGAGCGCCCTGAAAAAAAGTGTTTCGCCCCGGGTGGCCGCCGGGGCGAAACGAGCCGAATTACTTGTGGACCCCACTGACACAAGAATTCGGAGACGCAAGGACTTCTGAAGATCAGAAGTATGTAAAGGAGCGAAGGAGGAAAAAAAGGAATCACCCCTTGCATTTGAATAACAGTTGCGGGTTTTGTGCCAGCGGGATTCGGGGAGCCAGTTTGGCCATAAGTTGAATAAATTCAGCAATACACATCTTCTCCCTTGCGTTTCGCCGTTGTCTCCTGTAAACGCCGTTTACAGGCATTGTTTTCGGACTGGGCAAAATGTTACATAGCCGAGGCATGGGAAGACTCGAAGGATGAATCTGGAAACGGGACATTCAAACCTGGCCCTTATGGTCATGTCCGGCTCTCGCCAGGGAAAATGCGTTGGGCTGGACACTCCGCTGCTGCTGGGGCGCGACCCGCGCTCGCGACTTTTCTTTTCCGATGAACGCATCTCCCGCCATCATGCGCTGATCGACCTGGTAGAGGGGCAGGCTGTCATCCAGGACCTCGGCAGCAAAAACGGCACGTTTGTCAACGGACGCGAGATCACAGATTCCTATACGCTGCGGCTCAACGATCGCATCCGTCTCGGGAAGACGGTCCTGGCGGTCGTGCCCCGGGAAGACACGCAAAGCGGGCCGCCTTCCAAGGAAAACATCGAAACCCGGGCGGACCATATGGAAGCCGGCCTGGAAAAGATGACGGAAGAACTCCAGATCAGCCGGGGGATTTTGCGCGAGGCCACGGAACTTTCCGCGCGCATGGCAGCGCTGAGCAAAACCCGGCAAGCCTTGCCCGCCATCATCACGGTGATCCGCAAAGCGTTTCAGTCCGATTGCGTTGGCATTTTCCGGCCCGGCGGCGTGCGCGAGGCGATTCACGCGGAAGGCGCTCTGACCCTTGCCGAGGACGAAGAGGCCAGGTTGGCAGACTATCTTTCACAGCGGCCCATGAAATCACGTCTTTTCCCAAGCCGGAATCCCGATGGAACATCCGATCGCCCGTTTCCCGATACACTGCTCGCCTTTCCGCTCTGGGTCGACGAGGAGCGTTGTTGCCCCGTCGTCATGCGACGCAATGAAAGCCGGCCCTTCCGCCCCGAAAATGTTGGTCTCGCCGACACCCTTATCGAATGCCTCCGGGCTTTGCCTCTCCAGGATGTTTTGCTCGAGGGCGGGCCAAAGGCCCTTGCCGACAATCTTGGAATCATTGGCAGCAGCGAATTGCTGGGCAAAGTGCGTAAGAGCATCCGCACCTATGCCCCCACGGAAATGACGGTCCTCATCCGCGGGGAATCCGGCACCGGAAAAGAACTCTGCGCGCGCGCCCTCGGCCAGCTCTCCAACCGCCGCTTTGGTCCCTTTGTGGAAATGAACTGCGCCTGCATGATGCCCGAACTGATCGAGGCCGAACTTTTTGGCCACGAAAAAGGCGCCTTCACCGGAGCGGCCTCGCGTCGTCTCGGGAAACTTGAGATTGCCGACGGCGGCACGCTGTTCCTGGACGAAATTGGCGAAATTCCAAAGGATCTCCAGGCCAAGCTCCTCCGTGTCCTCGAAGGCCAGCCATTCTACCGCCTGGGCGGCAACGAACTGATTCGATCCGACGTGCGCTTTATCTGCGCGACGAATCGAAACCTCGAATACATGGCGGAAGAAGGCCGTTTCCGCCAGGACCTCTTCCATCGCATCAATGTCCTGAGTATCGAAATGCCCCCGCTGCGCGAACATCTCGAGGATATTCCCGAGTTGGCCCCTTACCTTTTAAGCCAGATCCGGGAAGGCCTCCCCCGTTCCCGCGAATATACCATTACCCCGAAGGCCTACCGCCGCCTGCTCTCCCATTCCTGGCCGGGCAACGTGCGGGAACTGGCCAATGTGCTCCAACGCACGGTTGTTCTTTCCACCGGCAATGTCATCGACGAGGGGATGCTTCCTCCCGATATCGGCGACGACGCGGTCAGCTCGACCCTCCAGCTTCCCCGCCTCCAATTCCTCACCGAAGTGCTCGAACGCGAGGAAATCTCCCGCGCCCTCACCGAATGCAACGGGCAAAAATCCCAGGCCGCGCGTCTCCTCGGCATTTCCCGCCCCACGCTGGATAAAAAGATCAAGGTCTACAATCTTCAGTCCCTTGTGGCGGCTCGGACACAACGGGCCAAATGACGCGCCCGGTCCCACAGAATCCCCGCGGCCAAACAAACTGGTGGGAAACCTACTTCTCCCACCACTATGGACATCTTTATCGCGGCGTCCTGGCAGAAGAACTGTTAACCGAAACGGAACTGGAAACCATAGACCGGCTCTTTGCCGAATGCCAAGGCCCGTTCCTGGATGTGGGCTGCGGCTATGGCCGCCACCTGGTGGATCTCGGGGCGGCGGGCCTGCCTGTCTTTGGCATCGACCGATCGCCTGAACTCATCGCCCAGTGTCCCCGGCCCGAGCAGCGCCGCATCGCCCGCGCCGACATGCGCCGCCTCCCCTTTCCCGATGAAACCTTCGGCGGGGCGTATTTGCTCTTTAATTCTTTTGGATACTTCTCTGATCAGGAGAACGAAGGAGTGCTGGCCGAGATCGGCCGCGTGTTGCGACCCGGCGGATTGTTCATCATGGATTTGCCCGTGCGGGCGGGCATGCGGGGCGTCGTGCGGGAAATGCCCGAGTCGGGCATGGCCCGCGGCGGCGCGGCGCTCCAGGAATCGTGGCGGGTGGACGAGGAGACTCGCCGCCTGGAAGGAGAGGGCACATGGACGCTGGAAACCGGCGAAAGCAAGGAATGGCGGCTGTCCCTGCGCCTCTACACCCCCTGGGAAACGGCGCGGATGCTGGCACGCTGCGGCTTTGCCGCGAGTCCGGAAATCCGCCCCCTGGGCGAGATGAATCTGCTCGGTCTGGGGCTCGGCTCGCCCGCCCTCACGGACCGGAAATGGCAGCGGGCGACCAACATGGCTGTGCTCGCCAGGCGCGCCACCGGGTGATTATTTTGCGGCGAGCCACCTTAGGGATTGATTCGACCCGGAAAGGTGGGAACAAACAGCCCGAACTCAGCGAGAGGAGCACCCCGGCCGAATGGCAAAAGAGAAGGCAATGAAGGCGATGGAGCGCTGGACCACCACGGACAGCTCCGAGCTATACGGCGTGGATGCCTGGGGGAAAGGCTATTTCTCGGTCGGGGAGAGGGGCACGCTTCGGGTCCATCCTTCTAAGACCAAGGACCATGTGATCGATTTGAAGGACCTGGTGGACCAGCTTCAGCAGCGGGGCATCCAGCCGCCAGTTCTCCTGCGCTTCCCCGCCCTCCTCAAACATCGCCTCTCGGATATCCATGAGGCTTTCCAAAACGCCATTCAAGACGCCGGGTATCAGAACGAATACGCCTGTATCTATCCCATCAAGGTGAACCAGCAAAGCCACGTGGTGCGCGAGTATCTCGACTACGCCAAGCCGCTGGGCTTTGGCATCGAGGCCGGCTCGAAGCCGGAACTGCTCGCGGTCATGGCTCTCGTCGACAGCGAAAAGACCCCCATCATCTGCAACGGGTTCAAGGACGACGAGTTTATCGAAACGGTGATCCTGGCGAGCAAGCTGGGTTGGAAGATCATTCCCGTCGTCGAAAAGTTCAGCGAGCTGGAAACGATCATCCGCTACGCCGAGAAGCACGACGTGCGGCCGCGCATCGGCGTGCGCGCCAAGCTCGCCAGCCGGGGCGTGGGGCGCTGGGAGTCCAGCGCCGGGATCCGCTCGAAATTCGGCCTCACCATTCCCGAGCTGCTCAAGACCGTCGAACTCCTCGAATCGCGCGGCATGGCCGACTGCCTCCAGCTCTTGCACTTCCACATGGGGAGCCAGGTCTCGAATATCCGCAACGTGAAGGCGGCCCTGACAGAGGCGGCTCGTATATACGCCGAGCTGGCCAGGGCCGGCGCTGGCATGCAGTTTCTCGACGTCGGCGGGGGGCTCGGCGTGGATTATGATGGATCCCAGACGAATTTCGAGTCCTCCATCAACTATACGCTCGAGGAATACGCCAACGACGTCGTCTATCGCATCAAGGCCGTCTGTGACGAGGCCGAGGTGGCGCATCCCGCGATCCTTTCCGAATCCGGCCGCGCGATCATTTCCTATCACAGCATGCTCGTCTTCAACATCCTCGGAAGCACAAGCTACGAAGATTCCAAGCTCGACAAAGTGACCGAGCCGGAAGAAGACGCCCCCCAGCCCCTCCGCGATCTCTACCGCATCTATACCGAATTCTCCGTCAAAACGTTCCTGGAAGACTATCACGATGCCGCCCAGGCCCGCGAGGAAGCCAGCCACCTGTTTAATCTCGGCTATCTTTCCCTCACGGAACGGGCCCAGGCCGACAGCCTCTTTTGGTATATCTGCGAAAAGACGCGCAAATACCGCGACGAAGGCGACCGCCACTTGGAGGAGTTGGAAGGGCTGGAAGAGCTCATGGCGGATATTTATTTCTGCAATTTCTCGCTGTTCCAATCGGCGCCGGATAGCTGGGCCATCGACCAGTTGTTTCCCATCATGCCGATCCACCGCCTCGACGAGGAGCCTCGCCGCCGCGGCGTTCTCGCCGATATTACCTGCGATTCCGACGGCCAGATCAGCCAGTTCGTCGATCCCCGCGACGTGAAGAAAACCCTCGAGCTGCATCCCCTGCGCAGCGGCGAGCATTACCACCTCGGCGTTTTCCTGCTCGGGGCTTACCAGGAAATCCTGGGCGATCTCCACAACCTCTTCGGCGACACCAACGCCGTTCATGTCGATATAGACGAGCACGGCGAAATCGAACTGAAACATGTCGTGGAGGGCGACACCGTTTCCGAAGTGCTGAGCTACGTGCAGTTCAATCCGCGCGAGCTGGTCAACCGCTTTCGCCGCGGCGTGGACAAAGCCGTGAAGGACCGCCGCATCACCCTCGAGGAAAGCGCCCAGCTCATCCGCTTCTACATGGATGGGATGAATGGCTATACGTATCTGGAGGAACCCGCCTCCCCGTCCATGCTCTCCAAGGCCGTTATGCCGGAAACTGTCGGCAATCAGGGAAAGGTCCGTTAAGCTGCAATTCGCGTTGCCCGTCTCTTGCTGAACGGCTAGGGAAAGGCCAACCCTGGCCATCGGAGGAGCGTTTTGTTCGGCATCCCGGAAGTGGAACTGTTGTTTCTGAACTTCGCCGTGCTGCCGCCGCTGGTTCTCGCGGGGATATTGGCGTGGATTCTTTATCGGCTCGGCTATTGGCCCGCGATCGCGCGGGTCCTGCGCCGGTCCCACGGCGTGGGCGTGGTCCTGGAATTCATCGCCCTCGGCATCGCCATGGTGCCCTATGCCTCCTGGCGTCCGCCCATGGATCCGGCCAACTGGTTCCGGGATGATCGATTTTTTATCTTTTTCAGCCGCAATGCATTGATGGAAGAGGGGGCGTTGCTGGCGATCACGATACTGCCACTGATGGCGCTCGCGCATATCAGGCGGCGGCGCTGGCGCTATACGCTCGCCTGTTTTCTCTGGTTCGCGGGCCTCGCCATTTTGCTTTTCGAACTCCGAATCCGCCCCATGATGCAAACGATCAACGAGATCAACCTTCCCGGCGTGGCCTTTCCGAAGATCGGCCTCCCCATGGCCGCCGAGCAGGCGCCCGTCGTCTTCGCGGCGATCGCGGGATTCTTCACCGCCTTCTATATGGTTCGGCGCGGATTCGCGTGGTGGAGGTATATACTCGGCCTGGGGATCGGCTATACGCTTTCGATCCTGCTGATGAATCCGGCAACAATCGGCGAGGAGATCAGGTATCTTCCCGTGAAACTCGCCGTCTTTACGATCTTCGGCGTCGTGGCGGTTGCCCTTCCCAAGCAGGCCCGCGCCTTCGAACGCGCCGTCGAGGTGCCGCTACGCAAAAGCCACGAGGCCGGCACCGGCGGCCGCGAGCCGTTCTGGGGCGCCTTACTCCAGCACTCGATCTTTCTCGTGGCGCTGATCGTGATGGGTCTTCTCGGCCTCGCAAGCTTTCCCCTGGAGAAAGCCATGCGCTCTTTCGCGAAAGGCCCGGATTTGCCCTTCCGCAGCCCCGCCCGGGTGAACGCCGTGGATATTCTGGGGGAAAGCTACTTGCGGATGAACCGCAACAGCTATCAGGGGCCCGATCCGATCAGTTGGGGGAGTTTTGCGCGGCAAGCCGCACTCTACAGATTTCTTCCCCCCGATCAGGAAGCGGAGATCATCGAGGAGTTCGGACGGGAAAATTGGAATCAGCTCTTCGAGATGAACGAGGAGCCGCTCGCCCGCTACAGAGAAGCGGCCATGAAGGCCGATCACTATCGTCTTCCGGTGATCGATGGCGAACGCATATTCATGAATCCCATGATGTTTCGCGAGGCCAGCCGTCTGCTCGCCGTCCGGTCGCGCGTTCATGCTGTTCGCGGCGAATGGCGGGAATCATTGAGCGACATCGAGGCGATCTGGCGCATGGGAGCCCTGGAGGTGGACGGCAGCCTTGTCACCATCATGATCATGACCGCAATTCGCGGCATTGGGAACGACGCGGCATATAGCTTTCTCCATCACAACAAGGACAACCCGGAAGCCCTGGCGGCGCTCGACGAGTTGATTCGCGACATGGCGCCGCGCATGCGCCGGGAATTCCCCTACGAAAAGATCAAGCGCTTCGAGTCCGGCATGAGCGACGATACGTTTGTTCCCGTCGCAATGCCCTCCCTGTCGCGAGCCTACGGGATTTACTACATGAAGTGGTACGAATTCGACCAGGTTGTGCTCCGGACGGCGCTCGAGCGCTACTCCCTCGATCACGGCCAATACCCGGAAAACCTGGACGCCCTGGTCCCCGGGTATATACAGCGCATACCCCGCGAACCCATCGAAGGGCTTGAATACGAATACCTGATCAAATATGATGAGCCAATGACCCTGCCGCCGGAAGGAAGCTACCTCGAGCAGGGGAACATGGAGGGCCTGCCCGCGCTTTGGGAGTTGGACCCGGACAAAGCGATGGAGGATTTTGAGAAACAGAAACAGGAAATGGAAAAACAAGAAAATGCCGAATGACCGAATGAAGACAATCTCCCTTCTGGGCTGCGGATGGCTCGGCGAGCCCCTCGCCCGCGAACTTGTGCGCGACGGCTATACGGTGCGCGGGTCCACCACCTCCGAGGAAAAAGTGTCCACCCTGGCCGAAGCGGGAATCGACGCCCACTTGCTCACTCTCGATCCGGAGCTGAAGACCGCCAGCCCGGAGCAATTCTTCGATTGCGATGCGCTGGTGCTCAACATCCCCCCGGGGCGGCGACGCGATGACGTGAAGGAGCACCATCCCGCTCAAATTCGCTCGTTGCTTCCCTGGATAGAGAAGATTCCCCAGGTCATTCTGATCGGCACCACCAGTGTTTATCGCTCCGAAAACCGTGAGGTCTCGGAAGAGGACGCGGGCAAGGCCGATTCGGACTCCGGCCTCGCTGTCTATACGGTGGAAGGGATGCTCCGCGATGCCTTGGGGGAGCGGCTGGCGGTGTTGCGGCTGGGCGGTTTGCTTGGCGGCGAGCGCCACCCGGCGCGAATGCTCGCCCGGCGCAAGGAAGTCGGCAAGGGCAACTCGCCGGTGAACCTGACCGTGCGCGGCGACGCCATCGCCGCCATTCGCATGGTGCTCGATGGCAAAGGCCGCGGAGCCGTCTATAACGTGGTTTGTCCTGAGCACCCGACCCGCCGCGATTTCTATACGCGCGAGGCGAAAAAGCTCGGCCTCGACCCCCCCGCCTTCACAGATGACGAAGGACCATGGAAGATCGTTCGCAGCGACAAGATCGTTCAGGAACTCGGCTTCCAATTCCGCTTCCCCGACCCCTCCGACGCCTTTCCGGAAAAATCATAGCGCTTGACATCGGCGGCGGCCCGTTGGCTCACTGGCTTCGCGTTGGTTCTCCGCCCGGTTCGCCTCGTAATTGTGCGGAGATTCAAAAGGGAATCCGGTGAAAATCCGGAACTGCCCCGCAGCGGTAAGTGGCAACGACAGCCGTGTTCAAGGCACTGGCCTCCGTGGGAGGCTGGGAAGCCACGGCCAGTAGGAAAAGCGGCAACACGCCGCCCGGCCACAAGTCCGAAGACCTGCCAGCGCCCCGGCCCCGAAGTCAGCATCGGTGCCGGGTCTCGACGGAGCCTTCGCGGGAAAGGTGGTCGAGGCGGGCGCGATGCCCCTTCCTGTCGCAACGCGCCTTCCTTTTTTCCTCCCAAACCGTGGTGGCTCGAACTCGCTCGAGGGAGCGGGAGTCGAAACGGGCTGGCTGCTGGTATTTCGGGGGAAATGCGCTCGGTCACGCCCCGTTTTTACATCCTGCCCTGACAGCGGTTGCTGGCTCTCCGCCCGCGCGGCGGAAAACCAATCTACCGTTCAGGGAGTCTAGACGATGAAGGTATCTCGCCACACCCAGGCGTTGGCCCTTGCGGGTGCGCTCGCCCTCGCGGCGGCAACCGGCCATGGCCAATGGCCCCAAATCCATTTGGATTCATCCAACCACGCCACCACGGGCGCCCCGGCATCCGTAACCGATTTGACCACCGGCCCTCAGTTCACCACCGGGGCCCAGGATCTGCCCGCCGGGGTCCGCCCGATCATCGCCGGCGGCCAGGTCTTCGCCGTCGCCACCCAGTCGTCGCCGTCCGAGCGCATCTGGATCAAATCCTTCAACGCGGCGGACCTCGCCCCGGAGGACGAAAGCGCCGATCTCGACACCGGAAACTCCGTCAGCTTTGGCTCTGTCACGGCCCCCGCCGCCGATGGACCCAACGGCTGGCTCTATTTCATGTCCGGCTCCACGGCCTATCGGCTGGCCACATCGGACCTTTCCACCGATTGGAGCACCACCATCGACGCCTCGAACACCAGCGCCGATGCCGATGCGCACTATGGCAACGTGAACGCCAGCCCAATCATCGCCGATGGCCATGTCTATATTAAGACTTACGACGACGGCTTTTCCACGGAGGGCGCACAGGTCGTTTCCCTCGACCAGGCCACCGGTGCCGTCGAGTGGTATGCGAAAGTGGGCGGTCGCGGCACAGCCACTGGTGTCTATATTCCCGGCACCACGCCGCTTTTTGTCACGGACAGCCAGAGCACCACCGAAGATGTGGTGCTGAAGGCCTACGACCCCGACTCGACCGGCGCGGCAACAGCGGCGTGGACCTCCGCTGCCCTCAATGTCACGACCGGATTCCACGGCCAATGGGTTGAGCCGATATTCGCCAACAGCAAGATCTACGGCGTCACCACCGACGTGGCCTTTCCCGGCCCGGCGGCCGGACGCCTTTACCAGATCAACCCGTCCGATGGCACGCTCGACTGGAACGTGGGCGTTGTCGGCGCGGATGTTCCGCCGGTCTTGTTGGGCGGTTCGCTTTACGTCCTCCACTCCAATGGCGAGATTCGCCAGTATGATCCGGCGGACGGTTCGCAGATCGGCACCGGCGCGTCGGTCGCGGCGAGCCCCTTCCGCGATTACTGGGCGGCTTCGAGCGACGGCATCTATCTGTCCATTTCCGGCAGCGGCCTGCGCTTCTTCGATCTTGCGGTTTCCGAGCAGAGCGCCAGCCCGGCCACAACTTACGCCGGACCGACAACCGTGGACCCATCCACCGGATACGTCTATACGCATGACGAAAGCGGCGGCCTCGCCCTCTTCACCGGCACCACCAGCGTGCGCGACTTTCTCCTCTATTGATCAACGATTGCGGAGAGGCCCCGCGGCCTCTCCGCATCCCACGGAGTTTTCATGAAAGCAGTTCCTGCCATTCTCCTGGCGCCATTGATTCCGGCGGCACTCCTTCTGCCGGGGATCTCCCGGGCCGCCGATTTTGCCGCGCCCGTTGCGGTGACGGACGGCTCCGGCAATGACCAGCTTGCCCGGAATCCGGGCCACTGCGCCGCTTTTGATTCCCTCGGGCGCCTTCACCTCGTTTACTGGCAGGGGGGCGTCCGCACGAGCGAGACCACCCCCAGCTTTGTGTATCACACGCGCTGGGATCCGGTTGATGGCTGGTCCGCGCCGGTCATACTCGATAATTCTGAATCCGGCGGGGCCCATATCGGCGGGCGCCGCCCCTCCCCTCGGGGTCCCGCCGGCGGCACCGTTTTTCTCCCCGGGCCCGACCACCGCCCCTCCA
>CAYFUR010000081.1:0-16898 GCA_964346275.1 uncultured Candidatus Sumerlaeota bacterium
GGGGGGCGTGCGGAGTGTGAAGAGATCTCCATAGAAGGTGGACGAAAGACGGAGGGGATGGAATCACGCGTCTATACGAAAAGGAGCTGCGGCGGCCCGGGAATATGCTGCGGGCCGCCGCGCCTGGAGTCGTCTTACTTCTCGAAGTTGAGGGAATGGATCACGACTTCTGCTTTAGGAAGGCTGGGGAGGAAGACAATTCCAGGGCCTTTGAGCGAATCCAGGTCCACGCGGCGTTCGCCCAGCTGATTGCCCCACACGTTGCGAGGCGCCAGATCAGCCAGTTCGAACCTCCATTGCTGGCGGCCGCCGTTACTGGAGACGGGGGCAAAAGAGAAGGACTCGCCGTCGTCTCCGCCGCTGGTGTCGTATTCCGCGGCCGTGGGGGAATCCACGCCTGCTTCATCAAGAATGATTTGAAACTGGAGGCCTTCCGGCATTTCCGCGTCCAGTGTGATGGCGGAATATCCATCGATGTTGGTGGCCTTCGCCGGGGGTTCCGGCTTCGCGAACTCTTCGGGACCGAAAAACGTCAGGCCACAGCCCCAGGTGGCACCCGTGTTGATCTGTGCAACGACCTGGCTGCGCTCCAATTCATAGCTGATAGACGCGTCGTCGGCGGAGAAGCGGGCAGGCCCTTCGACCGGTTTCCGAGCCAGCAGGTTGAGCTTTGCGGGGCGATTGGGGTACTGGCCCGGATCTACCACTACTTTTGGCAGGGGAGGCATGGAGGTGGGAAGCTCCAGGTCCGAGCCGGCGTGTATATCGCGGACGGCTTCGTTTGTCTTGCGCATTGCGGCCAGCAGCGTCTCGTACGGCCGATGGTAAATGTCCACCACGCCATAGTTGGAATTTTCGCCA
Source organism: uncultured Candidatus Sumerlaeota bacterium (assembly GCA_964346275.1). GTDB lineage: Bacteria > Sumerlaeota > Sumerlaeia > SLMS01 > SLMS01 > CAYFUR01. Next base: position 862 of record CAYFUR010000081.1, read on the forward strand.
TCGAACCGCCCCTGGGGCGATTGGTCGGAAAACTCGAACCAGTGCATGCCGATGATCATCGGGCGGCGAAAGTTGTCGCGTACGAAAGAGGAATACGCATCGGCACGGGCTTGCTGCGTTGCGACCACGCGTCCGGCTCCGCCTGTATTCGGATTGCCGCTGGTGTTTTCATCGGAGCGCCAAGAGTATTCTGTGATCATGAGGGGTTTTTCGCTCAGGAGCCAGTAACGCGCGAGAAGACGTTCGTCGGCTTCCGGGCGAGCTCGATAGTTGTTGAAGGACACAACATCGCAATATTCTGCACAAGCCTCGATAACCGGGTCCGGCGCGTCTCCGGCGAAACGTGTTCCAAGGAGCAGCAGCCCAGGATACTCTTTTTTGAGAACCTCGGCCGATTTGCCATAGAAGGCGTCAGCGGCCGCGGCAAGGAATTGCTCGCGGTCTTCCATGGCGGCATTCGAGCCGCTGCCGCTCATGTGGCCCGCGGTCAGTTCCTCCCAGTTCTGTATCTCCAAGTCCCAGGCTTGAGAGAATGCTTCTGCCGTCTCGTATTGAAGTTGAAGAAAGCCAAGGGCCACGCCTCGCGCCGGATTGCCCGGGGGGAGTGTCATCGCTTCTTCGAGCACCGTGTAGCGCGGGTTCGGATCCCAGGGGGAACGGCCGTACCATGCCATCTCGTTGTCGAGGAAAACACCGACGACTTTTTCCGGGTGTTGGATTTCTTCGAGCACTTCTGCCGCACGGCGCCGGACCATGTCCTTGAAACCGGGCAACAGGCCATGGAGAACCCGTTCTTTTGAATGACCGGCTACGTAGAGAATGGGCATCTCGTAGAGGCTGCCGTCATTGACGCGTGGCGAAGACCAGGCACCGATTGTGTTGAAGTTGCTGTTGTTGAGAAGCCGCACCACCGATTCTCTCCAGGCATCGTGGCTTCCGCGGAATTGCTTCGGGATGGGATTGTAATACGTCGAACCATCAGGTGCCTGGAAGTCATGCGCCTCCACAATATGATTGATGCCGAGAGAAAGAAAACGTGTGCCGTCCGACTGTTCAAACCAAAAGTTTCCCGAGTCATCTTTTACGGTTTGATAGCCACCGAATTTGTTTTCTTCCCTACTGGCATCGAGGCGTGCAGGCGTTGTGAAAAGCAAGACGGCCAAACCGAGTGAGGCAAGCAGCGAACGCATGTTATTCTCCTTCAGCGCCCGCAATGGCGCCCAAAGAATGTGCATGTTGTGAGATGAAGAGGAGAGGAGGAGAAGGTCGGCGGGAAAGGCCTTTGTCCTTCTTCTCCCCTCTCTTTGCGTGGTTCTTAGCGGCCCACCAGTTCAGCGCCGCCGCCATCGCGAGAGCGGACAATGTCGCCGTCGGAGATCGTGCCGTTGGTCGGATCATAGATGGGCCAGCCACTGAGCGGATCGCCGAAGCCATTGACCGGTATGGTGCCGCCGGCAACGGTCTGGGTGTTGATGTTTTGTTCTTTATCGGGCCCGGGGCTATAGAGGAGCCAGGAGTTGAAGGAGTCGCCGGTGCCGATGCCAAGGCCAGTGGCGGATTCAAAGAGAGTGCTTTCCCCGCCTGGGGTCAGGCCGAAACGTGTGCGCCGATAATCATAAAAGCGCTGGACGGCCAGGGGGTCTAAAGTAGGAGAGCCTGCCACTTTTGTCCCTTCGAAGGCATCGACGGGAAACGTGGTGATATAGGAAATGGGAGTTGTGAGCTGGGCATAGATCGTGAACTGGAAATCGGCGGGGGCCGAGCCGCTGCCGAAGGGGGCGTCCACGGCTGACAGCGGGTAGCCATTGTTATCAACACGGTAGGACTCAAGAGCAGTGGCTACCGATCTCATGTCCGCTTCGGCGCGAGAGACTTTGGCGCGAGTCTGTGCTTCAAGAAAGTTGGGAACAGCAATGGCGGCGAGGATGGCGATGATCGCCACCACAATGAGCAGTTCGATGAGTGTGAAGGCGTGGCGCAGGGAAGCGGTATGTTTCATGGTCTGTTACCTTTCTGTGATCTTCCTAAGAACATGAGGAATGTCCTTTGATGTCGAGAGTTCAGCCTTTGAGGCCCGTGAGAGAGATGCCCTGTATGAAGGTTTTCTGGGTGAAGAAAAACAACACCATGATCGGAAGTATCATGAGTGTCGTGGCTGCCATGAGGAGGGTGATGTCCGTCTCGCCGAGACGGCTCTGGAAGGCCTGGAGCCCCAGTGCCAGCGTGAACTGATCCTCGCTGGTTAAATAGACAAGGGGCACCATGAAGTCGTTCCAGTGATGCATGAAGTTAAACAATGCGACGACCAGCAATGCCGGGCGTACCAGCGGAATAATGATTTGAAGGAAAATCCGGAACTCTCCGCAACCATCGATGCGTGCCACGTCCGTCAAGTCTCTCGGGATGCCGAGCATGAACTGGCGGAGGAGGAAAATGTTGTAGGGGAAGCCAAAGAAGGCCGGCACCCACAGGGGCATGAACGTCCCGATCCAATCGAGCCAGCGGAAGAGGGAATATTGGGGAACCATCAGGACGGGGAAGGGAATCATCATCGTTGCAAGCGTGATCGCAAAGAAGACGTCACGGCCAGGGAAACGGAAATGCGCGAACCCCCAGGCCACCAGCGCACTGCTGACCGTCATGCCGATCACGTTCATTCCCGCCACGTAAATACTGTTCCACGCATAGAGCCAGAAGGGAATCGCCTGGGTCGCTTCTACATAGTTGGCGAAGACAAACGGGTCGGGAATCCATTCGGGAGGGGTGCTTTTCGCCTGAACCGGTGTCATCAAAGATGTTTTGATCATCCAGACGAAAGGAAGGATGAAGAGAATCCCAAAGAAGAACAGCCCGGCATAGACCAGGATCTTCTGGACAATTCGTCCCCAATCTATGGTTCCGGCGTTTTTCATTACCTTCCCTCGTAGACGACGTAGCGGTAAGAAACCAGGTGGGCCAAGTAAGTGACCGCCGCGATGATGAGAAACAGCACCCAGGCCATGGCGCTGGCATAGCCCATGTTGAGGTAAACAAAAGCCTGGTTGAACAAATAGTATGTATAGAACATGGTGGAGCGGGCCGGTCCGCCTTCCGTCATCACGTAGGGACGGACGAATTCCTGCAGGACGATGATCGAGCCCATAAGCAGATTGAAATACATCATTGGCGAGATCATCGGCAGGGTGATGTATGTCATTTGCTGGAAGGAGGAAGCCCCATCCACTCTCGCGGCTTCGTAAAGGCTGCGCGGGACTTCCTGGAGGCTTGCCAGGTAGAGCACCATGGGATGCCCCACAATCCAGAGAGCGGTCATTACAATGGCGGGTTTCGAGTAGGTTGGATTACCCAGCCAGTCAATCGGCGGGATGCCCACCAGCCCTATGATCTGGTTGACGATGCCGTAGTCCGCGTTCAGCAGGTCCTGCCAGAGGATGCCCAGAGCCACGAGAGGCACCAGGGCCGGCAGGAAGTAGATCGTGCGGAAGATGCCCCGCCCCCGGGCGCTCGTGTTCAGCAAAAGGGCCAGCGCAATGGCGAGCACCTGGCCGAGCGGGAGCGAGAACGCGGCGAAGTAGAGCGTGTTGTAGAGCGAAGTCCAGAAGACCTCGTCGTGATAAAGATCCTGATAGTTCTGCGTCCCGATGAAGGCGGGCGGATTCAGAACGGAATAGTCACACACACTGAAGTACGCCGACAGCAGCATGGGAAAGGCAAGAAAGAATCCGAAGCCGACGATCCAGGGACTGATGAACGACAGGCCATAGCGGAGGGCGCGTTTTTCTTCTCCGGTCATAGCGAATTCCACTCCTCCATGCGCTGTTCGCCGATAGCATCCCAGCGCTCGTTGGCACGGTCCAGCTTCGGTTGAATGCGCTTCAGTACATACTCCATGGCTTCTTCAACAGTGATGTCTTCCTTTGGATTGACCCACATGCGCTCTAACGCCACCGCCAGCTCGTCCCGGTATTCGACCCAGACGGGGAGCTTCGGGACGGCCTTGGCATTGGGGGATTCCGCCAATTCACGAAACAGTCTGATATACGGATGGGGATGTGAGGCGTAGAAGTCGTCGGAAACGCGTGTCTTGGGAGAAAACTTCCACTGCTTGCGGCAGAGTTCCTCGATATTCTCCTGGCGCTGGACAAACTTTATGAAATCCCAGGCTTCCTCCACGTGGGCCGCTCCGCGGGGAATGACCAGCACGTCTGCCTCGACAACTGTCGCAGGGCCGCCTGTGAGGCTTTCCGGCGCCGGCAGAGGAGCAGCGCCCCACTCCAGGTCTGGGTTGAATTCCTCAATAAAGCGGGCCATCCAGACGCCCTGGACTTTCATGGCCACCCGGCCGGAGAGAAACGAGTTCGAAGGAGAGGCGAACTGCCCGCGGTGGGCGGCCTCGAAAAGGCGGACTTTCTGGCGATCGTAATCCTGGACGTAGCCCCGGCGCCATTTAAAGGCCTCAATATTCTCGGGCGAATCGCAGAGCAACTCCGTCTTCTCTTTATTCACCAAACCGGCTCCCCACCAGAAGCCCCAGAAGGGTTCCCACCATCCCGGATCAGTCGGGAGGAAGCCCATCTGCGTATAGTTCCCGTCCTCGTCTTTCTTGGTCAGCTTCTTTGCGACGCGGTCGAATTCATCCAGGGTCTCCGGGGGATCTTCCGGATCCAGGCCGGCCTCGCGGAAAAGTTGCTTATTGTAGTGCAGGGCGACCGTGGCCGGCGTAACGGGAATGCCCCATGCGAACCCGCGATAAGTCGCTGCATCCATGACCGACGAAACGTAGTCGTCGCGGGAGATCCCGTCGCGCTCCATCAGGCTGTCCAACGGATAAATGGCGCCCTTCTCCGCATAGGCAAAAATCGTATGAGACCAGAAGCCGGCAATGTCCGGTGGATTGCCCCCCGCCGTGGCCAGGAGCAGCTTCTGATCGATGTTGCTCATGGAAATAAAATCGACGTATACTTCGTTCTGGGATTCATTATACCTGTCCACAATGTCCTGCATGGCTTCTTTTTCTACACCGGTCCATTTCTCCCAGTATTTGAGGACCAGGCGGCCATCGGAGGTGCGCTCCTCGGATTTGAAGTTGCAGCCAGGGACCGCAAGCATTGCTGCCAGCAAGACTGACACGATGCTGGCAGCGCGGCGCAGCGAGCGTGACGTACGTAAGTACTGAAACAACGTGAATTCACTCTCCGCCCGAGCATTTCCTCGATTGTGGGGGGCGCGCGCGCCCTGACTTCCCGTGAGAGGTGGTCTTGCGGGTGTGTCTGCCAAGGGGGGTCCTATCTAAATCGAGTGGCTTTGTGACGCTGCGCATTCCAGGCGTTTGAGCAGCGATAAGCTCGTTATGGATAACTTTTTATGGACTGTCAAGAGTTTTAGAGCGAAAGGTATTTTGACCTTGGATTCCGGCCGGACGCCGCTTTTTTCTCGCCACCTCGGAAAAACACAGGCGATTTTTTCCTACGAAAGCCGGTTAAAGGCGTTTTGCGGGGATTGGGGAACTTTGTTGTCCTTTTTTTCCTTGACCAGAGGCATGGACCGGTTTACAGGCTGGTTATCGATAACGACAAGGCCCCGGTAGGCTGGCCACGGAGAAGACACCGATCAAATGCTGTCACACGAATTCCTGAAAAATGCCATCCCGGGTTCCGCTCCCTCCTCCTCTCAGGGTGAGAGGGCTGCCGAATGCGCCGGGCGTGGGCGCACGCATTGGAAGGAATTCGCCGCCATCGGGGAGAATTCCCCGAATGGCGAACTCGGCCGTGCAAGTCGGACGCGCACCTCTTCGCCGGGCATGGGCCGGCGGATCATTCCTGAGTTTCTTTACTGGGCAATTCGACATATTCGCGACCTGTGGGGTGCCCCAGAGGTTCTGGCAACGGAGAATGGCTGCACGTTTTCTGACAAAGCTCAAGAAGGAAGCGAGTATGTGGAAGGCTTTGCCCGTATTGAATACCTGCACGCTCATTTGCCAACCCTGCATCGGGCGGTTTCGGAAGGCTGCCTGGCGCGGGGAAGGTTCGAATCCCAGAAAAGCACACCCCAACTGAGTGCCCCAGGGGCACTCCAAGCCTATCCGAAATGGAGGCTTTGAGAGGAACGGCACGCTGGCCGTCCCATCCTCCTGAACCACTTTCGATACGAAAGCCACCCTCGACATCCCCAAAATCCAAGGAGTATTGAAAATGAAAAAGCGCACAATCAGCTTCTTTGCAACACTAGCCCTCGCCCCCGCCTTGGCAATTGGCACGGCTCAGGCCCAGACGGTCCTGTTCGAGGCGGATTTCGAAAGCGGAACCGCGCCTAACGGCGGCGGGGAAAGCGGCGCCTTCTACGGTGGCGGCAACCCCTTTTTCCAGAGTGACGGGTCCGTGACCGTTGATAACAGCGGCACAGGCAACGGTTCCACAAGTGCTCTTACGGCCGAATTGCTCGGCGCGACCTCCGGAGCCGACTTCACGTTCTTCGGTGTCTTCGTCCAGGATGACGAAGGAGTCAATGGAACGGGCAGCGGGCTGGACATCTCCTCTGCTGACGAAGTGAACTTCGACCTGCGACTCGGCCAGGCCAGTTCCCACGCCGAGTATCAAGTGAAGCTCGAGGACGTGGATCCGACGGGTGCGGGTGATTTCGAGAACACCACCGTTGCCTTGACGCCCAACCCCTCCGACACCGGCTGGGAGAGCTACTCGATCCCGCTCAGCAGCTTTACCAGTGGTTCTCAGCCGGTCGACCCGACAAAATTCAGCCAGATCACGATCGAAGCCGCCAATCCTCCGACCGGTGGCGGCACCTTTGACTTCAGCCTGCTGGTTGATAACGTCCAAATTGTCGATACGGCGACCTCCGTCAACGACTGGACCATGTACGAGTAAACATCGAACGTGGAGAGTTGACAGCAATGCAGGCTGCCGGACCGGCACTCGGCTCCGATTCCGGCGGCCTGCTTTTTTTCAAAACAAAGGGCTCAATTGCAAGCATGCCAGTCACGCCTTGTAAAGAAATCCTCTGGCAAGCGTTCGCGCTCCTGCTCTTGATCGCTCCGGCACTTGTGCTGGCGCAGCAAGCACCGGAGGGATGGAATCTGGTCTGGGCAGACGAATTTGAGGGGCCGGAGATCGACAGTTCGAAATGGACCCACGAAGTCAATGCGTGGGGAGGTGGGAATAACGAGCTTCAATTCTATACGGCGCGGCCAGAGAATTCCTTCATCGAGGACGGCAGATTGGTCATCCGCGCCAAGAAAGAAACCTACACCGCGGTCGATCCCTCCGACGGCCAGACGAAAACACGCAACTATACGTCCGCTCGACTCAACTCGAGAAACAAGGGCGACTGGCTATACGGCCGGTTTGAAATCCGCGCGAAGGTTCCCGGCCGGCAGGGCCTCTGGCCCGCCATCTGGATGCTTCCCACCGACTGGGCCTATGGAGGCTGGGCGGCCAGCGGCGAGATCGATATCATGGAACACCGTGGTGATCAGCCGCAGCGCCTCTACAACACGATCCATTTCGGAGCTGAATGGCCGGATAATGTCTACGAGGGCACAAGCAACGACCTGGTCGACTTGACCCAGGATTTCCACATCTATGCCCTGGAGTGGGAAGAGACGGAAATGCGCTGGTATTTCGATGGCGAGCTGGCCCATCAGACCAACAGCTGGTTCAGCGAAAACGGCGCCTATCCCGCCCCCTTCGACCGCCGATTTCACCTCTTGCTCAACGTCGCGGTTGGCGGGGACTTCCTTCCTGATCCACCCCCGAGTGCGGACTACTTTCCCCGGCAAATGGAAGTGGACTACGTTCGTGTTTTCGAGCGTGACAATGGACCCCTTCCGGAGCAGACGCCATGGAATGGCCAGCCGGCCACGATTCCCGGGCGCATCGAAGGGGAATTATACGACCAAGGGGGCCAGGGGGTTGCCTATTCTGATAGCGACGCGGAAAACGTGGGCCAATCAGGCTTCCGCCCCGATGAAGGCGTTGATATCGGCGACTCCAACGATACCGACGATGGACTTTCCGTGGGATGGTTTGAATCCGCTGAATGGATGGAATATACGGTAGAGGCGGAGACCGCAGGCACCTATGCTTTTGCAATCCGCCATGCGTCGCCGCAAACGGACCTTAGCGTGCGCCTGGAATTCTTCCGGAACGACGAACTCTTCGGCACATTGGCCAGGGATCTGAGTTCGACGGGCGGCTGGGTGGCATGGGCGACGAGCGACGTTGGAGAAATCGCACTGGAAGAGGGTGGCTATATCATCCGTGTGACCACAATTGGCAGCGAGTCCTTTAACTTCAATTACCTTGATGTCACAAGACAAGTAAGCATAGAGAGCGACGCCTGGTTCCTCACCGGCAATTGAGCCCTGTTGTCTCTGTTTGATTGACAAAAACACACGGGCGACGGATCGCGAATCTGTTGATTGGGTTTGCGGAGGTTGAGGGCGCGGCGGCTTGAACGCTTATTCTGAGCTTTGCTTCGCTCCGCCCCTTACCGGAGCATCACATCCAGTCGGCGGATGCGGCGCTCGCGAATCGCCTGGGCCTGCTTCCCAGAGAGGACGCCGCTGCCTACCCAATCGCCTCCATCCAGCGCCATGGCCCGCGGCATGACTCCGTTCGGCCCCCAGCTATCCTTTTCATCGGGGTTGTGATAAACGAGGAGGATATTTCCGAGCAGCGCACACGCCATGGTATTGGCCGGGAGACTTTCCTCCCCGCCTTGCCAGAAAACAGTGCGTGGCTCGGAAGCGAACCAGGAGGCGGGCAGGGCCGGTAATAACTGGAATTGCAACTCGCCATTGGAAAGGCGAAAGGGCTGGGGCGTCCCGACAGTCAGCATCAGCCAGATGTGGATGAATTCGGCTGTGCTTCCCGTCAGGCGGGCTACGAATCCGCGCCCGCGTGCCGCTGGGTCCGGGCAACAGGACGCGGCAATGAAGGAACTATTCTCAAAGATGCTGCGGCCATAGCACTGGGGGGCCATGAAGGGGACCAGCATCGTTTGCGCGTCGTCGAAGAACTCGTCGTATAGACCGTGGCGAAGCATCTCTACAAGAAATTTATACGACATGTGCAGCCAGACAGATTCGTTCTCGAAGCTGCCACGTGTGAAGTTGTGGGCGCGGCCGATTTCCTTTGGACAACCGGTCAGGTTTTCGTTCAGAAGGAACATGCGCAATTCGCGATCGAACAGGGGGGAAAACTTAACGGCCGTATAGATCTCGCGGGCTGTCTTCTGATCCCTCGCCAGGCGCATCAGGTGGACCTGGCCCTCCAGGAAGAGTGGAAGCGGCGTCGGTGGAAGACTTCGCGGGTCCGGCGCGGCCACGTCACGTTTTTCGGTTTCCGTCTCGCCCCCTCCTCTCCGAAAATAGGTGTGGATCAAGGGGCTTCCCGCTTCGGTCCGGGCGCTTTCCAGCCCAAGGTGCCCGAGGCGTTCGATAGATGCCAGAAGTTGTTCCAGGACAGAAGCGTCGACGGTCTCTGTCTCCACTTCACGCTGGTGGTAAGCGTGCCAGCGGTATGATTCTCGGAGGTTCGCCGCCTCTTCCCATGGATAGGATTCCGCTTTACGAAGCAATGCCGCCACAGCGCGAACAAGGTACGCTGCCGGGCCTGGAAGAATGACTTCGCCAAAACTCTCTAAGTGGCGGTTGAGCAGCCGGACCAACCGGACCAATTCCGCCGTCTCGCAGGTCGATGACCCGAACAACCCCGGCAGCCCGTTCATCGCGTCGTTCCAGCATGGACGCCCCGCTTCCATTTCCAGCCCGCGCCCTTCCGGATCCAGGCTCACAGCCTTGACCGCCGCGAGCGTCAGCAGTTTGCCAGCCACCGAGCTTTCCGGCCAGGGCTCTTTGCGGTCCATGTGATCACGCGGTTCCAGAGCACCATACTGGCGCGGATAGCCATTGTGCCACTGGTAGCGTTGGCTGCGTGGGAGCACACTCATCTTTGGCTCGAACCATGTCGCCGAATGTTGAAAGAGAGTCGCCATTCCGTCAGGATAGATGCCTTCGTATGCCTCCACCATATCGGTCAGATAGGTCCAATGGTCGCACCAGTATCCGTCGTGGTCGCCATCTGCCTGGTAGTAGGTGTTACATTGGCGGAGGAAGTCATGAAGCCATCGCTGCTGATCCCCACTGTCGGCGCCATGTCGGATCATCCAAAGGGATAATTCGCCGGGGGAGAACCCTCGCTGAACGAGCCGGGCAAATTCCTCCCGCGCCGCATGATCGCCTATGAGGCAAAGTTCACCCGCATCCAGGTCCTCGGGCATTTGCCATCGGTATCCGCCCAGGGACAGCGGGTTGTAGCCATCGGGCTGAAGCAGGTTGATGAAAGCCACCAGGTCCAAGTGTTTTATGCCGGGATAAAACCAGGTTTCGTGGCGCCGGTTTTGCAGTATATCCCGGAAATTTCCGCTTCCTTCGGAATAGGGATGGGGAGGTACCTCGAAAGAGTTATAGTCGCGTTCCATATCTCCGTGGCGTCGCGTATAGACATGGACGGGCCTGGGCCCCTGGCGCGAGGGAAACAGGTGCGGCTCGCCGCCACGCAGCAAATTATCCAGGAAGTTCTGCCGTGTGTAACCATTCAGCTTCACGGAGGCAGTATTCGCCATGGCGGGTTCGGTCACCCGAATCGCGAGATTGCCAGCTTCCTTCTGAATTCTCCGCCATGCGCCTGGGACAGCGTATTCATGGAGCCACGAATCGAGAAGTGCCTCGTCGGTTGCGAAACCGGAGTAGGCCACGAAGGTCAACGTTTCGCCGGGTGCGAAGGTGTTTTCGCTGAGAGCAAAGGCGCTCGGAAGCCGGTTGACCGTCAACTGGGTGTCCAGATCGAATGTGTCGTTGACGAACGGGCCAGGGCGGAAGAGGCCCCGCCCTTGGCCAAAAAACGCCTGAGTATCCACAGCGAGCGGCAGCGAACGGAGTTCTTCGTCCCTTTCCTGCCAGGCACCGTAGAAGCTCGCCTCCTTCATGTCGGCCACCTGGGCGCTATCGTCGATCGTCGACGGCGGGGCGTAGAGAGCAACGCCGCTTTCGTGCAGGCGTACCCGGACCAAGGCCTCGATAATGTAACGCAGCTTCTTCATGGCGAAGTCGGAGACGCCGGCGGGGACGACCACCGGCAGCCCATCGGCCAGGCGAATGCTGCGGGGCTTATTCGCCAGGTTCGTCACTCGGACTGTGCGGCAAAGCGCCGGCACCGGGCTTCCGCTGATGCTTGTATAGTCAACCACAACGCGCCATTGTTCCGACGCACATTCTTCGATCACGGTAACGGCGTTATGTTGGATGCAGAGACACCGGTTTCGAGAGGTGCGGTCTGTACAATGTTCGGCGAATGGTTCATAAAAAGACCCGGCTTTCTCGACGAGAAATGTCCGAAAACCATATAAGCCGGCCAACTGATAGGCCCAATTGGCGGACAAGAACTCCGCCACAGAATGGTCCTTGTCCTGGTAACCGAAAGAGCAGACCGCCTGGCCGCGGTTGACGTACATACACCAAAGCGGCGCCCCGGTTTCGCCCGCGATACCGGGGAGGAAACTGGCAAAGGGAGGCTTCAGGTCGTAATCGTCAATTTCGAATACGCCGCCGGGGAGGGCGCGCCAGCCTTCAATCTCTCGTTGGGAATCATTCAGTTGGGATATTCTCAGGCCTAAGCTCAAAGGGTCGTCTCCTGGCTTGCCACGTTGCGCCTCATTCTGACCACTGATCAGCCAATGAGAACCTGGGTGATCGGGTGAGGCTTCGTGCCGTTGGGGACGAAACCAGGCGCCGCGGATCGGCCGCGAAAAGTTATCGATAACATTACCTGCCGCGCGGCCCGCGTCAAGTGCCATTTGTCCTTGCCACCACGCCACGAAACGCTTGGATTAGAGCGAGCTATTCCAATGGGTGATTCCGAGCCCCAAGAATTTATCAAGCTCATGAAAAAGAAGAATAGAAAAGCCCACGGTAACGCGAACGCGAATTCCAAATCTGCCTCCGCTCGTACCGTCGCGGACAAGGCGGGTGTTTCCGTGATGACCGTTTCCCGGGCCCTCCGTGACCGGCCCGGAGTTTCGGAAAAAACTCGCAAGCTGGTTCGCAAAATCGCCGACGAAATTGGCTATCGCCCTCAATTGGCTGCCCGGGCGCTTCGGACGGGAATCGTCGAGACCGTGGGTTTTCTTATCTGGAGCCAGGACGCGCTCCGGGGGCAGTACCATTCGGAGTCGCTCGCGGGCATGGATTCGGTCGTTAGCGAATCAGGATATAATATGCTTCTGGCCGTGCCGCCAGCCGGGACTGGAATGGGGAAGTACGCGCAACGGCTTATCTCGGAAGGCCGGGTCGGGGCGCTGGTGATCCAAGGCGCCCGCCTCACCGCCCGTGAATTGGAGGCGATTCCGGACCTTAACGCGCCAACAATCCTGATTAATTACCACTTTCCCGAATCCAAGTCGCCGCTGCCTTGCTCCTGCGTGGGATTTGATAACTACGAAGGCATCGAGCAAGCGGTCCGCCACCTGGCCGCACTGGGTCACAAGCGCATTGCCTACATCGGCGGCACACCGGAGGATCAGGACGCGATCGAACGCGAAAGCGCCTTCCGCCAGGTCATGAAGAGTCTCGGGCTTCCGCTGAAATCATCCTGGATCCGCCCCGGCCACTTCGCTGAATCCACACAGGCAGGCCAGGCTCAGGCCGATTACCTCCTTGCCGAAGGAAAGAATCGCCCCACGGCCGTTGTCTGCGCTTCGGACGGTATTGCCTACGGTGTATTGACCAGTATGCGCCGCGCAGGGGGACATGTCCCGGAGGGGCTTTCCGTGGTTGGTTTCGATAACCAGGAAGCGAGCGAACATGTCGTCCCGCCGCTTACCACCCTCGATCACGACGGGTGGCAATTGGGCCGTCGTGCGGGAGAGGAATTGCTTCGGCGCATCAATAATCCGGAGGAAGGCCCGCGGCGTCTTACTTTGACAACCCAGTTGATCGTCCGCGACTCGACCGCTCCGCCGCCCGGGAGCAAATAGCTGTTGAGGGCTGATCGATAACCTCAACGAATGTTATCGTTAAATATCCCTTGTCAGAAAGCATCTCTCCGTGCAGTTTTTTCGCGATTCCCTGCGATATCGCGTGCCCTGGCGCCCCGGTCCATTCGGTCCCGGGGCCCCCCGGGCGTTTCGCCACCGGAGAGTTGAGCATGAAAAGCCGCCATCCCGATTTTCGCCCCCCTTCCGAGGCCACAGAGAAGCGCGTCGAAGAGCTGCTCGGCCAGTTGAGCCTTTCCGAGAAAATCCGCCTGATTGGTGGTCAAACGGGCGGCAGGGCCACCTATGCCGTCGAGCGTCTTGGTATTCCCGCTCTTCGCCTGGCTGATGGGCCCGCCGGAGTTCATTGGTGGTGCGAAGCCTCCACCACCTATCCAGCCCTGATCGCTGCCGCCGCCAGCTTCGATCCCGATCTCGTCCGCCGCATGGGCGAGGGGCTCGGGCGCGACTGCCGGGCACGCGGCGTTCATATCCTGCTCGCACCTGGCGTGAATATCTATCGGTCGCCGCTTTGCGGACGGAATTTTGAATATACAGGGGAGGATCCCTGCCTGGCATCCCGGATCGCGGCGGCGTATATCGACGGCGTCCAGAGCCAGGGAGTCTCCGCAACGGTCAAGCACTTTGCCGGCAATTTCCAGGAATACGACCGCCACCACGTCAGCACCGACGCCGACGAACGCACTCTCCGGGAAATCTATCTGCCCGCTTTTGAGGCCGCCATTACCGAAGCCGGCGCCGGTGCTCTCATGACCGCTTATAACCTCGTCAACGGCCAGCACGCCTCGCAGCAAGAGCACCTGATTCTGGATATACTCAAAGGGGAATGGGATTTCCAAGGCATCGCGATGTCCGATTGGGTGTCTGTCTATGACACGATTGCCGCGGCGAATAACGGGCTCGATCTGGAGATGCCCGGCGCCGTGCATTTCCTCGAGGACAAAGTTCTCCAAGCGCTGGAAACAGGCACGGTTCATCCTGAGTCGATCGACGACAAGGTTCGCCGTTTGCTGCGTCTCGCCGTTTGTTTCGGTTGGCTGGGTCGCGAACAACAGGACCCGGCCATCCCGATGCAGGATCCCGAGACGGAACGCATCTCTCGAGACGTGCTCCTTGGCGGAGCCGTGCTTTTGAAGAACGATGACGAGGTTCTTCCCTTGGACAAAGACAAGCTTCAGAAAGTCGCCGTGATCGGCCGCCATGCTCATCCCCCTGTCATCGGTGGCGGCGGCAGTTCCTACAACCCCCCTTATCACACTCGCAGCATCTTGGAAGGTGTCGGCGCCTATCTGGAGAACGAAGGCCAGGTCCTCCATGCTCCCGGTTTCGATCCGGAGCGCGCCGAGAAAGTCTGCCAGTCTCTCTGCTTTATTCAAGAAGACGGCACACACGGTCTGCGCGGAGAATTCTTCGCCAGCGTTGAACCGGAAGGGGAACCGCAAACCGGGCAGACCTGGGAGCGTATCCACAAACGATGGGGGAGGAGGCCGCCCGTCGAGGGGATCGATGGAGCGCCCTTTTCCGCGCGCTTTTCCGGCTTCCTGGACGTCGGCGAAAGCCAACTCTACAATTTCTACATGAATATACACGGCCGGTGCCGCCTTCGCGTTGCGGGGGAGACCCTCGTCGATTGCTGGCACTCCGCCGATCCGGCCATCCACAAAACGATGCAACGGAAACTTTCCGCCGGCCGCCACGCCGTGGAACTCGAATTCTCCCAGACTCACTTCCGAAGTATTCTGTCCCTCGGTGCCGAGCCCGCGACCGCCGCGAATCGCGAACGCGAAGCTGCACGGCAGGCCGCCCGCGAGGCTGACGCCGCCATCCTGTGCGTGGGCTTTACACAAGAAACGGAACACGAGGGCGGCGACCGGACCTTTGCCCTGCCCACCGGCACGGATGAGTTTATTACTGAAATCTGCGCCGAAAACGCGAACGTCGTCCTGGTTCTCACCGCCGGAGGCAACGTGGATATGGCTCCCTGGATAGACAAGGTCAAGGCGTTGCTCCACATCTGGTATCCTGGCCAGGATGCCGCCGCCGTGGCCGATCTGCTGTTTGGCGCCGTCAACCCGAGCGGCAAACTCCCCGCCACCTTCGAGGACAAGCTCGAGCATCGGTCATCCGCTCATTCCTACGGCATCGCCACGGCCCAGGCCGAACCGCCCGAATGGCGCAAGGACTACTACCGGCGCATCACCCTCGCCGACGGCGTGATGACCGGCTATCGCCACCACGACCGCCACGCCATCCCGCCGCGCTTCCCCTTCGGATTCGGACTGAGCTATACGAGCTTCTCCCTCGAGAACCTGCACCTCTCCTCTCGCGAAATGGAGCCCGGTGCGACCATCGATATCACCCTCGACGTCACAAACACCGGCGATCGTGAAGGAGCTGAAGTCATCCAGTTATATATCTCCCCTCCGGATTCCGAGACACCACGGCCGGTGAAGGAGTTAAAGGGCTTTCAGAAGCTCCACCTCCAACCCGGCGAAACGCAAACCGCTCGCCTCTCCATAGGCCCGCGAGACCTGCGCACCTACGATCAGTGGGGGAAGCGCTGGATCACGATCCCTGGCGAGTATCAGGCCCTCCTCGGCGCCTCTTCCGAGGATCTGCCGCTCCGCGCGTTTTTTCAGGTTGTCTCCCGGTAATGCCTGGCCCCCAACCGATAAGGGAAAAAGCCCGGGACAAAGGGAATGCTCTGCCCCCACGCTTCTCCGTAGCTGTGAGGGAAGCTACGGAAAACCATTCAGTCAGTTTTAAAATTATACAGGACCAATCATTCCGGCGATTCCGGCTCGCCGACGAGATTTGCGCGCTGCTTCTGGGAGCGGAAAAAACTGGCCCAAAATCCGGCACAGCCGCCGGGCGAGGGCGCGTAAACTCCGGTGGGGGAGAGCTATACGGGAACATGGCGGACAGGGTGGGATTCGAACCCACGATACGCTATTAACGTATACACGCGT
>CAYFUR010000082.1:0-9470 GCA_964346275.1 uncultured Candidatus Sumerlaeota bacterium
CCGGCGCGTCGACGTCGCGTAATGCCAACCGCGGCTATACGCGGAATATGGGGAATGACTGGCGCGACAACGATTACGACTGGGATAAGGGCAAGTGGTGGACTCGCCCGGTGGGGAACACCACGACCAACATCATCTACATGATGGGCAATACACCGTCGATCTATGGCGAGGACCATGAGCGCGGCGATACGGATCGCGATCTGTTCAGCGGCGGCGCGCACAATGTGATGCGCTACCTGGAGGACTGGAACAGGACCCACACGCTCGATGGGTCGATGATCATTCTCTTCGAGAGCTACGTGGCGATGCACAAGTTCCGCTGCTGCAACAGCAAGGGGTACTACACGCCTCCCACGCGTAACTATAACTGGGATGAGAGCCTGAAGTCCTCGGAGCCGCCGCCTGGTATGCCGGTCTTCGTGGATGTGAAGAGCTATCCCATGGAACCCGTTTCCTACGAGTATGCGTCGGAAAACGCACCGTAAGCCTTCTCCTTCCCATCCCCCTCGATCAGGTTGCGGCGCCGTCCCGATGGATGGCGCCGCGGCGCTTTATGCGAGAATTGTGAGGAGAAATTCCGGCATTATCCCGCTTATCACTTGACCGGGCGGAGGAGAACCCTGACCCTTTGCACCCCTCGAGGTGCGGTGGCCAAGTGGTCTAAGGCGGAGGCCTGCAAAGCCTCTATTCGTGGGTTCGAATCCCACCCGCACCTCCACTTTCTTCCTCTGTTCAATTTGATTTCAGGCTTTCCCGGATTTCTTTCGCGGGGCGGTTCGGGCGCGTTCCCGCGCGAACCAGATCACGGCGCCCCCCGCTGCCAGAATAAAGACGGAGTAGAAGATTCCCCGGCTCATCCCAAGGATCAGCGAGGCATCAGGCTCGCGGAATTGCTCGGCGATGATCCGGCCGATGGCGTAGAGGATGAGGAACTCGCCGCTGAGTTGGCCTGGCTTGCGCAAAGGGATGCCGGATTTCCAGAATCGCCATTGCATGTACGCGAGGAGCAGTGCGCCCTCGAGGGCGGCTTCGTAAAGCTGCGAGGGATGGCGGGGAGGAATCTGGCTGATGGGGACTTCGGGCGGGGCGCTTTGGGGGAAGACAACGGCCCAGGGAACGCGGGAGACCGTTCCCCACAGCTCGCCGTTGATGAAATTGGCGAGCCGCCCGAGCAGGAGGCCGACGGGGACGATGGAGCAGACCAGGTCGCCGAGGCGAAAGAACCCCACCTCGTATTTGCGGCTGATCCAGACGAGCGCGGCGGTGACGCCGAGGAAACCCCCGTGGCTGGACATGCCGCCCTCCCACACCCGGAAGATGGAGAGTGGGTCCTGGAGGGTGCGGGGCAAATCGTAGAGCAGCACATAGCCGAGCCGCCCTCCCAGCAGGACACCGATGATGATGGCGAAGATGACGTTGCTTTGCTGGTCGCCGTTGAGGGGGGATTTCCCCTTCTTTTCGTAGAGCCAGAGAAGTCCGGCGCCGATGAGAAACGCCGCCGCATAAGCGAGCCCGTACCATCGAACGGCGAGGTCGCCGAAGAGATGAATGGCTACGGGGTCGAGATCGTGAACCCAATAATCGCGCGAGCTATCCACAAAGCCTCCCGGTGTGGCTTGATAACGGGGCATGGATAATGGGAGCGGCGGAGCGGCGCGAGAGGATTCTTGCCCGGTGGTCTTTACTCAGAAATACTGTTGGAACTGAGGCGGACTACCTCGCCACGGCTGATGGTTCCGTTGGTGGGGTCGTAGAGGCCGTTGGTGTAATATTCGGGCTGGGCGAGGGGATGTGCCAGGCAGTAGGCGCCGTGGACAAAAGTCATATCCGGGCCCCTTCCCGCGACGGAGAAAATGGCATCGCGGTATTCCGTTTTGTTATAGAGGGCGGGGTTGAACCCGAGAGGGTTAATGTTGCCGGGAGAGTAACAATAGCGCGGATCGGTGCCAAAAAACAGGCTCGTATCTTCCTTGTAGAAGGGATCGATGGGAAGCGAAGAGATGTATGCAATCGGTGTTGTGAGGCGGAAGGCGCGCTTGCTGGGGGAGTCGCCCAGGGTCGCGGTGGGGTAGTGATTTGTATCGACCCGGTAGGATTCCAGGGCGGTCGCGAGGGAGCGCAGGTCCGACTTGCTGCGGGAGACTTTGGAGCGCGTTTGCGCCTCGAGGAAGTTTGGAACGGCGATGGCCGCGAGAATCGCGATGATGGCAACGACGATGAGCAATTCGATCAGGGTAAATCCTGATCGGTGAGAGGCGGCGGGGCGCCTGCTCAGCGGTGAGGGGTCATATGATACCACTTGTAAGCTCCTGAGAAATCCTTAAAATCGCTGATTCATGAGTCATTGTAAACCCGTGAGAATCAGCTGAGGGCCACTGAATCTCGCCGAGTATAGACGGAAATCCATCACCCGATCAACAGGACTTTGCTTGGTTGTCTCAATTTTCCTGTTGCAAGGGATGGTGAAAGGGAAATTGCTGGTTTTCCACGATTCTTTCCGGCTCTGCGAGTTGCGATGAAAAAGCGTCTTTCCCTCATGCTGGTTTTCTGTGCCGCGTTGTTGATGGCTTTTGGCTGTGCACGGCGCCCCTTCCCCTCGAATCCGCTTCCGGAAGAAGAGGCGGACGTTTACCGCTCGGCGCGCCTGGCTCTTTACGAGGGCATGCCGAAATCCGATGCCGAGACGCTGTTTGGCCGCGAGCCGCTGATTGTCGCTCTCGGGCCCGATCGGATCGAACAGGTTTATATTTTCCGTGCGGACGTTTCGCCTGGCGACACGGAGGCATCGCACGGGACGACGTATCTGCGCCTCTTTATCGACCGGGCCACTGGCCGGGTGGAGAGCTGGGAGTAACGGGCTGCGCGGCGCGGTTGATTCCGCTGGTGAAAACCAGCGCGGTTAGAAGCAGTGCCTGGAAACCGACCAGCGGGATCCGGAGATGGAAATCGAGGGTGGCATGCAGCAGGGCGACGGCGAGCCCGGCCAGTGCGGCCCGGCGAAACCGCCTTTGACGGCGCGAAAACCGGCGGGCGGCGGCGTTCCATTCCTTCCACCAGACGCGGCCGATCCAAAGGCCTCCGGCAATGAGCCCGGCAATGCCAATGATTCCCAATTCGGCAAGAAGCTGGAGATACTCGTTGTGAGCTTCGATGGGTGTGACGGGCGTTGGAAGCTGGGCGGTGCGATTGATGGCGTACTCCATCCCGCCCGGACCGAGGCCGAAGATGGGGGAGTAGGTAAAGGCCTCGAGGGAGGCGCGCCAGATTTCCGGGCGGTCGATGGTGAGTTCTGTCGCCTCGAAGGTGAACCGGGAGAAGTAGCCCTGCACGGCCGCGGCCAGGAAGACGAGAAGAAGCAAGCCGCCGAGCGTGCTTAACACCGCCACCCGGCGCCGGGGGAGGGGGATGCCAGAGCGGCCCTGTTCGATCCGCCATTCCCAGGCAGCCCAGAAAACAATGATCGGAAGACCGAGCATGAGCGATCCGCGGGAGAACGCCGTCGCCCAGCCCACCGCTGCCAGAAAAATCAGCCCCCACCCGAGAACCGCCGGGTCCTGGAAAAACCCCGGGACGGCGCCGGGGAAGCCTCCCGCTTTTTCCAGCCTTCTCCTTCGCCATTCCATGAGCCAGGTGGATGCCAGGGGCAGCCCCATGAGAACAGCGACGGCGTGGTGGCTCGGATTATAGATGGCGCCATGGGCGCGCAGGACGTCTTGAGTGGTATAGACAACGACCCCGGCGATGCCTTCGGCCACGGAAAAGGCCGCGGCGATGGCCGCAAGGGCGGCGGCTCCGGTTCCCCGCATGGCGAGCATCATGGCGCCGGAGAGGAAAAAACCAGAGGCGACAAACTGATTCCAGGAGCGCCAGCCCGCTTCCGGAGCGATGGAGAGCGGGACAGCATCGGGCACGGGAATCCCCGAGCGCTGGAAGGCGTTCAAGGTTTCTTTCCAATGCGGCGAGATGGCCGCGACGAGGCCGGAGGGAAGGGGAATGAGAAGCAGGAGTGTCCAGAACACCAGTGCGATGACGAGGATGTTCATCCGGCGGGCCGGGGCGGCGCTCGAGCGATTCCATCGGGCCCGGGCCCAGCCAACAGCGGCCCAGATTCCCAGCGGTGCCGTGGCGGCCCATACGAGCGTCCGGGGCCATCCCTCGGCGCCGTAGCCGTAGTCGAGCAGGCCGCCGAGGAAGATCAGGAGGATGAAGGTAAGGGCCGCCAGGTCGCCCGCGTAATCGAAACGTGTCATGGGCCGGGGAACAGTTTTCTGGCTCACGAGATTCCACCCTTCGCGAGAATGACGGCCGCGCGCAATTTGCCCTGGATTTCGCGATAGATAGCCCGGACCGAGCGGTGGCTTTGCGCAGAAACCGCCGCGCTGTTGAAGAGTTCCCAGAGGAGAAGCTGGGCATAGTGCCGCGGGCGCCGGCGGCCGAGAATCTCTGTCATGACGTAGTGGCGGTGAAGAACCTCCATGCGCGCCAGGGTGGAAGGATTCGATTTGTGGCTGCCCGGTACGGACTTGTGGACGATGCGCGCGCGGGGATTGTTTGCAAGGCGCCACTGGCGTCCGACGAGCAGGGACAGAGCCAGGTCTTCGCAAAGGGAATATCCGCGAAAAACGCGGGGAAACGGGGGGTTTGGGAGTGCCTCCCGGCGATAAAGAACGCAGGTGGTGTTCAACCATTCGGTTTCGACGGGAGCTTTTTCCTCGTCGGCGGGGAGGAAATTCACGGCGGGGCCGATCACTCGCCCGGCATAGTCATCGAGCTTTCGTTCGTCCAGGAGACGGAAAATAAATGTGCCCCAGCGGCCCGGGGGGCGATACTTCTGATTTTCGATCAGGGCATTCACGCCGCCAAGGCGTTCCTGGGAGGAAATCGTCTGGTAGAGTTGCTGGAGGCATTTGGGCCGAAAGACCACGTCGTCGTCGCAGAATAGGATATAGGGCTGACGGGCAAACGGCATCGCCTGGTTGCGCTGGCGTGCCGCGCTCGCGATCTTTGTGCGGCGATGGACGAGGCGCGTTTCCCGGAGGCCGAGGTCTTTCGCCGCAAGCCTGGGCGGTTTGCCGCTGGAGGCATCCATCAGGATCACTTCCGCGGGCTGGGCGGTAGCGCGGGCGAGGCTCTCGAGGGTTTGCCTGAGAGTCACCGGGCGATTTCGCGTGGGAATAATGGCCGAGATCGGGAGGATCATGAGTTCCTTGGACGGGAAGTTATCCGTTGACGGTGGCAGAGATGGAAACTTAAGCGAAACAAAGGATTCGACTTGTGAAAAGGACAAGAGCCATTTTGGATTTCCTGGTGGGCGGGCAAAGGAAAAGCGTGGCTGCCAGAGCGCCGAGCCCGCCCCAATTCTTCCCCGGAGTTGCAGCCATTGGCCCCTGAACAGCGAGAGAAAAATCGCCACGACCCTGCCGCCGGGCTGCCTCCCGAGGAAGGGGAGGTGGGGATTGATTTCCGCCATTTGGCTCACGTGGTTTGGAGCTATAAGTGGCTGATTCTGGTGTGTGTGGTGGTGTTTGTGGGGCTGGCCAAGCTGCAGCTCGATCGATCGCCGGTGCTCTATTCCTCAACGGCCGAGATCAAATACGAACCGGAAGGCCTGCCGGTTCTGGATTTCGGCGAGCGATCCTCGGTGCTTTATCAGAGAGATGAAATCCGGACGGCGGTCGAGTTGGTCAAGAGCTCCGCCGTGGCGCGCCGTGTTCTCGAATCCCTTGGCAGCGGGGCGCCGGAACCTGTGCACGATAATTCGCCGGTTTCCAGTGTGACTCGCAGCCTGAAGGATTTTCTCCGCTACGCCCGGGGGTTCTTTGTTTCCGAAGTGCCCGAGCAGGTTCCGGCGGAACAGCTCGCCGAGCAGACCGCTGTTTCCGAGCTTCTCGAGGGCCTCACGGTGCGCCAGATCGAAGATACGAAACTCATCGCGATC
This sequence comes from uncultured Candidatus Sumerlaeota bacterium, assembly GCA_964346275.1. Classification (GTDB taxonomy): domain Bacteria; phylum Sumerlaeota; class Sumerlaeia; order SLMS01; family SLMS01; genus CAYFUR01. The sequence continues at coordinate 5,942 of CAYFUR010000082.1, forward strand.
ACCTATGCCGGTTCGGAGCAGAGAAAGACCGCTGAGATCGCCAACGAATTCGCGGAGCAATTCATTCGTTACTTGAATGATGATGAATCGCAGGCAATGAGCTATGCCCGGGAATTCCTGAATGAAGAGGTGGAGGAAGCGAAGGATAATCTGCGGCGGGCGGAGCAGGCGCTTTTCGACTACAGTGGCCAGTCGGACCTGCGCGTGATGGATGAAAACCTGAATATCGCCATCAACACGATGACTTCGCTGACCAATGAGGTCGAAAAAATTAAAAATGAGATTGCTTCCCTGGAAGCGGAGGCAAAGGCCGCGAGCGAAGAGGGGACGCAGCCAACCGTTTTTGATGAAGACCCGATGATCAGTTCGCTCATGCGGCGGCTCACTGATCTGGAAATCGAGCGGCTTTCCATGGAAGCGGTCAACCGCGAGGATTTTCCCGAGCTTCAACGGGTGGAGCGCGAGATGAATGGCATTCGCGCACAGATCGAGAAGCTGACCAGCCAGCAGGCGAGTGAATCCCAATCGCGGCTGCGCTTTGCCCAGCTTCGGCTGGAATCGCTGGAGAACCGGCTGAGCGAGCAGCGCGACAAGGTCCACGCCATTGAAGAGAAGATGATCGATTACCGCGCCTTCAAGCGCGAAGTCGAATCGGCGCAGGAGATCTATTCGAGCCTGCTGGACCAATATAAGCGGATCGAAGTGAAGGATGATGTGACGGAGAGCAATGTCACGATCACCGAACCCGCGCCGCTCCCCACGGTGCCGACCTCGCCGAAGGTGAAGCAAACGCTGGTCATCTTCATCACGCTGGGGCTTGTTTTCGGAGTTGGGCTGGCCCTGGTGTTGAACTGGAGCGATCGCTCGGTGAAAAATCCCGCGCTGGTGGAAGAGCGTCTCGGCCTGCCGGCGCTTGGCTACGTTCCATATATACGGCAGCGCAAATCGCTGCTGAAAAAAAGGCCGGAAAAGGGGCCGGTGCTGGTGGATCGTCAGGAGGGGGGTGGTGTGTCCGAGGAGGCGTTCCATTATCTCCGGACGTCGCTGCAATACTGCAGCGCCCGCCAGCCCCGGGTGATCCTGCTGACGAGTTGCGTTCCCCAGGAGGGGAAGTCGACGATCTCCTCGAACCTGGCCTTTTCCTATGCCCAGGGAGGACAGAAAACGCTGCTCATCGACGCCGATCTCAAGCGGCCGACCCTTCACAAGGCTTTCAGCAAGGAACGCGCTCCCGGCTTGAGCGATGTGCTCACGGAACAGGCGAAGTTCGAGGACGCGGTGATTCCTTCGGGCCAGGAGAATCTGGATCTTCTCGTGGCGGGACAAATCACTCCCTCGCCGGTGAATCTTCTCGACAGCCAGGCGATGACGGATTTGCTCGAGAGGCTCCGCGGGGAATATGGAATTATCCTTCTGGACTCCGCTCCCTCTCATGGGATGGCCGATTCGCTGGTGCTCTGCACCAAGGTCGACGGGGTTTGCCTGGTGGTGAAGACTGGCCAGACGGCGATGGAAGTGCTGAGCAAGACGACCGCCTCGATCCGCTTTCTGGGCGCAAATTTGCTGGGAGCGATCTATAACACCGGCCGCGAACGGCGTGTCGATTATGGCTATGGTTACAGCCCCGCTTACGCCTATTCTTACCGTCCGAAAACCGCTGAAAATCCCACACCCACCAAGTGACGATGCCTCGACTTCAAACGGACCCCCTTCCCCTTTTGTTCTCCTGCGGTCTTCTGCTGGCCGTTCTTTCCGGATGCCAGCTCACGCGCGGGCCCGACAGCAAATACATTGCTCCCCCCTACGACAGTAAAGCACTGGCGGTGCAGGCGGAAGCCTCGGAAATGCGCCAGGACCCGGAGGTGATGCTCACCCAGGAGCGGGAGTACTACATCGGGCCGGGGGACGTGCTTTCGATCACCCTGGTGGGACGGGAAGATATCTTTGGCGAGCGGGAGGATGGCGGCAGCCGCCTGACGATCACCGTGACCCAGGATCCATTGATTACCCTGCCCCTGATTGGTGCGATCCGCGTTCACGGAAAGACGGCGGAACAATTGCGCCAGGAGTTGGAATCGGCTTATTCCGAATATATCGTCGATCCGATTCCCATCGTGACCATCGAGCAATTTCACTACAACCAGGTTTCCGTGATCGGCTCTGTCAACGAGCCTGGGCGTTATCCGCTGGAATTCGGGGATACGCTTCTGGACATGATCTATCGCGCGGGGGGGCTGAACTTCGGGCGGGAGACGCCGCCGGCGCGCTATCTCGAGGTGTATCGGGAGAAACTCAACCGCCGAGAGAAAGCGGAATTGCCTCTGGAGGAATTGCTTGAGCGCATTCAAACGGGAAAAGAAATCCAGCCCCGCGAGGCGATCGTGATCCCGATCCAGGATCTCATCCTGGGGGGTGAGCTGGGCTATAATATTCCCATGCAGCCCAATGATATTGTCTATATCCCGGTGGCGGGGACGGTGAGCGTTCAAGGGCCCGTGCAGTCGCCGGGGGTGATTTTCCTCGGGCCCAGCCTGCGCACCGTCAGCCAGGTGCTGACGGCGGCGGGCGGTTTGCGATTCAGCGCCGCCTCGACCATCGAAGTGGTCCGAACGGCGGAAGACGGCAGCCAGATATCCTACTTCTTCGACGCCCGAAAGATTGAAAAGCGCAAGGCGGAGGACTTTCTCCTCCAGGATAACGACCAGATTTTCATCTACCGCCACCCGGTCCGCACCGTCGTGGAATGGATCGGGAGTGTCTTCCGGGCGAGCGCCCGGACGGGCGTCAGCGCCACCTACAATCCGATCTAAGCGCGGCCTCTTCGCGCTTTACTTCCCGGCGCGGCCTGTGCTTGGATCCATTTCCCTGAGTGGCGGGCAGCCGCCAGCGAGATGAGTCCCAAGGAACAAGAAGATGGACGAATTAAAACGCAATCAGATCAGTGGCCGAGCCGTCCCCGTTCGTGGGAACGATATCGATACGGACCGCATTATCCCCGCCCGCTACCTGCGGTGCGTCACTTTCGACGGATTGGGCGAGCATGCGTTCGAAGATGATCGCAAAGCCCTCGCCGAGCGCGGCAAGACGCACGCTTTCGACCAGGAGAAGTTCCAGGGCGCCAATGTGCTTTTTGTGAATAAGAACTTCGGCTGTGGCTCGTCGCGCGAGCATGCCCCCCAGTCGATCATGCGCTGGGGCGACGGGATTCACGCCATCGTGGGCGAAAGCTTTGCCGAAATCTTTTTCGGCAATTGCGTCACCCTGGGCGTTCCCTGCGTCACGGTGGAAGCATCCGTGATCGATGAGTTGCAGGAGACCGCCGAGGAAAAGCCCGAGACCGAGTTTACCCTGGACCTGGAAAAGAAGGAAATTCGCTTCGACGGCAAGGCACTCCCCGTTTCCATTCCCGACGGGACACGCAAGTCCTTCCTGGAGGGGCGCTGGGATTCCACGGCGGAATTGCTGGCCGCGGGCAAGGAAATCGACAAGACGGCCGGGAATCTGCCCTATTTCAACCATTGGCAGTGAG
>CAYFUR010000082.1:9570-16830 GCA_964346275.1 uncultured Candidatus Sumerlaeota bacterium
GCTCTGGTTCTGCCGAACTTTACGCTTGGCGGCGCTGAGCGCCAGGCCGTGGAACTGGCGCTGGGGCTGCCGCGCTTTGGCTGGGAGCCGCTGGTGCTGGCGGCGGAAAGCCACGGCCCGCTGCAGGAGCGCGTGCTTCAGGCGGGTTTTCCCGTCTATCACCTGGGCGCGCGGTTCTGGCTGCCCAAGAGCGACCCGCGCTTCTGGATCAACCTCGCCGCCGTGATGCACCGGATGCGGTCGATCTTTGTGCGGGAACGGGTGGTCATTGTCCAGTCGTTCCTCTTCTGGCAAAATGTGATCACGGCTCCGGCGGCGAAGATGGCGCCTCATGTGCGCGGCGTGATCGCCGGGCGGAGGAATCTTGGGGACTATAAAGACAAACGCCGCCATTATCAGTATCTGGAAAATGTTGCCAACCGGTTTACCGACCGGATCGTCTGTAACTCGCGGGTCGTGGCGAGGGATACGCTGAGGCGGGAGAAGGTCCAGCGGGGCCAGGTTCGTGTTGTCTATAACGGCTTTGATCCAGGGCCATACCAGCGGGCGAAGGGGGTTGATTTGTCCCAGCGCCATCGGGAGCTGGCCGGTGCCTCGAAGATCATTGGTACGGTTGGCAACCTCAAGCGCCAGAAGCGCCACGCCCTTTTTTTGAGGGCGCTGGCCCGCATCCGGGAGCAACAGGGCGGTGTGAAGGGGCTGATCGTTGGCCGGGATTTGGGAGAGGAAGAGGGGCTTCGACGATTGGCAAGGGAGCTGGGCCTTGAAGGCCACGTTGCCTTTGCCGGGGGAGTAGAGGAACCAGCGCCTTACTATCGCGCCATGCATGTCTATATGCTGGCGAGCGATTTCGAGGGGCTGCCCAACGCGCTGATGGAGGCGATGGCCGCCGGCGTGCCCGTGGTTTCCACCGATGTGGGGGGAGTGCCCGAGCTGATCCGCGATGGCGTTCATGGATTGCTGGCCAAGCCGGGGGATGTGGAAGGGCTGGCAAGTGCCGCCCTCTCGCTCTTGAATTCGCCCGCGAGAGCACGCAGGCTGGGCCGCGCCGCCTCGGAGCGCATGCGGCGCCGCTTTTCCACCGAGCGCATGGTGCGTGCGTATATCCATCTCTACGAAGAACTTCTATGAGCCGCCCGCCGCGCATCCTGTTTGTAATCGGTTCCCTCCGCGAGGGGGGAGCGGAGGGACAGCTTGTGTATTTGATGCGGGGGCTGCGCCAGCGTGGGTGGCGCGTCGGCCTGATGCTGCTTCACTACGAGGGGGTCCGGCTTCAGCAGGTCATCGACGAAGGGTTCGAAGTGTTTCCCGTGAATCTGCGCCGGTTCCGCCCGAGGTGGAACGCGCTGGCGTGGCTCAGCCTGCCGCTGGCCTGGTGGAATTCCGTGCGCTTTGTGCGGCGTTTCCGGCCCGATGTGCTTCATGCCTGGCTGTTCTGGGCCCACCTTTGGGGGCGGTTGATCGTGCCGCGGCGGACTGTCTATATCACCAGCCGTCGGCAGACGTTTTCCGATAAGCGGGATTCCCGGCTCCTGACCGCCGTGGAGAATTGGATCAACCGGCGCGCCGAGGCGATCACCTGTAATTCGAAGGCCGTGGGGCGCGCCTGTCTGAAAAAGGAAAAGCATGTTCGCGGCAAGCTGCGGCTTGTCTCGAACGGGATCGACTTTCAACGCCTCGACGCCATGCCCCGCGCGGACTTGCGTTCGGAGTTTCCGGTTCTGGCGGATGCGCAGGCCATCGCCGCCACCGTGGCCAACCTGATGCCCCACAAGGGGTACGATCTGCTGCTGGAGTCCTGGAAGCATGTGGTGTCGGAGTTTCCCGGTGCCAAGCTGCTTTGCATTGGCTCCGGCCCGCTGCAGGAAGAACTCGCCACCGCCGCCCGGGCGCTCGGGCTTGGCCGCCACGTGGTCTTTACCGGGTATCGGCCTGATGTGCCTTCCCTCCTGAAGGATGCGGATTTCGCGGTTCACGCTTCCCGGGACGAGGGTTTTTCCAACGCGATTCTGGAATACATGGCTTGCGGCAAGGCCATCGCCGCCACGGACGTTGGCGGCAATCGGGAGGCCCTTGCCCACGGCAGGGCGGGGCTTCTCGTGCCACCCGGGGATCGCCGGATGCTGGCGGATGCGGCGCTCAAACTCGCCCGCTCGCCGGAAAACCGGGAAGCCCTGGGCCGACGCGCCCGGCGGGTTGCCCGGCGCCGCTATCCGCTGGAAGCCATGATCGATGGCCACAGCCGTCTCTACGAAGAAATGTGGGAGGGCTAGACGATGCATGTCTACCGCCACGTGCCCCTTCTTGCCGTCCGCAGCCTCAAGGAATCGCGGCGGTTCTACTGTGATGTGTTGCATTTTCAGATCGTTGGAATCTGGGGGAATGAAGAGGGCGGAGCGGCCAGGTGCGCCGTGCGACGCGGGGGAGCCGAGCTTTGGCTGGAGGAGGCGCCGGCGCCGGAGCTTCCCGGCGCCCAAGGCGTGATTCTTCATTTTCTGTGCGACAGCGTGGAGCAGGTGTTCCACGAGGCTCGCGAGTGGGAACTCGAGACCAACCGCCCCGCCCTGACCTTATCCGGCAACCGGCGGGTGTATCTCGCCGATCCGGACGGCTATCAGCTTTGCTTCGAGGAGGCGTATCCGCCAGATGCGGATCGACCAGGCCGGGAGAAGCCATCTTCCTGAAATGGGTGCGTCGGGGCTGATTCCCGGGAAAACTCCTCGAATGGGGACTCTTGAGTCAGGCTTTGTTGAAATGACGGAATCGCGGCAAAATGTAACCGGTTACAGTTTTATTGTGGATGAAATGGCACTTTATCAGGTGATTGAAAAACCGGGGCTTAAATAAGCTTGTCGAGGGATTTTGAAAGTTGTCTGGAAAAACTATATCCTCGTTTTGAAAGCTTTTGCAAGTGAGCTCCCTTGTTGTCTGAAATTCAGAGTTTTAGGCGAAAACCGTCGGTCCAAGCCGCAATTTGCAGAAAAAAAGCTTGCAGATTTCGACACAAAATCGTTTCCTTGTCGCCATCTTGGACAACTTGCGGCCCCCCCGTCCCGTCCTCGAGCGTTTTCAGGTTTCGATCGACATGTGGGGGGGCCGACATCCCCCCTTGAAGGAGTCGATTCCATGCTCAAGAGAATTTGCGCCGCAACAATGCTGGCCACTCTCACCGCGGGCGCCTACGCCCAGACCACGCACATTGTGGACGCCACCGGTGGAGGCGATTTCACCACCATTCAGGCCGCCGTTGACGCGGCTGCGAGCGGTGACACGGTGGAAGTGCAGAACACCGGTCTTTACGAAGAGCCGATCACCATCGAGAACAAGACACTCACCATTGCCGGAGCGAATCCGTCTAACCGGCCCATCGTTGCTCTCCAGGACAACACGGATTCGTCGTTGGGCACTTCCGACGCGATCTTTATCCAGGCGGACGATGAAACCGTGACGCTGTCGAACCTGATTCTGATTCCCAGCAGCACCGATACGCCGGCGGACGATGTCATCGCCTGCACTCCGGCCACAACCGCCGGTACGCTGGACATCGTCATCAACAATGTGCTGATCAGCGCCAACGACGGCAGCGACGCCCCTCTCCAGACGACCTTTGATGGCGACCCGGATCTCGGCGCTTCTGGTATCATCTTCTTTGCCGACGATCCCTTCTATGGCATGACCCGCACGGCTTTCGCCGGCGTGGAAGGCGTGATCAACACCACGTTCACCTCTTTCGAGATTTATAACTGGACCGATGGGACCAACGCCGACCTGATTCTTTATCCCTCCGACGATGGCGTGCGCACATCCACCCACAACTGGGATGGTGTCTATATTGTCGGCCCGAATGACGGCACGCAGGTCAGCGCCGCCACCTCGTCCGATTTCACGGTCAATGACTATCGCGTTCGCAACGCAAGCGGCCTTGGCATGTTGAACTTCCAGGGTAACAGTTGGGATATCACGAATTCGCTCTTCATCGATTGCGGCGGCTTCGCGATTCGGGCGGACATGGACACCACGAACTCCTTCTCGCTTTCGGATTCCCTGATTGCGAACACCCAGTCGGAAGGCTTCTGGACCGACTTCGATCCGGGCGCAGCGAAGAACTTCACGATTGATGGCTGCACGTTCTTCAATGCTGGCGCGGCTGATCCGGGAACCGACGATCCTTTTGCAGCCGTGAAGCTGGAATCCGGCACGACCGCCGATTCCACCATCACGGTGACTGATTCTGTGATCGCCGGTCCGAACACGGCGGCGGAGAACCTCGGCGGCGGCGAGATCGTTTTTGATTTCTGTGTGCTGGCCCAGTCGGGCTCGAATGCCCTTGCGGCGGTCGAGCGCAACACCAGCACGGGCACGGTGACGGTGACCAACGAGTTCGCCGGCGATCCGCAGTTCATCACAACGCAGGCCGAGCCGCTGATCCCGGAATCCTTCGATGTGACGAATCCGGCCCTGGAAACGGCCAACTCCACCGGCGGCGAACTGAGCGGCTGGGGCGACTTCCAGATTCTGGTCAACGCCCCAGGCTGGCAGGCCTACGAATAAACCGGGCGCAACAGCTCAGCTCTCTTTTGGGGAACTCTTCGGAGTTCCCCTTTTTTGTTTGAGGGAGGGAAACGCTTTCCAGACCAGCAAGGCGGCTTCCTGGATTCCCAGGGCCCAGACCCACAGGATGAAGGGGGCCGCGGGGGTCGCAAGGCGGTAGTCCAGGTGGATCGGGGCGATCACCGCAATGGGAAAGAGGAAGATCAGAAACCAGGCGATGAGCCACCAGATTTCGCGGAGCCTGCGCCACAGGCCCCAGGCTCCGAATAGGCCGAAGATCATCAGCCATTCGTGGCCAAAAAACAAATGCCCGTGGGGATAGCGAAAAGCGAAGATGTTGATGTATCCCCAGGCCGTCGCGGGGATGACCTGGTGGAGGGGGGCGCGCCCGATGAGGGCCGCCGACCCGGCCGCTTCGCCGGCGTAGGGATCCGCCTCCCATTCTTCCATGGTGGCGGGGAAGCCCGGCTCGCCGATATTGGCGCGATTCAGGTAGTAGCGCGTGTGGACATTGGCGCTATACAGAAAATCGCCGTCGCCCTGGCGCGCGTTCAAGGCGAGGTGGGGGAGCACCGGAAGGAGCACGAGCGCCGCGGCGAGTCCGATCTCGTTGAGACGCCAGCGGCGGCGCCATGCTTCGATGCCGCCAAGGGGCAGGAGAAGAAAGAGGCTGCCAACGCGCGTGAGCACGAGCCCCGCGCCGGCAAGGCCGAAGAGGGCCGCGCGCCACCAGGGGTGCTGGCCTGTATAGACAACGACACAGATCAGGGCGAGAAAGAGCGTGATGAGCAAGTCGTCGCGAAGGACGGAGACGCTTTGCTCCGCGAGGATGGGGTTGAGGGCCATGGCGGCCGCCGCCAGAAGCCCGACCACAGGAGAAAAGAGCCGCCGCCCCGCGAACCATGTGAGCCCCACCGGGATCAATCCAATGAGCATGCAGAGGAGGCGGGCGGAGGTGACGGAGTTTGGGGCGAGTTCGTACCACCAGCGAATCAGGGCGGGGAAAAGGGGCTCGCGAATGAAGGGGGCGTGGTCCTGGAGCGTCTGGTAGAATCCGCCCTCGCGCGCGATTTGCAGATATCCCTTCGCATCGGGCAAGGGGGGCAGGGACCACATGTCGAGAAAAGCATCCCAGCGCGTCCAGAGGGCGATGCTCATGATGGAAACGATGGCGCAAAGCTCGGCCAGCCGGATCTGGCGGGCGGCGGCTTCCGGCTTCTGCGCGGAGTGGCTGCGCCAGGCCTGGAAGGCGGAGGCGGTTGCCGTGCCGAGGAAAAAGCTCGTCCCGGCGGCCCAGAGAAAATCCAGGGCGCGGGGAAAGCCCGGGACCGTTCCCGCGAGAGCGACGCCCGCCAGGCCTGCGAGGATGGTTCCCTGGCGGAAATTCCGGCGTCCGGCGCGGCTGAGAAAGAGGGCCAGGCCCAGCGGCACGAGAGGTCCGATGAGCAAACCGGGGATGGAGGCTGGATCGCCGCGTGCTTCCTCAGCGGTCAGGCGGACCATCACGCGGTCCAGCCGGGCGCCGCCCTGCGGCGGATTACGGGGAGAGAGAGAAACCTGGATCGGCTCATCGGAAAAGGCGAGGGCGGAGAATTCCTCCGTCCCGGTGCGGATTTCTTCTCCCGGTTTGACATTGAGGAGGGTGAAGCCGCTATACGCGCGGCGGAGGCGGACGGTCCACCTCGCATCGATATCGCCGTTGATCATCAGGCGAATCGAGCGCCAGGGGCCTCGGTCTGTTTCGATCCTGAGGGTGGCCGTCTTGTCGCGCGCGAGAAAGGCTTGCGGAGAGCGTTCCCACTCTCCGTCGAGGGAAAAGCGGGGCGACTCCTCCATGTAAGGGCGGATTGTATAGACTTGATCCCAATTGAGCGGATCAGCCCAGCGAATCGGCGTGACCCAGGCGAGGAAGAAGAAGAGCCCCACGCCGAGGACGATGTGGAACTTCGCTTCTCCCGAGGCGTTGCGCCATTTGTGCCTGATTGCGTTCAGCCATTCAGCCACTTTCCCGTCTCCCATCGGTGCTCTGGAGTACTGGAGCAGGACTCCAGCCGCGAGCGTGGCAAGCCTTTAAGAAATCAGGGGTCCACCGCAAAACAAAAAGGGGAAGGCGATGATGCCTTCCCCTTGGGATCATTTGGATTTGCGTCTGGTTTACTGGCCGAGGAAGCCCATCATGGAGCGCAGGCGCTGGCCGACTTTTTCGACCTGATGTTCGGCGTTTTCCTCGCGCATTTTGAGGAAGTCTTTCATGCCGCCTTCGCATTCGCTGATCCATTCTTTGGCAAAGGTGCCGTCCTGGATTTCGCCGAGGATTTTCTTCATGGCCTGGCGCGCTTCGCCGGTGATGACGCGCTTGCCGCGGGAGTAGTCGCCGTATTCGGCCGTGTTGCTGATGGAGTAGCGCATGCCCGCGAAGCCCTTCTTGTAGATCAGATCGACGATGAGCTTCATTTCGTGGACGCATTCGAAGTAGGCCATCTCGGGGGGATAGCCGGCATCGACGAGGGTTTCAAATCCGGCCTTCATCAGTTCGCTGACGCCGCCGCAGAGAACGGCCTGCTCGCCAAAGAGGTCTGTCTCGGTCTCATCCTTGAAGCTGGTTTCGATGATGAGACCGAGACAGACCTCTTTGGCGAGCAGGCCGTTCTCTGCGGCCTGCTCGCCAAAGAGGTCTGTCTCGGTCTCATCCTTGAAGCTGGTTTCGAT
>CAYFUR010000083.1:0-16575 GCA_964346275.1 uncultured Candidatus Sumerlaeota bacterium
ATGTCGGCGCTCCTTGAGTGGAATCGCCTCCATCATCGCACGAAGCTGAGAGGGTCTGTTCATGAAAAGGCAGACGCAGGAACGTCTACCGACACGAATAGGCCCTGTTCATGTCAGCTGGTGTCAGCTGGAGCCGATCCGAGTGGCTCGCTGACGTGTCCCAAATGAGGTGTAAGTTGAGTGATTTCAATGGAGCGGGAAACCGGGTTCGAACCGGCGACCCTCAGCTTGGGAAGCTGATGCTCTACCAACTGAGCTATTCCCGCTCGCTGGTATGGTTACATACGGGGCGGGTTGAGGAAGGTCAATTCAAAAGGGCTGTGCGGGGAGATCAAATCTCTTCGGAGAAGAGGCCGTAGCGCACCATTTTGTTGTGGAGGCTTTTGCGGCTGATGCCGAGGAGGTCGGCGGTTTCCTGGCGGTGGCCCTGGCATTTCTTGAGGGCGCCGCGGATGAGGTGCTTTTCGATGTGGTCGGTGATGAGGGAGAGGCGGTCGGAGAGGGGGGTGCTGAAGTCCTCGGTGTCGAGGAGGCTTGCCAGGTCGAGGTTTTCGAGGATTTCGGCTCCGGGACCGAGTTCGCCGGCGGGGGCTTTGGCGAGGGGGGATTCGCCTTTCAGGGTGGGGGGGAGATCTTCGACTTCGATGGTGGTTCCCCGGGCAAGGAGCATGGTCCGCTGGATGACGTTTTCGAGTTCGCGAATGTTTCCGGGCCAGGAGTAGTTGAGGAATTTCTGCAGGGCTGGCTCGGAGACGGAGACGATGTTGCGCCGCAGCTTTGGATTGTACTCCTGGATGAAACTGTCTATCAGGAGGGGGATGTCGTCGCGCCGTTTTCTGAGCGGGGGCAGGTGGATGGGCAACACGTGGAGCCGGTAATAGAGGTCTTCTCGGAATTCATTTTTCTCGACGAGGGTTCCCAGATCGCGATTGGTGGCTGCGATGACGCGTATATCCACTTTGACTTGCTTGGTCGAGCCAACGCGTTCGATTTCGCGTTCCTGCAAGACGCGCAGGAGTTTTGATTGGAGGGGCATGGACATGTCGCCGATTTCGTCGAGGAAGAGCGTGCCGGTGTTTGCGGCTTCCACTTTGCCGATCTTTTGGGAGGTGGCTCCGGTGAATGATCCGCGCTCGTGGCCAAAGAGTTCGCTTTCCAGCAATGTCTCGGGGATGGCGACGGTATTGACTTTTATCAGAGGGTTGTCTTTGCGAAGGCTGTGGTTGTGAATGGCGGTGGCGACGAGTTCTTTGCCGGTGCCGCTTTCTCCGGTAATCAGAACCGTGATGTCGTTGTCCAGGACGCGTTCGATGAGGCGGAAGACTTCCTGCATGGCCGCGCTCTGGCCGATGATTTTGTCAAAGGAGTAGCGGGCGATGTCCTGGCCGCGCATCTGGTCGATCTGATGGAGAAGGCGGGCTTTCTCGACGGCGCGGCGGAAAATAATGCGGACTTCGGTGAGGTCAAAGGGCTTTGTGAAATAATCGTAAGCGCCGGCCTGAATGGCTTCCAGGGCGAGCTTTTGCGTCCCGTGGGCAGTGATCAGGACGACAATGAGATCGGAATGAATCTGCTTCATTTGCCGGAGCGCCGCCATCCCATCGAGGCGCGGCATGCGAATATCCATGATCACGAGGGCGTAGGTGTGCTTGCGCACCTTTTCAATGGCGGCTTCGCCATCGGTGGCTTCGTCGATCACATAGCCCTGTCCTTCGCGGCGGAGCAACTCGCGGAGGGTAAAGCGAATGTTCTCTTCATCGTCGACTATGAGGATTCGCGACATGGCAACGCTTAAATGGGATTTGTGCCCGTGGGCTTTCCTGTCATGGCTGGAGTTATCTTCGCCTCGGGCAGGGGGATCAATCTCAAACCCATGAAGAGGCGGGCCTCAATCCAGAATCAGTCGATCTGTGCGGAGGTTCCGAAATTTAAACCGGCCGCCGCGAGAGTGGGGTTGCGTCAATCGCGGGAAAGCCGGAAGTGTGTGGAATTCAACTCCTCATCTCTGGAGGATTGACGAGTCTTTTCCGAGGATGAAACGGGTTCTGTATGAGTCATCTTGAAGAAAAGGGCGCCCTTCTCAGCGTTCGTAACCTGAAAAAGCATTTCCCCCTGCGCAAGGGGGTCTTGTCGCGGGTCGTGGGCCACGTCAAAGCGGTAGACGGGGTCAGTTTCGACCTGAAGAAGGGGGAGACGCTGGGCTTGGTCGGTGAATCCGGATGCGGCAAAACAACGATCGGGCGCCTGATTCTGCGGCTGATCGAACCGACCGCGGGGGAGGTGCGCCTGGCCGGATCGAAACACAATCTGGCCCAATTGCCCAATCGCGCGTGGATGCCGTATCGGCGCCGGATGCAGATGATCTTCCAGGATCCGTTCAGTTCTTTGAACCCTCGGATGCCGGTGGGCACGATTATCGGCGAGGCCCTGGCCATTCATGGCCTCGCGGCCCGTGGCGAGCCGCGACGCAAGCGGGTCAAACAGCTCCTGGACCAGGTGGGGCTGTCTCAGGAAGCCGCGAAAAAGTTCCCCCATGAGTTTTCCGGAGGCCAGCGCCAACGTATCGGCATTGCGCGAGCCCTTGCGGTGGAGCCGGAAATCATCATCGCCGACGAGCCCGTCTCGGCGCTCGATGTTTCGATTCAGGCCCAGGTGATTAATCTCATGGAGGATCTGCAGAAAGAGTTCGAGCTTTCCTATGTCTTCATCAGCCACGATCTCTCGGTCGTTGGCCATTTGTGCCATCGCGTGGCCGTGATGTATCTGGGCAAAATCGTCGAACTGGGAGCGAATGCGGAGATCATGAGATATCCGCGCCATCCGTATACGCGGGCTTTGTTGAGCGCCGTGCCGATCATCGAGAAGGAAAAACGCCGCAAACGCATCGTTCTCCAGGGCGACGTCCCCTCGCCGGTCAACCCGCCATCGGGATGCCACTTCCATCCACGGTGCCGATACCGTTTCAAGCCCTGCGACTCCGTTTATCCCGAGCTGCTCCACCTCCGTGATGGGGGGCGGGTTGCCTGTCATTTGTTCGATCCCAAATACAAAGACGACCGGCCGGAACTCGAGGGAGACCTGGCCCGGCTGTCCGATGAGGCGATGAACGAGCAGTCGGCGGAAGCCCCGGCAAGCGCCGGTTGACGAATCTCTCCCGAGCGTCCTATTTTTATCAGCGAGGAAAAAGGAGAGATGCCCCCCGACTATGAATGCCACCCGAGTAAACTGCAAACTGAGAGACTGTGCCTACTATCATGCCGTCGGCGAAAACGCAGAACTCTGCGACTGCTCGCATCCGGATAAGCCGTTCTATATGACCAATCCATGCCCCATCTACCGCAAAGACGTGATGGGGCACCAGTCATCGGAGAAGGCGGAAGAGCTGAAGAACCGGTTTCTTAAGCGCCGCTAGGCTTATTGCTTTCGAGGAAATCCAGGATAGAGTCGACACTCCGCTTTGCCGCCCCGGCGTTTTTCTCGGCGGCCCGCCGGCCATTCTCGCCCAACTCGCGGCGTGTGCCTTCGTTTTGAGCAAGACGGATCAATTCTTCGTCAATAAGATCCTCCCTCACTGAACGGGAGGCCTTGTTCGCATCCATGATCCGCATGATTTCCTTTTGAGCGTGCATATGCGGGCCATGGAGGACGGGGACTCCGTGGGCGGCGGGCTCAAGCAGATTATGGCCGCCGATCGGTTGCCACGATCCCGCCACCAGGGCAACGTCGGCAGCACCAAAGGCGCGGCCCAGGACACCCATTTCATCCAGGACCACGACCAGGTCTTCCCCCGCCGGCGCCGGGCCTTCCGACGTGCGATGGATCCTGGCGCCGGAGCGCTGAAGCTCCACGGGCACGATGTCGAATCGCTCGGGATGGCGCGGCGCAATCACGAGGCGCGCCGGAGGACCGCCATGGTTTTGATAACGGCGAAAGGCCTCGTGGATTATGCGCTCTTCTCCGGGATGTGTACTGCCGGCCAGAAAAAGAAGCTGGTCTTCAGCGACCCCAAAGCTGCGCCGCAACTCCTGCCGCTCCTCCTGGCTCAGAGGCTTTGGCAGATTATCGAATTTCACGTTGCCGGTAACATATATGCGCCGATCTCCAACCAACGAACGCATCCGGTCCGCATCGGCCTGGGTCTGCATGAGGAAGGCTGAAACCGCGGAGAGTGGCCGGGCCAAAAGGGGCCTTGCGAGAGAATAACCGCGCAGGGATTTATCAGAGAGCTTGCCATTGACCAGAAAGATCGGCATCCGGCGCTTGCGGCATTGCAACAGCGTATTCGGCCAGATCTCGGTTTCAAAAAATGTATAGATTGAAGGCCTGTATCTGTCGAGAAACCGGCTTGTCTTCCAGCTCAAGTCAACTGGCGAGAAGTCGTGGTAATCCGCTTCGGCGAGGATTCTTTTCGCGTGATCCTGGCCCGTTTCCGTGGTTGTCGTGGAGAGGAACTCCCACTCGGAGCGGCGCTCCTTCATGACGCGGAAGAATGCCGAAGCGGCCACCGTTTCACCAACGCTGACCGAGTGCATCCAGACGCGCTCCTGCTTTGCGGGCAAGGGGGAGCCGGGCAGGTTGGCACCGAACATCCCCGGCAGGGAACGCCTGTATTTTCCATACCTCCACCGCTTGTAACCGGCGGACGCGAAAAAAAAGGGGGCGATCCCCAGATATGCCAGGTCGAACAGATTCACGGATTCCCTCCCAGCTTTTGCGCGACTGTATAGACGGCAATCGCGCCGGATATGGCCACATTAAGCGACTCGACCCCAGGCCGGATGGGAATGCGCACAAGGTCCGCCTGATGCCAGGCCGACTGATCCAGACCGGCAACCTCTCCTCCAAGCACCAACGCCATGCATTCCTCCTTATCAAACGCGACCTCTGCCAGCTCCAATGCAGCCTGGGGATCAAACCCCACGGTTCGGACCCCCTTTTCCCGGAGATACTCCGCAAGCTTTCCAGCCGGCCCGCCCGCATAGACGGCCCGCCCGAGGAAACACATTCCGGCGCTGGAGCGGAGAAACTTCTCGTTGGTCAAACCCACCGATCCTTCAGTCAGAACGCAGGAGAAACCAAACGCGGCCGCCGTCCGCACAAGGGTTCCAGCATTCCCGGGATCCTTTACGCGGTCGAGGACCAACAAGCGCTCCGGCAGGGGGGCGGTATAGACGTCGCGTTCGGGAGCGGCCACGATGAGGCCGACGGGAGGTGGCGTCTCGCAGTCGGAGAGTTTTGCCAATGCGCGGGACGTGGCGCGGTGGATTCGCGCGCGGCGGTTGCGCGCCTTTTCCAGGAGGGGCCCGGCGCGGTCGCTGTCGGCAAATTCATCTTCCACGAAAAGAGCCTCGCAAATCCAGTCGCCATCGAGCGCCTGGGCCACCGTGCGCTCGCCTTCCACATAAGCTTTGCCCGATTTGCGCCGACGGGCAGCGAGATGGCTGAGCACCAACTGGCTGCGATGGGAATGGATCGCGGCGGATTGCTTCATGGAATCGCTGCTCCGGATCAGAAGGGGCTGAGTCGATCAGCCGTTCGGGTGTTCCATGGCACGGCGCCCTTCCAGGGCAAGGCGCAGCGTGCCCGAATCGGCCATTTCCAGGCTGCCTCCCATGGGAACGCCCCGGCCGAGGCGGGTCACGCGAATTTCCCGGTTTTCGATGTGGCGGCTGATATACAGCGCCGTTGCGTCCCCCTCGACGGTGGAGGATGTGGCCAGGACGATTTCGCTCACGGGATTTTTCTCAATGCGCTGGAAAAGCTCCGCCATGCGCAGATCCTCCGGCGCGATCCCTTTGAGCGGGGACAGGTGGCCGCCCAGAACATGATACATCCCGCGATAGCCGCCGGATTTCTCGAAGGCGACCACATCCAGCGCCCGCTCGACCACCAGAATGGTCTCGTGATGGCGGTGCTCGCAGCAGATCAGACACCGCCCGCCGGATGTGAAATAACCACATTCGGGACACGTGCCGACATCCCCCCGGATGCGGCCGATCGCGTCTGAGAGCGCGTCGAGACGCTCCTCCGAGGCAAACACCAGGTCAAACGCCATGCGCTCGGCGCTGCGCCGACCGACGCCCGGCAACTTGGACAGTTCGCCGATCAGGATTTCCACTTCCTTGGGTAAAGCCATCTGGCCGCTGGTTAGAACAAGCCTGGAAGGCGCAGGCCGCCAGTGATTTCGGAAACAGAATCCTCGTTAAGCTGGCGGGCTTTCTCCAAGGCCTGGTTCGTGGCAGCCAGGACAAGATCCTGGAGCATCTCGACATCCTCCGGGTCGACGGCCTCCGGCTTGATGCGGATTTCGGTAATTTCCGAATTGCCGTTAGACACCACGGTGACGACGCCGCCGCCCGCTGTTCCTTCGACGTATTCGCTTTTCAGATCTTCCTTCATCTGGTCGATACGCTTGTGAAGGTCCTTCTGAAGCTTTTGGATCATTCCTGGATCGATCATGCAGTTTTTCTCTCTCTTGATAGCAGCGTTCAGGGCTTGATGCGTTGTCCATTAAAGAGAACCGGATCAACGCCGCAATGCTTTCTCACAAGTTCGATCGCATCGCGAAAATCGGGAAAGCGGGTCAGCGCGTCTTGAAAGGTCAGTGTTTCATCCCGTGGAGCAATCACCTGCGGGGTGGCGCGCAAGCTTTCCACCCTGGGGGGTTCATCCCCCGTTTCCTCTTCTTCGTCAAAGGAAGAATCCATGACAACCGGTGCGGCGATCGTTTCCCCGACTTCGATGCGGATCAGAAGATTCTGGCCGAAGATCCGGCGGGCCACCTCGTGAAGCGCTTGCTGGCTCTCTGGGCGATGGAGCATTGGCTTCACGACACCATCTCTCGCCGCCAGGCGAAGCAAGAGAACCCCCTTTTCGGGGAACATGATCTCCGAGGCGGGCACCACACCGCGCAACGGCGTGGGAAGCACTTCGTCGGCTCCCGAGCGGAAGGCGTTCACGGTTTCCGCCGTGGGCGGCTTCGCCGACACTTCCACGGGTTCTGGCGCGGGATTGCCAATTTCGACGTTGGGCAGCTCGTCCGCCACGGCCGCTCCCCCACTGGATCGCATGAGCGCCGGCTGGCGCGTGCTGGCTGGTCCGGCTACCGGGCCGGATGGTCGGCGGGGCGACGTTTTTGGGGCCGGGGAAGTCTTGGGCGCTTCGCGTGTTTCCATGGAACGGGACACGGCGGGCGGAGCGGAGGGCGCGCTCGAAGCGGACGGAGCCTCCGTCTCAGTGCGGCCCGCTGCTTGCCCTGCTTTCTTCAATGTTGCCGAATCCATGGAATCCAAAACGAATTTCGGATGGATCGCTGTCAGTTTGATCAGGGCAAATTCGAGCACAAAACGCGCGGGAGCCGCCGAGCGCAGCCGCTCTTCCAGGTCGAGGAATTGTTGCATGAAATTCAGCACCGCCGACATGGAAAGGCGGGCGGTTGCTTCGCGCAGCTTCTCCGGGTCGGCGCGATTGACTTTCAGCAAGTTCTCGGGCGCACCGGCCTTGAGCAGCATCGCGTCGCGCAGATAGACAGAGAACGTTTTGATGAATCGCTGGAGGTCCCGGCCTTTTTCGACCAAATCTTGAACCAGGCGCAGGCAAGTTTCCGTATCGCGGTCGGCCAGAGCCTGGAGCAGTTGATGCAACAGGTCGCTTTCGACAATTCCAAGAAGCTGGCGGGCATTCTCCACGGACAGCTCGCCCTCACTGAGAGAAATCAACTGGTCCAGGGAAACCTGGGCATCACGCATCCCGCCCTCACTGGCAAGGGCGATGGCCTCAAGCACTTTGTCTCGCTCATTGTCCGCAAAGACGACGTTTTCCTTATCGGCGATTTCCTTCAACCGCTCGACGATATCCGCGGTCTCCATGCGTCCGAATTCCAATCGGCGGCAGCGGGAGATCACGGTCTCGGGAATTTTTTCGGGGTTGGTGGTCGCGAGGATGAAGACGACGCCGGGAGGCGGTTCCTCCAGCCGCTTGAGCAGCACATTGAAGGAGTGCGTCGAAAACATGTGGACTTCGTCGATGATATAGACCTTGTAGCGCGCGTGGAACGCCGCGCGGTCGATGCCTTCGAGAAGCTCGACAGTTTCTTCTTTTTTTGTATAGGTGGCGGCGTCGACTTCCACGACATCCAGGTCGGAGTCGCTGGCAATACCGATGCAATGGACGCACTTGCCGCAAGGCGTTGGGGTCGGCCCTTCGACACAGTTCAGCGCCTTGGCGAAAATCCGGGCGAGGCTGGTTTTTCCCACTCCGCGGGGACCAGTGAACAGATAGGCGTGTCCAACGCGGCTATCGCGTATATCGCCCTGGAGCTGGCGGACGACAGAGCGCTGGCCCACCACTTCGTCGAAAACCTGGGGGCGGTACTTCAGGTTGATGACGCGGTATTCTTCCTTGGGGGCGGCTTGAGCGGAACCGTTTTTGGCAGCCATCGAGGATCCTTTCTCTTGATCGACATTCGCCCTTTTTTCGCCTTTTGGGCCGACGAGGTCAATACCCAAAATAGGGATCGACACAACTCGAAAAGTGGCCGCCTATCTCGTTTACCCTCAACCCTCTAACGCCAGCGAACCGAAAGAAACAGGGCGGGACAAACACGCAATAACTCGGCATAGCGGTCGTAATCGGGATCGAGGTCGATCTCCCCCGCCAGGCGGACGACGCCCCGGCCAAGCCACCGCCGGATGCGGCCAAACCGGTCCTCGTCGACAAAAAACCCATACTCCCGGCCTGCGAAAAGCTCGAGCGGATCACGAAGCTTAAAAAGACCGAGATTCAGGCTTCCAAGCTGGCGAAACTCTCCGAGCGTCTCGTCTTCCCAGTTAAAGAGTTCCCAGGTCGACGGGCTATAGAAACGGGGGATGCGGTGCCGCAGGCCTCCCAGGTGGTATTCATCCTTTTCGCCGAGGGAGATGAAATCGAAAGTGCGCGTGCGGTATTCCAGGGCCCGGCGCCTGCGCACGCGATAGCGCGGCTGCTTGCGCTTTTTATCCGTATAGAGCAGAAAGCCGTCTTTTTCCGTCTTTGCGTATTGGATCAAGCCGTATAGACGCGTGCCGTTGAAATGGCGCAGGTCGACGATGAGGTTCGGCCCGACCGGCTTAATGGGATAGCGCGTGGCACGGACTGGGATCTTCCGCGCCACGCCGTATTCGATTTCTTCTTCTGGCAAGCCTTCCGGGGCGTCCATTATTCCCGCTCGGCCATGGTGATGCTTGGATCGTATCGGCCGTAAGCCTCGGCATCCAGTTCACCATAGGAATCCAGTTCGTTCAGGATTCCGTCGACGAAACGCTGGAGAGTCAGGCGCCTTGTCGAGCCAGGATCCCCCTTCAAGCCTTTCGTGGCGGCAGGAGCCAGAACCGGCTCGGGAGCCGCTCCGCCGGAAGCCTGCGATACAATGACGGCCCAGCGCGCCGGGAGGTTTTGCAGGCGGAACCGGATTTCCTCGTCGCCCGGGCCGCCGCTCCAGTCGATGTCCGCCAGAAGCACCACTTCGCGGGTTGCGAGGGACCCTTCCAGGCGGCTGAGGAAGTCATCGAATGTCATGGTGGTTTCGCCAATCGTCAGGTCTGCCCACTCGCCGGTTGTCCGCAGATAGATAAACGCCAGGTCGCCCGCCAGCGGCTTGCCGCCAAACTCTCGCATCGTCTCTTCCAGGCCTTCGGCTTCGAGGCTGGCGGGAGTGTAGGTGAAAACATCCTGGCCGCTGAACTGGCCTGTCATTTCATCGGTGAGAGCGGTTTCCAGCCTGGAAAGGGCTTGCTGGTTTTCCTCGGTGGCCGGAGAGATGAGCAGAGCGTAGCGTTGTTCAGGCTGAAGCGCCGCGGGCAAACGGCGCAAGGTCAGAGCGCTTTGCGTTTCATTTCCGCGATGGTCGATAATCAATGCTTCGACGCGGTTTTCACCAAGCTGCAGGGGAACTTCGGTTTTTCGGGCCGGAATGGAGCGGGGCGCTGTTTCCGTGCGCGCCATTTGGGCCGCGGAAACTCCCGCGTCAAGAGGGCGATCGTTCACGGATAACGACAGCGCCTTTAACCCGCCGGGAGCTGTCAGGCTCCAGTTCAGATCGACGGATGAAGTGCGGACTTCCGTATCGTCGGATGGAGAGATGAAGGTGATCGTGGGCGGCGTGCCCTTGCGAATGAGCTCCTGTTCGCGCCGCTTTTGGGCGAGATATTCCTGTCCCTCCTGGCGGAGATCAGCCCAGTATTCGGCGCCCCCCTCGGGCATCGATGTCCAGACCCAGTCGATGAAGGCATCAAAAACCGGCGTGACATCATTTTCCAGGTCCTTCACCTTTCCGTGATCCGCATAGACGGTATAATAGGAATGGCGTGTGCCAAGCTCCACGTCCAGCGCCTCGTCGGCGAGGGGCTCCATTGTATAGCCATCATAGAGTTGATACCCGACTTCAATGGTCCACTTGCGCGAAGTATTCGGCAGAAAAAGGCGATGGGGAATCCACGAGAAGATAGACAGTCCGTAGCTGATACGCGCCCCGCTGCGTTGAAGCTTGTTGATTCGCCCCTCGACAACGAGATCGTAGGTCCCCTCTTCGACTTCGTCGAGAGATCGCACGGCTTCCACCTGGGAAAAGATGCCGGCTTCCTCAAGCCGTTCTGCAAGATCCTCAGCCAGCATTCGGGAAAAAGGAGCCACCACGTCATCGTATATCTGGTCGTGGCGATCATAGGAATATCCGCCCCAAAGTCCAATGACGGGGATATTCGCCATGCCCGAGTTGTAGGTGCGGTCGTATTCCCGGGCGTCTTCGAAATCGGGGACCACGGCGATGAGAGGAATGGTCTCTTCTTGCGCTTTGCGGTCCATGACGTCGTACGGGTTGGGGGTCGAGCATCCTGAAACCAGGGCACTCAGCGCGGCCAGGACGGTGAGGATGGGGCGTATGCTATTCATTTGATATTTGCCTCGTTCATGGAAATGGGCCATCAGATATCTTTCGCGAGCCGGAAACCGATGTCCGCCTCTCGCTTGTCCGGCTCGACACGGTCCCGGCGCGTGACGCGCAAGTCTTCGGGAACGAGCGTCATAAAGGATCCGCCTCGGACCACTTTGCGGGGACGGGACTCTTGCGGCGGCGAAACGGGTCCTTGGGGATCAACGCGCCGCCCTTCGTCGTAGGCATTTTCATCATACCAGTCCAAACACCATTCCGCCACATTACCCGCCATGTGATACAAGCCAAGGTCGTTCCGGCCCTCGCGCAAGCGCGTCACGGGCACGGTGCTGTCGGAGTTATACTGGGCGCGCGAGGGATCCGGCTGGGCTCCTCCCCAGGGATACGTTGTGCCATAGCCGTCGGTCGCCGCGTTTTCCCACTCCGCCTCGGTGGGAAGCCGATAGAGTTCATTCGTTTGGGTTGATAACCACTCTGTATAGCGGCGGGCTGCGTTCCAGCTTACGAAATTGGCCGGGTGAAGTTCTTGATTTTCCGCCGGGATCCACTGCTCTCCCGCTTCATCAAGCTGAATGGTCGTTCTGGACGTGGGCGTATAGAGGTTGCGCGACTCGCCATCGGGAATCGTGTTGAGAAAATGGCTGAATTCAAGCGCCGTAACCTCATACATGCCAATCTCGTAGCCTGAAAGAGTGACGTTGTGCTGGGGCGTCTCATCCGCGGCGATTGCGGGGCCGGAAGAGGCCCCCATGGAAAATGTATCCCCGGAAACGGGAACCATTTCCGGGTTCAATGTAATCTGGCGGGCCATCTCTTGCGCGGCCCGGCGCATCCTGGGAGCAGTCCCCAGCGCGGGATGGCGGAAGGTATCCGTCCAGGTGCGCACTTTGTCTTCCAGGCTTCCTGCTTCCTCGAACCGCGATTGCATGCTGGCCACGCGCTGGGCAATTTGATCGGCGGTCGGCGTGGGTTCCGGAGAAGGAGAAGGTGATGGTGAAGCCGTTGGCGTCGCGGCCATTTGATCGGGAGAGGGGCTTGGCTCCGTTTCCGGGGAGGGAGGCGGTCCAGTTGGGCTCGGCTCAACCAGGGGCGTTTCTTCGTCTGTATCAGGCGTGGAATCCGGCTCGGTATCCGTGACGGGACCAATCTGGGCCACCTGGTCCCCGTTTTGGCCCTCTTCCTGACCGCCACCCATCAGCACCCCCACGGTGATTCCGATTCCCAATAAGGGGATAAGCACGGCAGCGAGAATGACAAAGAGCTTTCTGGCCGTGATGCCGGGGGGCGCCTCGACGGCGCCGGCTTCCATGGGCTCAGCGGGCTCCGGACCGGCGTAGGGGATCGTTGGATTCGAGACTTCCGATGGATTCGTGTACGTTTCTTCCCGTGGCGCGACCGTCCGGTCTTCCGGAGCGACGCGCCCCACGGACTCCTCCGGAGGGCGCTCCCCGGCAAAACCTCCCGGCTGCCCACCCATGGTCGGGCCGGCTGCATCAAACTCAGCAGTATTCACCGGGTCCTTCGACCCCAGGTCGGCCATCGTTGGGCCAGGGTCTTGCACCGTATGAATCGGATCCTCATCACCCACCGGGCGAGTCACACCAAGGGCATCGGTGCCTGCCCGCCTGTCTTCGGGTTCCGGCCAGATGCTTTTCATCGGCTCTTGAAAAATGGGTTCCAGCGAATCGTAGATTTCCTGGCCAAGATCGGTCGCCTCGCGCGGGCGGTCCTTTGGATCCTTGGCCAGACAGCGATTGATAACGTTGTCAAGTTCGGCTGGAAGTTCCGGCGCCCGGGAGCGAATCTTGGGCGGCTCATCGCTCAGGTGCGCCGCGGCAACCGTGAACCCCGTGCCCATGAAAGGGGTCTGGCGGGTGAAGCAGAAAAAGGAGACGCAGCCGAGGGAATAGATGTCGCTCTGTGCCGTCACGCCGGTGCCGCGGATTTGCTCCGGCGACATGTAGGTGGGCGTGCCGATGGCCTGCCCGGTCATGGTCAACTGTTCCTGCTGCATGGTGAGATTGGTATTCTCACCGAGATGGGCGATGCCGAAGTCCATGATTTTGACGCGCCATTTTCCACGGGGGCGCCTTTGGACCATGATATTGTGAGGTTTAATGTCCCGGTGAACGATGCCGAACTCGTGGGCGTGAGCCAGCCCCTCGGAAGTGGCACGTAGGATCACGGCCAGGTCACGCACCTTAAGATCAGAGGGCGGCCGCATGATCATGGACTTCAGATCATGGCCCTCCACGTATTCCATGACGATGTAAACGGCCTTGTCCGATTCCTGGTATTCGTAAACCTGGACAATGTTATCGTGGACAAGACGGGCGACCAGTTTGGCTTCCCGGCTGAAACGCGCAAGAAAGCCGGGCACTTCGAAAGCCTGGGGGTTGGGAACTTTAATGGCCACGTCGCGGCCAAGATCGATCTGGCGCGCACGATATACGGTGCCCATCCCCCCCGCGCCGAGGACGGCCTTGATCTCGTATTTGCCATTGAGCACATCGCCGACGATAAACGTGCTCATGAAAACCTTCCAAATTCAGTGATAAACAACTCTGGCAGAAAAGGTTATGCCGCCACCCTTTCAATGCCTACCAGAATTTCATGGCGGGCAACGGAAAAGAAGGCCTTGCAATCGGGGGCGCGGCTTCATCCGCTCTTGCACGTGCCAAAGACTCCTGGCAGTCTCACATCCGAGATACCCAGGAGGTCCCACCTTGCTGAAAATCCATTCCTTAACAGTCAGTCCATTTCAATCCAACTGTCATCTCGTCCAAAACGAAGAGCTGGGCGAAATGATCGTCGTCGATCCGGGGGATGATGCTCCTGTCATCATCGATAAGATCAACTCCCTTCAGGGCAAGGTCACGGAGATTTGGAACACCCACGGCCACATCGACCACATCAATGCGAATGCCCCGGTTAAGGAGAAGTATGGGGTGCCTCTTTCCATTCATGAAATCGAGGCGCCCTGGCTCGAATCGGAGATGCTGTGCGGAGCGGCTCTTTTCGGCCTGCCTTTTCATCCTTCGAAAGCTGAGACAACGTGGAAAGGCGGCGAGGAATTCCAAGCCCTCGGCCATTCCTGGAAAACGTATCATGTCCCCGGCCATTCTCCCGGCAGCGTCCTCATTGTCTGCGACGAAGAGAATGTTGTTCTTGCCGGGGATCTCGTCTTTCGGGGTTCCATTGGCCGTATGGATCTCCCCGGGGGAAGTCCGGAGGATATGACCCGCTCCCTCCGTTCGTTGTTTGACGATTGGGGGCGCGACGAGTGGCGTATCTTTTGCGGCCACGGGCCGGCAACAACCGTCGGCACTGAGCGCGTGCAGAATCCCCTGGTCCGCGAAGCTCTCGAAAGAGGGTTTTCTACTCCCTGAGGTTCGCCAGGCGCGCTTGCGAAACCCAGCCGGCCTTTCTTCCAGATCAATATGTCAGCAGCCGTTCTTCCGAATGCCTCCGCCACAGCCGCTTCCCGGCAGAAGAAATTCTGGCTCGTCAATCCCTCCGTTGACCTGATTATTGGCTGCGGGGCCTGGACACTTCCACTCATCGGTTTGACCCACTATCTGAGCGGGGCTGGCGTCCTCAGTCTCTCCTTCATTTTCTACTTTCTGACTGTTTTCTGCAACAACCCGCACTATATGGCGACGATTTATCGCGCCTACGGCACGTCGGAAGATCGATCGAAGTACAAAGTCTTCACAGTCTATGTGACCATTTTTCTCGTTCTCACGGCGATTGCCACGCATTATTCGCCGCTCCTCCTCCCCTACCTTTTTACAATCTATCTGACATGGAGTCCATGGCACTATACGGGTCAGAATTTCGGGATCTCGATGATGTTTGCCCGCAAGGCGGGGGTCCGCGGCGAGAGGCGTTATCGCCACGGCCTCTACGTGGCGTTCTTCTCGTCTTACGTCATGTGGTTTCTGGCGATTCACTCGCAATTCGCCGAGAACCCTTACCTGGTGACGCTGGGAATCCCGCCGCAGGTTGTGACGGCAGCCCAGCCGATTTGCCTGATCGTCTTTCTCGGCGCGGCGGCCTATGCGTTGCGCAATTGGTCGCGCGGGATGGGCTTGCGGCCGCTTCTGCCGATTCTGGTTTTGCTGACGACGCAGTTTTTCTGGTTCGTCTTTCCGATTTTCCTGACGTTTTTCCAGCAGGATTCCGCCTCGGCGATTTACTTCAGCACGGGCGCGCTGGCCTTCATGCATTGTGCGCAGTATCTCTGGATCACCCAGCATTTTGCCAAGCGCGAGGCAGCCTCGGGCATTCGGCCGAGCTGGAACCCGGTTCGATACTACGGCATCCTTGTTATTGGCGGGCTTGCGCTTTTCCTGCCCGGGCCCTGGCTGATCAGCCGCGCGTTTTCCTATAACCTGGTCGACAGCTACCTGATCTTTACGGCGCTGATCAACATCCACCACTTCATCCTGGATGGGGCGATCTGGAAGCTCCGCGATGGACGGATCGCTTCGCTTCTTCTCGGAGCGCCGGGAAAAGCCGCGAAGTCCGCGCGCTCGGCGGGTGGGAAGCTCTTCGACTGGGCGGGATGGGTGTTTGGTCCGGCGCTCCCCGCTCGCTCAATGCGCTATATATTCGCGGTGGGCCTGGTAGGCCTCATGGTTCTCGACCAGACTCAGTATTTCCTGACGCGAACGGGAGCCAAACCGGAGAACGCACGGATCGCGGCCCGCATCAATCCCAATGACAGCCGCGCCGCCGTGAAGCTCGCCAAGGAATACCGAGACCAGGGAGAGCGGGAAAAAGCGCTCGCACTTCTGCAGAACACGGCTGGCCTCAATGGCTATACGCCATCCGTACGCCGGCAAATCGGCAATCTCCTGATCGAACAGGGCAAGCTGGACGCGGCGGCGAATTACTATGAAGAGTTGGAACAGACCGTTCCGCCAGACCTGCCGACACTCGTGAATATCGGCGTCCTTGCGGCAAATCGGGGAAACCGGAACGAAGCAGAGCAGAGGTTTCAGAAGGCTCTGACGGCGGATTCTTCGAGGCCGGATGTCCATCTCAACCTGGCCGAGATCTATTTCGAGAAAGAGGATTACGAATCCTCCATCGCGCATTTCGACTCCTATTTCAACCTGGTGAATAAAGGGAAAGCGGAGGCGGCTGCTCCTCAACGTCTATACGGCGCGGGGCTGAAAATGGGAGAGTCCTTCCTGACCCTGAACGCTCCGCGGCAAGCGTTTGAGACCTTCAAGTCCACGGCCAATCTGGCGGCGAGCAATGGGGACTATGCCGCCAGCGCGCGGGCCCTGGACCGCATGGCTGATATCCAGACGGACAATCGAGACTTTGTCATGGCCGTTTCCATACGCCGGGCGGCCATCGAAAATGCAGAAAGGGCGGGCGCCAACGCGCTCCTTTCCGAGCAGCTTTCGAAATATGCGCTGCTCTTGCTCAATGGCCGGGGGATGCGCGAGCGCGCGCTGGCGTGCTTTCTCGAAGCGCGGGCACTGCTTGGCGAAGCGGAAGAAAATGCTGTGACCAACCAGGTCGATGGATTTATCGAGCGGCTGGAATCGGAATTGGGTGCTTCCGCCGCCGCCGCGATTCAGCAAGAGAGGCAAAGCCGCCTGGAAGACGCGCTGAGCTTTCCCGTGAGCTAG